>CALHPU010000035.1 GCA_938036435.1 uncultured Pirellulaceae bacterium | reverse complement strand
GGAATTCTGGCGAATCCCACTACATCCATTTGAAATGGCTAATTCAACAAGAACTTCGTGCCACTTAGTTCTGGGAAGAACCCTTTTATTAGAATCACTCAATGTCAATTAAACATTCTGCTTGTCACTGGTGTTACGCGGACTGGATATCGCTTGAGGAGTTCTGCAAACAAGGCAAAGCCCTCGGTCTGGATGCGGTTGACTTACTGACGCCTGACCAGATGGAGCTTGCGGCCCGGTATTCACTGGTCTGCCCGATTATTGCTAATCCGGTGACGCATCTCAATGATGGTACAACCGTTGGGATCATCGAAGCCGCATTCAATCGAGTTGAGCATCACGATGCGTTGGTGGAGGTTTATACAGAATATCTGAAAGCGGCGAAGGCGGCTGGTGCTGACAACGTGATATGCTTCTCTGGCAACCGGGGCTCAATGGACGACCGGACGGGAATGGAAAATTGTGCGATTGGGATTAAGCGTTTGCTTCCCTTATTGGAAGACCTTGAAGTGACGCTTTCGATGGAATTGCTCAACAGCAAGGTCGATCATCCGGACTACATGTGCGACCATACTCAGTGGGGCGTTGATTTGTGCGAGCTGGTTGCTTCAGAGCGATTCAAGCTGCTTTACGACATCTACCACATGCAGGTCATGGAAGGGGATGTGATTGCGACGATTGAAAAACACCATCAGTGGTTCAGCCATTATCACACCGGCGGCGTTCCCGGACGCAACGAGATAAACGACAGTCAAGAGTTGAACTATCCGGCGATCATTGCGGCCATCGAGAAAACTGGCTACCAAGGCTACGTTGCTCAGGAGTTCATTCCAGCTTCGGGACGCCCAATGGAATCACTGAGGTTGGCGGTGGAGATGTGTACCCTGCACTAAGGCCAGAATATTGCAAAAAAATAGCCTACTGCTGTCTTCGGCAGGAGGCTATTCGGTTTCGTCAGTTTTGTGTTGGTTGTTACTAGAGAACTCTCATTGTGCCGCAACAAACGCAACGGGTGGGCTTTAACGCCAGGATCAAACCAAATGAAATCACAACCAATCCACCGTAGACCATCGGTGAAATTCGCGCTGGCTTGTGAATGTCTTCTCGCCAACAACTCTTGCAGTGCTTTACTTGATGTGCGGTAGTAGGCATGGCTTGTTGTTGCGTTTGCATTGAAATGGCTCTCTTTTGGAGGACTTGATTTCCACCGAAGCGTTTACTAATGGAGCGGGGCTTATTTCTGAGGAACGAATGTCTCCAACCGCCCGCAAATATAGAATCGGAATACGCAAAGCCAACTTTTAGCGGCATCTGCCCTAGCCTTACGACCGGTTCGACTGTTACGGTTTCTGCTTTTCCGTCTGCCTGTCGCATGGCCGTTGGAGAGTGATCTGACGACAAAAGCTTCGTAATCGCCACAGACTGGTCTTAAATGAGGGCTTATCCCCCAGTAATAGCTCGTTTCGGGGGTGTTGGGTTAGCTTTGACAGCCTAGAGGTTGGCACTGGAGACCTGAGGAGGCCCATCGGGTTCGGTCGAAGACAATTCAACTGCGTCAATTTAACATTCGCGTTTTTCCGCTATAATCTGCAACTTACCTATCGTCGCCCTGACCAACGAAGATGCGATGTAAAGGGAGAAGTTTCGCGAGCAGCCACGTGATCGGAGTACTGTTTTGACGATTTATAAAAACAGGAATCTTGCCACCGGTTATTCATTTCCGGTGATCAACAACGGCCGCTACTTGACCAATGATTTCCCAATGACTGGGAATTCATGGAGACACAACTAAGTGCAAAAAATACAAGACTTGCTTGCTCCGTTTTCGCCGCCAGAGACAAATTTTGTCGAAAGGCTTCGATATTGGGCTGTCGCTCTACCCGATACTGTCGCCTACCGATATCTCAATGGCGATGATGAAAGTGATAGTTTAACGTTTTCGGAATTGGATCTTCAGGCACGGGCCATGGCAGCCAAATTGGTTGCGATGGGTTTTGCCGGTCAGCGCGCGGTCATGCTCTACCCCCCGGGGCTTGATTTTATTCGTGCCTTCTTTGGATGCCACTACGCTGGGGTTGTTCCGGTGCCTGCATACCCGCCGCGCCGCAACCGAAACATGGGCCGCATCAATTCGATCTCTAAAAACTGCGATGCATCTTTGGCCCTGACCGTTGATTCGGTAACTGAAAAGTCTCGTGGGAGGATGGAAGACGCGCCTGACCTACGTCGGATTCCTTGGATCGCCACCGAAGACATTCCTACAGTTATGGCCAACGATTGGGTGCCGCCGAAGATCGATAGCAACGACCTTGGGTTGATTCAGTACACGTCCGGATCGACCGGATCACCCAAAGGTGTCATGTTGACTCATGGCAATCTGATGGCCAACTGTAGAATGATCACCGAGTCGTTTGAGTTGACTAATCAGTCTCGCGCTTGCACTTGGTTGCCCGCCTATCACGACATGGGTCTCGTCGGAGGGATTTTGAACCCACTGTATTGTGGCGTGTCCCAAATCATGATGTCACCCGTTTCGTTTTTGACTTACCCGATTCGTTGGTTGCGAGCAATTTCCAACTACCGCGTTCAGGTGACTGGTGGTCCAAACTTTGCCTACGCTTGGTGTGCGGCGAAAATCAAACCGGAGCAATGCGAGGGACTTGACCTTTCCTGTTGGAACGTCGCGTTCAATGGTGCCGAGCCGGTACGCTCGGACGTGATGGATTTGTTTACCGAGCGTTTTGCTCCCTACGGTTTCCGCCACGAGTCGTTCTACCCGTGCTATGGCATGGCGGAGACGACACTGTTGGTAACCGGCGGCGAGCCGGGCAAAAAGCCTGTGATCAGAAGTTTTGAGAAGAATGAACTGGTTCAGCACCGCGTTGTTCCCTGCGATCCCGCCGACAAGAACGCCAAACTGCTGGTCGGTTGCGGACAGGTTTGCGAGGACGAGGTAGTTTTAATCGTGAACCCGGAGACGCTCAAGCCGCTGCAGGATAACCATATTGGCGAGATCTTGATCAATAGTCCCAGCGCCGGTGCAGGCTATTGGAATCGCCGCGAGGAGTCCGAGGAAACATTTCGATGCCGCATCTCACCAGACGATGGTAGAGATTACGTGCGCTCGGGTGATCTTGGATTCATGCACGATGGTGAGCTTTACGTCACCGGTCGTCTGAAAGACATGATCATCGTGAGAGGTGTCAATCGATACCCTCAGGATATCGAAACGACTGTTGAGCAGTGTCATCCGTGGACGCGCTCTGGTGGTGCTGCTGCTTTCGCAGTCAATCGTTGGGACCGCGAGCACTTGGTCGTCGTTTGCGAGGTGGAAAGAGGTCGCAAGAGCCGAGATTTTGATGCGGTGATCAACGCGATTCGCGCCAGCGTGACTGAGGAGCACGATCTGCCGCCCGACGCGATCGTACTTGTTCGAGCCCACAGTGTTCCCAAGACTTCCAGCGGAAAAGTTCAGCGACACGCTTGTAAGAATGCGTTCAACGGTGGCGATTTGCTTGTCATCGCCGAATGGGTTGCTTGGAAGGAAACGGCTGCCAAATCCGAGAAGTCTCAGCGTGGCATTGACCACGAAGAATTACTGCCGCCATCTGCTAACGGAATGATGGTCGCAGATGACGAGACGCTCAATCCGACGGTGCTGGCGGCCGTGATAAAGGTCGTCAAGCAAGTTGGCGAAAGTCGCGCTAAAGACGTCAACGCCGACTCCAATATTGTTCATCTTGGCCTCGATTCAATGGAACGGCTGGACATTGCCCACACTCTCGAGCAGATGTTCGGCGGGCGCATTCCAGAAGAGGTCTTGCAAGACGTGGAGACAGTGCGCGAGGTTGCTGAAGCGATCGAAACGCATGTCGGTGTGGAATTGGTCGATGGGACGGCGACCGGAGCGAAAAAGTCCTCTCGTATTAAAGGGCCGATTCCAGATTCCTATTACAAACTTGAGAAAATGCCAGAGTTCCTCCGGCTCAATGCGCTGCAATCCAAAATTGAGGCAACCGGGATTCGCAACCCGTTCTTCTCCGTGCATGAAGGCCGAATTGGAGATACAACTCGCATCGATGGCAAGGAATTGATTTCGTTCGCAAGTTACAATTATCTCGGTTTGTCGGGCCACCCAAAAGTCAATGAGAGCGCGATCAAAGCGATCGGCACCTTCGGCACGAGTGTTTCGGCAAGTCGTATCGTCTCTGGCGAAAAGACGATCCACCGAGAGTTGGAAAGGGAGCTGGCAGAGTTTCTTGGAGTCGAAGATATTATCACTTTCCCCGGTGGACATGCGTGCAACGAGTCAGTGATCGGCCACTTGGTTGGACCCGGCGATTTGATCATTCACGACAGCTTTGCTCACAACAGTTTGATTCAAGGTGCTGCACTTTCGGGTGCTCGACGTCGACCCTTTGAGCACAACAATCATCAAGAACTGTATGAGATACTAAAAGAAACGCGCGATGATTACCGACGTGTGTTAATCGTCGTCGAAGGCCTCTACAGCATGGACGGGGATTTCCCTGACCTGCCAAAATTTGTCGAGATCAAGAATAAATTCAAGGCGTGGATGTACGTCGATGAGGCTCATTCGATTGGCACGTTGGGTAAGACCGGTCGGGGCGTCGCTGAGGTGTTCGGCGTTAAGCGTGATGATGTGGAATGCTGGATGGGCACGCTGAGTAAGTCATTCGGAAGTTGTGGCGGGTTCGTCGCCGGCAAAAGTGAGATGATAAAGTATCTCCGGTATACAACGCCCGGTTACGTTTTCGCAGCGGGAATGCCGCCAGCAAACGTCGGAGCGGCTTTGGGATCATTGCGCGTCTTGCGAGAACACCCCGAATTGGTCGCTCAGCTTCAGGCAAATTCGGCACTGTTTCTCAAACTGGCTCAAGAGGCTGGGCTCAACACGGGCATGGCACAGGGTACGCCTATCATTCCTATCATCACTGGAGATTCATTTCGAGCACTTCAACTCTCCGAAGCGCTTCACGAACAAGGCATCAACGCTCAGCCGATCTTGTATCCTGCGGTCCCTGAATCTGAAACGCGCGTCAGGATTTTCATGACGGCAATCCACTCAGAGAAACAGATCAGATACTCTGTTGAGAAACTGGCAGAAGCTTGGGAAAAAATCAAGAACCAAGACAGGGACGAGTCGCTTGAATCGGCCGTTGGGTAGTCTTTGGTAAAGCTGAATGTCTAGATTCAATGTTTGATGACAATCAGTTAGCGACCCCTGCCGCAAATGCTTTATTTCTTCTAGTGCCATCGATAGCAAGCCTTGAACACCGAACCGATCACTATAGATCCTATGGTCCAAACCAGTCAGCTCTGCAAGGCGTTCGGAAGCTTCGTCGCGTTGGACAACGTCACGTTAGATATCGGCCATGGCAAAGTGTTTGGTCTGCTTGGTCCAAACGGTGCTGGGAAATCGACGCTGATTCGCACTCTGATGGGATTTCTCAAACCTTCCTCTGGTTCGGCCGTGGTGGCCGGCATGAATTGTCATTCGGATCGACTGGCCGTTCACCAGCAAGTGACCTACCTTCCCGGCGATGCGCGTGTTTACGGATTGATGAAAGGGCGTTCGGTCTTGAAGCAATTTGTGCGCTATCGAACCAATGCCAGTTATCAACGGGCCCTAGAAGTTGCTGAGCGACTCGAATTAGACCTGTCGCGTTGGGTGGGTTTGATGTCGACTGGCATGCGGCAGAAACTCGCGCTGGCGGTCTGTCTTTCGGTCGACTGCCCGCTGGTTATTCTTGATGAGCCGACTGCTAATCTCGACCCAACGATTCGCGCACGTGTTCTTGAATTCGTTTCTGAGGCCAGAAGGGCGGGGCGGACGGTGATTTTCTCCTCTCATGTATTAAGCGAGATTGAGGAGGTCTGTGATGAGGTGGGAATCCTGAAAAAGGGCCAGCTGGTGTTTCGTGAGTCGATGTCCGGTCTCAATCGGCAACATCGCATCACTGTCGGATGCCCGGCAGGTTTGCCGCCAGTGCCTGAATCGCTGGCTGAGATCTTGACCATCACACAGAAGAATGACCGATCCATTATCGAGACGCCGGATCGAGTGGCCGATGTTTTACGTTGGCTAGCTCAAGCGGAGTTAGGAGATGTCGCCATTGAGCCTATCGGTTTGAAATCGGTCTATCAAAGGTTTCATCAATGAACGATTCTCTACAGGGATCTAGCCGTTTAAATTCTGCGCTAATACGAAAATACATCAACGAATCCACGTTGCTTTTTGTTGGGCTCGTACTGGGCGTGCTTTCGTTCTGTTACTTTCGCGTACGCGTTGTTGGAAAGCTTGATACAGCGCAGTTTCAGCAGATCATGGATCTGCTACCTAAGGATTGGCGTAAATTTTCTTCGGTCGATTTTGACTGGCTGGTTTCCTATCTTGGCCGGACTTCGTTTACTCTCGACGAACCGATGTTGGTACTGTTGGTTTCAGCGTGGGCGATTGTGCGTGGCTCTGACGTTGTCAGCGGCGAATTAGGACGTGGCACGATGGAGATGTTTTTGGCTCAACCCATTAGTCGCGCCCGGATCTTCCTCCACCACGCGATGCTTACCGTAGTTGGTGTGATTGTTTTAGTGTTGGTCGCGTGGTTGGGGATGTCGATTGGTCTATGGACAACCAATGTTGAAGAAACGCGGTACCCCGAAATACTTGGGGTTCCGATAACGTTCGTAGGTCCTAAAACAGCAGTCGTTGCCGAGCTGTTTGGAATGCCCGCAGGTTTCCTGCAACCGAAGATGACCGAGGTGCCAATGTCGTCGGAGGTGGATGCAATCATGTTTTTGCCCGGATTGGTGAATTTGTTTTCACTGGGTTTCTTTCTATCAGCATTCTCCGCCATGGTCTCGGCAATGGACAGTTTTCGCTGGCGGACGTTGGGCATTCTCTCAGCGTTCTATTTTGCCAATGCAGGAATCAAGATTCTGGGGATGTCGCTGGAGGAAAGTCCGTGGGTAGTTTATTGCAGCATCTTTGGGCTATATTCACCAGCCAATTCTATCGAGTTAGCACAGCACAATCTGCTGGATGCCTTGCAATGGGTGCGCTATGATGAAGCGGGTGCGTTTGTCAGTTCGGGGCCGCTGCTGAATAACCTAGCACTGATTGGCTTGGGCGTGATGTGTTACCTGATCGGCTTGAAGGTGTTCCAGAAACGTGACTTGCCAGCTCCGACCTAGTTGTTCAAATGCCAAAGCTTGACCAAAGACTGATCGCGGTAACGCACCGAATTCGCTCGGGAGTGCACGCCGACATTGGATCAGATCACGGACTGTTGCTGGCCTCGCTTTTGGGCAGCGGTCGGATCGATTACGGCATCGCGATCGATAATAAACAGCAGCCTTTTGAAAATTCGAGGAAGACCTTGGCGGGATTGGCGGCAGAGGTAAGACTGGGCGATGGCTTGGCAGCGCTCAACACCGGTGAGGCAGATAGCCTGTCGATTTGTGGAATGGGCGCTGAGAACATGAGGTCTATTCTCCAACGGTATCCCGATAGGGTTCCTGCCGAAGTCGTACTTCAACCCAACTCGCGAGCCGAATTAATCAGGCAGTGGGCTTGGTCGGCTGGTTTCTGGTTGGTGGACGAGCAAGTCGTAAGAACAACGGGAAAATATGCGGTGCTGTCCTTTCGCCGTTCTCCGGTTGGATCCTCCCAAGACGACCCAGCATATGACGATGTCGATCGCGCCTGCGGGTTTGAATTTGGTCCATGGTTAGTCAAAGCGCGAGATGCTGATCTTCTTGCCGATCTTTTGGAGGAGAAAAGCTACTGGAGTCAGTTCGGCCAACTGACGACCAGAGGCCAGCAGCGACTGGCTTTAATTAGCGCTACTATTGACGGATTGGACGCGAGCCATTGCGAGAGGGCCAAAAAATGAGAAAACAGAACTCGGCTGCGGATCGATTTCGCTTCTTTCCTCAACTAAATGATCTTCCCGAAGACCAAAAGCGTTGGTTGGGATCTGACAGTCGGCTTTATGAATCGGCCGCACAGAGGTTTTTCGCGGAGGACACTCTTCAGAATCGCTTGGTAAGAGAGTTGGCTGCGGCTCGGTTATTGCCGATCAAAGAAGTGCTGGAAAGTTTCGAGTTCTTCGCACGGGTGCGAAAAGAGACGCGTGCGACGTGCGTCGCCGATTTGTGCTGCGGACACGGACTCATTGGCGTGTTGTTTGCAATGTTCGAGAAACGAGTTGAGCATGTAGTACTCGCTGACCGTTTGCAGCCGCCCAGCAGACTAAAGCTAATTGAGATTGTTAGTCAGATTGCGCCTTGGGTGGAACCGAAGATTGAGAACGTACAAGCCAAACTAACACCCGGCGATGGTACGGTTGCTATCGGGGCGTCCGTTGTCAGCGCTCACGCGTGCGGGGTTTTGTCCGACCTTTGTATTGAGACGGCGATCGAGAGTGGAGGAGCATTGGCGATACTGCCGTGCTGTTATCCCAAAGCCGCTTGTCAGGCTCCACAATCGATCGTGGCCAAACTTGGGCTGAAGACAGCATTCGACGTTGACCGAACCTATCGCCTTGAGGCGGCCGGCTATCTTGTGCGATGGGCTTCTATCCCGTCAGCCATCACGCCAATGAATCGCATAATTTGTGCGAAAAAAAAGCGCTAGTTGGCAAACAAAGTTAGGTGCAAGATGCCTACCGAAAGTAGATGGCTATTCATCCTGCATCCGCACCATCGGAGACGCTTTTGAACTGGTCGTACTCTGGGTTCACGTCAGCATTTTTGAAAATGGGGCGGTCTTTCCACAAGTCGAAAGTCGCTTTCAGTTGCCGAGTATCTTCGGGGTACTGTCCCTTGTCATCAGTTTGCTTGATCCATGATTCCAAAATGTCACAGTGCTGCTTGAGCGCTTGGGCGAATGCCGGGTCAGTTGCCAGATTATTGATCTGGTGAGGATCGACGGTCAAATCATACAGCTCTTCCTGCGGTCTATCGCCAAACCAGTGTTCTTTCTGATAATCAGTAAGCGTTCCTTCCTCTAGCGCCCTCTTAAGTGCAAGCACGATAGGTTTCTCATCGCGATATTGAGCCTGCATCATTGGTCGATTTGGGAAATAGTTACGAATGTATCGCATGTTCTCTGATCGAACCGTACGAATGCGGTCGATGGTGTAATCGCAACGATCTCGCGCTGAAATGACGTAATCAATGGGTGCGTAGTCCTTCCCAAATAGATCCTGCCCGTCGAGGTAATCGGGCAAAGCCGCACCCGCTAAAGCCAAAGTCGTGGCGGAAATGTCCAAACCCGACACAAGCTCGTTTCGTACGGTGCCGGCCTTAAGCTTCGGATGATTTCCCATCACCATCAGCGGAACATGTAGCCCACCTTCATAACAAAACTGTTTATGACGAAGCGAGTGGTTGCTTCCATGATCCGAAAAGAAGAACACGATCGTTTTTTCGAGTTGTCCATCGGCCTTCAGTTGAGCAAGGATGTTTTCGACGCGCGCGTCTGCTCCACGTGCTGAATTATAGTGCATTGTCCATGCTGCTCGCAGCGCCTTGACATCGGGGAAATAGGGTGGCAGCGGGACATCATTGGGTTTCAACTTCTCACCGTCGCGTACATGTTTCGCGTTAGCTTTGCCACCCATGATTTGGATCTGCCCAAACCACGGTTTGGACTGGTCAGGATTCTGTCTCCAAGTCTTATCCGAAATGGACAGGAAGTTTTTCCCTTTGTTCCCCTGCCATCCGTTTTGGCCGGGCTTGTAGTCGTCGGCTGATCCAACATCGTAAAGCGCTGTTCGGTCGTAGTGGAAATTGTAGTCATCCTTGCCGTCGTTATAGGTAAAGTAACCAGCGGCCTTCATCAGCTCGGGAATGGTCTTTACGTCCTCTGGTAATTTGATTCGCAATTCTTCAGGAACGATTTCTCCATCAGTGAATCGGCTTGAGCGATGCTGGTGCGTGCCAGTGGTGGTCTGCATCACGCCGGTAATTAAAGCCGATCGGCAGGCCGAACACACCGGTGCGGGAACAAACGCCCTTTTGAACAGCACGCCATCAGATGCGATTCTGTCGATCGTGGGAGTGTGTCCTGAGTTGATAGGGTCGTTGTAGCAACCCATGAAAGGAGAAAGATCCTCAGCTAGAATCCAGAGGATGTTTGGCCGTTTAGTTTCTCTTGAGCCGCTTCCCGCATCATCGGCGGAAGCATTTACCGATAGCATTATGCACATCGCAGTCAGCGCCACAGTAAACGAGAGTGTTCGAGTCATTCTATTTCCCTTTGATAGTCAGGATTCATTTTTGGCATTTGAGAGCCCATCCTCTTCTGCCACGCCGCAAGTTTGTTTCGTAGTTTCTTCGTTAGCTCGGGGCGTTGCTTGCTGAGATCGTCTGATTCGCCTTGGTCGTTCGCTAGGTTGTACAGTTCACAATCGTCTCGTTCGTAGAATTCGATCAGCTTCCAATCACCCTCGAGTATCGATGCCCCCGGAGTCCACGTCGAACCGTGATAGTGGGGGTAGTGCCAATAAAGCGTCCTGTCCTCAGCCTGTACGCGCCCCTGCAACATCGGAACGAGGCTCTTGCCGTCGGCATGCAACTCGGGTTTCTTGGGAAGTCCTGCTAATTCCAATATCGTTGGGAAGAAATCCATGCTGACGACCGAGGACTCGCAGACCGTCATAGGTTTCGTGACGCCCGGTGCTCGAATAATCATAGGCTCGCGCACGCCACCTTCGTAGAGCCAACCTTTTCCAGATCGGAGCGGCAAGTTCGATGTTGGACCAGTCTTGCGCGTTGTGCACAGCCCGCCATTGTCGGAAAAAAACATGACGACCGTGTTTTTATCTAATGCCAACTGCTCAATCGCATTCAAAACTGAACCGACACTGTCATCGACCGCAGAGACCATTGATGCGTAAGCCGGATTGTCTTGTCGCATTCTCGAGGTGCCATTGCCTTCTCTTTGAAACGGAGTAGCGTTGTCGAATGCCTCGCTGGCGGTCTTTTTGAATTGCTTGAAGCGTTTTTTGTAAGGAGTGATCGGCGTGTGCACATTGTAGTACGACAGATAAAGCAAAAATGGTTTCTCTGGATCACGTTCTTTGAGAAATCTAATTGATTCTTCGGTAAGTCGTTCGGTAACGTACTCTTTCGGCTTTTTGGCGTTGAGTGTTGGGTTTTTCCATGGCGCATAATATCCGCCTGGTGGCGACCCCTTTACATTGCCACCAATATTGAAATCGAAACCTTGATCTGTTGGCCAGTGACCGGCGTCGCCAAGATGCCACTTGCCTGCAAAAAATGTTTGGTATCCATTCTCTTGAAGCTTCTCAGCAATCGTTGTCTCTCGGAGCGCTAGGTTGTCTCGATCCTCGATGTGCTGGAATTTGGAATCTTTGTCTGTCCGCCTCCCTGGGATCCAGTCAGTGATTTCAACCCGTACGGGGTGGCGTCCTGTAAGAATGCTGGCGCGTGTCGGCGAGCAGACCGGGCAGGCGGCGTAGCCATGCGTGAATTTCATGCCTGAATTACACAGCGCGTCGATGTGGGGCGTTTTGTGAAACGTGCTTCCAAAGCATCCGAGATCGGCCCAGCCAAGATCATCGACCAACAGGAAAACAAAGTTCGTTTTTGGTTCGGTTTGCGATTCTTGCGCCTCCAGGGTCAATGCCCACAGAAGCGTAAAACCCAAAGACAGGCCGACAAGCGAAATCAATCTTAGCATCGTCATTCGAGGCTCAGAGGAACATGAGGGGAGTCGTTTTCAGCAATGCTGTTCTTTGTTTCCAATTGTAACACAGTGCGGTCAGCTGTTGTCACAAATAGTTCTATCGTAGCAGCACGCAAAACTTTCGTTTACCCAGATCCAATCTTGATAACTGCCGGGATTGGCGTATCCTCGTATAAGTGGACGAAGTTTTTGTAACGCATCCTTCAATGTTACTGAAGACGAATTAATGAGCACGATAACAGGTGTCGCTAGATTCAGAGATTTGGCGCGCTTTGGAGGACATGGCACACAAATTTCTGGCTGTGCAATGATGACCATTGTGACGATTTTGGTTGTCGCTTGTGAGGTTGCTTTGGCGTCAGGTGGTACAAAACCGAACGTCATTATTGTGATCACTGATGATCAGGGCTATGGAGATATGTCCTGCCATGGGAATCCTTATCTTGTAACGCCCGAGATAGACAAACTGGCAAGTGACTCGGTTCGACTGGCTGATTTTCATGTCGATCCAACTTGTTCACCAACACGCGCCGCACTGATGACAGGACGCTACTCAACGCGTGTTGGCGTTTGGTTGACTTATGGCAGTCGTCACCATCTGCAACGCGACGAGATCACGATTGCTGATGTCTTTGGAGACGCGGGTTACCGGACAGCCATTTTTGGTAAATGGCATCTCGGAGATAACTATCCCTTTCGTCCGCACGATCGCGGATTCGACGAAACGCTCATTCACGGTGGCGGCATGATCGGCGAGACGCCGGACTATTGGAATAACGACTACTACGACGATGTGTATTTTCGAAATGGCAAGCCCGAATCGGTCGAGGGTTACTGTACGGATGTTTGGTTTGACGAATCGATCAAATTCATTGACCGCAATAAGGAAGGTCCTTTCTTGCTTGTGCTGTCAACTAATGCTCCACACGGTCCGTTGCATGTGCCGGCGAAGTATTCCCAAAAGTATCGTGGTGAGTCCGGCGTCAATGCCGAGCGTGCTTGCTTTTATGGAATGATCGACTGCATCGACGAAAATCTTGGTCGTTTGCGTACGCATCTTTCCGAATCGAATCTCGATCGAAATACCATTATCGTTTTTCTGAACGACAATGGAACTGGTCATGGAGCGTTATTAAAAAAGGATGGCAAAGGTAATCGAGATGGGTGGGCTGAGGCCGGCTTCAATGCGAATTTGCGTGGACGCAAGGCATCTGCCTATGAGGGCGGCCATCGTGCGGCGTGTTTCATTCACTGGCCCGAGGGCGGTTTGGTCAGCGGTAGAGAGTTCGATGGCCTCACGGCACATTTTGATTTAATGCCCACTTTGATAGATTTATGCGGGGTGCAGCTTAAGAAACCGATTCAGTTTGATGGCGTCTCTATAGCGCGGTCGCTCAAAAAGGGCGACGAACGTGTTGGCCCACGTACCTTGGTTGTGCATCATCAAGGTCGGTTTGGTAAACGGCTTGGTGATGGCATGCCGATTTACGGCAAAGACTTTTCTGTTATGTCAGGGAAATGGCGTTTGGTTGGCAAAGAGCTTTATGACCTCTACGCAGATCCCGAGCAACGTACGGATGTTGCAGCAGTACATCCAGAGGTTGAGGCGCGGTTGGTGAAAGAATACGAAAGCTGGTGGGCGGATGTTTCAACGGGGTTCGAAAACCCCAACGCCTTTATCATCGATCCCAGCAAGCAGCGTGTTGTGAAAGTGACCTCCCAGAATTTGTTGGGAGACAACGTTGCTTACAGCCAGCATCATGTTCGCAACGCGATGAAGTTAAAGGACTGTTGGACGTGGTTGGACGTTAAAGAGCAGGGCATCTACCGATTCACCGTGCGACGATGGCCCATGGAGATAGACGTTGCCCTGAGCGCGACAACGCCCGGGCATGCAATTGATCAAGCGCGGCATGAAATGGACAATAAGTTGATAAATTATCCATCGCTGCCGATTGACGTGAAAGCGGTGCAATTGTGCATCGGAAACATCGAGCAAACGATGCTCGTAGGCGCTGACGCGTCGCAGGCTCAATTCGTAGTGCCTCTGAAGTCAGGGTTGCAGAGATTCAGTTGTAATTTAGTGACGGCCGATGGAAGATCAACGGCTGCCTATTACGCATACATCGAACCCGCGTCTGATGAATGAACCTGCACCTGAAAAGCAGGGCCATCGCTTTGACTAGGTTTGAAATAAGGACCTCTGGCGAAATCCATTTCGTGTAACAAATCATTTTGGCTTGGACGAGCGACTTGTGTTTCATCCAGATTCATTTTTCGCTTTGCCGGTTAGCTCTCAAGGCCTAACGGCGCAAGCCGTCGGGTATAAATGCCAATTGATCAACGGTGGGAACCGGAGGGCTCGCGCGCTTTCGTTTTCATCTAAATCCTAATTCCAAATCTGGACGAAGCACTAGTTTTGAAACGAAAGTGTCTGCCAGAGACTTGGGTCTTCGCTGATTGGCATCTCGGGGCCGATGGCGAGCGTCTGCCAACCAAATTCGCTGTCGACTAAAGCGAAATTGAATCCGATGTTTGGGTTTTCTTCTGTGTTCCACCCGTGCATCGCTTTGTCCGGAATTAAGCAACTGAGCTTATAACCGGTCTTGCTGGTCGATGATTTTACTTCGATGGACTGCCGGTTCATGGTGGGGCTGTCCTCGCGACTGCGATTGATCTTCAGCATCGTTGAGATCGGCGTGTTTTTCTTGCCGTCGCCGCCGGAGGGTAATGCCACAAACCAGTGACAAAATTTTGATGCACGATGGATGTTGTGCGTATCTCGTGTATCAACCCATACCTGCAATCCATCGCTTTCAAGAATAGCGGTCTCACGACACCAGAGAGATTTCTTTTTGCCAGTGACAGCGACTTGAATCAGCAGTCCACTTTCGCTCCAGCCGACCCGCACGTCGCCGAAACTCGATTGACCGTCCAGCGAACCGAGATCCGGAATTTTATAGCTCTCGTCGAGCGACTTACCAACGGTAAGTTTTCCAGAAATCTTCTTGCAGGCGATCCGATATCGGAAAGGGAGGTTCTTGGGGATTTGAGCGGCAATACTGGCCATGGTGATTTAGTTAAGTCTAGATTGGTGAGTGTAGGCGGAAAAACGGTTGATTGGCACTTCTATGTTGAGTTTAAACGCTCCGCGAATGTCTTGCCGAAGCACAAACGCTACTTTCGCGGGGCGAAAGGCGACAGTTTACTGGGACTAACTGACGTCAGCCATCATCGACTCTAGATGGTTGTTCAAAAACGCCTTCAGTTCATCGGACTTCACATCATCTATGTCGTTGAGACACATCTTCACGGAATCCTGACCCTCGGAACTGTTTGCCGAGGCTTGATTCGCGAAGTCGGCGACCTGACCGAGCGTCAAACTTCCTTTAGGGCCAGCGACCTGAATCCAGAGAGCGTCTGGTTTCTTCGTTTGTAGGGTCACCCAAGGTTTCTTCTG
The DNA here is from genome assembly GCA_938036435.1 of uncultured Pirellulaceae bacterium. Classification (GTDB taxonomy): domain Bacteria; phylum Planctomycetota; class Planctomycetia; order Pirellulales; family Pirellulaceae; genus Mariniblastus. Next base: position 91,597 of record CALHPU010000035.1, on the reverse strand, counting down.
GCCCGGTAAATGGAAATGAACAACTTGCTTGTTGGTCCACTCAAAACTGCCTTTCGGGGCCAGTTCTTGAAGCAGGTCGCGAAACTTTTCTAGGACTGCAGTATCCCACTTCGGTTTGGAGTTCGGCGAGAAACCCTTTGGCATCAGATGCCATTTCTCACCAAGCTTGGCCCACGGCGCTTGATCGTCAATTTTGGCTTCGATACGTTGGGTTTTGTTTTGAAAACTTGCTATCGCGCCTTCAACGAAGTTCCAAAACGCCGGCGTGTTGATTTCATTCCACGAGTGCACCTTGATTTCGACCTCTTGCCAAGAAGTTTTCGTATTGGAGACCTTCACCCGAGGTTTGTTTCCATAAACGGGCAAATCTTCCATTTGGTTCGCCGTGCGCAGTGGAATTGCCTCGACCAATTCCTCGCGTTTAAATGCCCGCGGTCGTACGCGGAACTTAAGCGTGACGAACCACGCATCGCCGGTCACCGCGTGGAAGAACCAACCTTGGGACTTTTTCTCCCCCGCGACCTCGACAACGGTCCTTTGGTTCCAAACCGTGTCGGAGAAATTGTCATGTTGTTCGATACGCGTAACGACCTCGTCCAAAATGCGCCCGTCCCACTTTACCGGTTCGCCTCCCCGGCCAACTCGATCGAGAGTATGCCAGCGTCTGCCGTCAGCCTCCCAAGGCATCTGAGCGTTTGCTCCGACATCTTCGATGTCTAGATCGCCTTTCTTCCAGCGATCATCCTTAGAAGGATCGTAGGCTTTACGTTTTTTGTAAGGGCCTTCTTCGAGAACCGAAATGAGCGCTTCGCCGGTATAGCTTCTTGGCAGGCTCGATTTCTTGGTTGATGTTTTCGTTGTTGTTTTGGTGGACGTTTTCTTCTTCGAAGCCTTCTTCTTGGAGGCGGTGAGCGTCTCGCCCAATGCCGCCTTGGCATATGCGGCCACCGTCTCCGGTGTGCCTTGAATGACGACCTGACCTCCATCGATGCCCGCTTCAGGGCCCATGTCGATCACCCAGTCCGCGGCCTTGATAATGTCGAGGTTATGCTCAATCAAAATAACGGTATTGCCGACATCGACCAGTCGCTGGATGACCTCCAGCAATTTCTCAAGGTCGTTGAAGTGCAGACCTGTGGTCGGTTCATCCAACAAGTACAACGTCCGGCCTGTATCTGGTCGAGCCAATTCGGCCGAAAGTTTCACGCGTTGAGCTTCTCCGCCGGAGAGCGTTGGGGCGCTCTGTCCCAAGGTCACATAGTCCAATCCAACGTCACACAGCGTCTTTAAGATGCGACGAATCTTCGGGATGTTGGAAAAGTGTTCCAGCGCCTCGCCGCATGGCATCTTCAGGACATCGTCGATCGTTCGGCCGTTGTATCGTACGGCAAGAGTGTCCTCGTTATAGCGCCGGCCTTTACACGCCTCGCACTCGACCCAAACATCAGGTAAGAAGTGCATTTCAATACAGATCTGACCGTTGCCGAAACATTCTTCACAGCGTCCGCCGGGGACGTTGAAGCTGAATCGCCGTGCCGTAAAGCCACGGATCTTTGCATCGGGCAACTGCGCGAACAATTCACGGATCAGGTCAAACGCACCCGTGTAGGTGGCCGGATTAGATGACGGCGAATTCCCAAGCGGCGTTTGATCCACGCGGATCACTTTATTGATGTTGTCGATTCCGCGGATACCCTTGTGAGCACCCGGCGTTGCCGAAGCGCGGTGCAATCGTCGAGCCAACGATTTGTACAGAATCTCGTTGACCAGACTACTCTTACCACAACCACTTGGTCCGGTCACCACAGTCAGCGATTCTAATGGAAATCGGACAGAGGTGTCTTTGAGGTTGTTGTGACGAGCTCCAACAACATCGATCGTGGTCGCCATCGGCACAGGTTTGCTGGCAGCCTTTTTCTTGGTCGTAGCCTTCTTCTTCGTCGCCTTTTTCAGCGTGACCTTCGTAAAGTCAACGTCTTTGAATTCAGGGTCCAATGAAAGGGCAGGGCGTCGGTTGGACGGAATCGCGATTCCCTTCCTGCCACTGATAAACGGACCGGTAACGGATGTTTTGGATTTTGCAACTTCCGCTGCTGTTCCTGCGGCCACAATGTTTCCGCCGTTGACTCCTGCTTCCGGGCCAAAATCACAAATGTTGTCACTGTTTTCGATGACTTCACGATCGTGTTCTACCACGATCAGTGTGTTGCCCAGATCTCGGAGGCGATGTAGTGCCTTCAGCAGTCGAGTGTTGTCGCGCGGGTGAAGTCCGATCGTCGGTTCGTCAAGCACATACAGGACCCCGCAAAGACCGCTGCCTAATTGACTGGCCAAGCGAATGCGTTGCGCTTCTCCGTTGGATAGCGAAGCGGCTGTTCGATTGATCGTAATGTATTGCAAGCCGACATCATTAAGGAATTCAACGCGGCTGGTCACTTCGCGAATCAATTCGCCAGCGATTTTTTTCTCGCGCTTGTCAAGCTTCCACTTGCTCATTACTTTACTGAGCGTTCCCAGTGGCGTCCGGCAGATGCCGTCGATGGTCAAGTCACGGAAACGCACTGCTGCCGCGTCGTCTCGTAGACGACTGCCGCCACAGCAACCACATTCGACTTCGCCGATCAACGACTGCATCTTTGCTCGCAGCGACGGTGACAATCGAGATGCCTCTTCGAGCGTCGGGAAAACTCCCTTGAACTGGAATGAGAACAACACGTTTTCGTCTTTGTCCATCACATCAAACCAACGGTCTCCCGTACCGTAGAACACCATTCGGCGTTGTCGAGCATCCAGTTGATTGAAGGGACGGTTATCGGGAATTCCGGTTCCATCAGTAAACGCTCTGAGCATATCCTTAGACAGTTTTTGGGAAACGTCTGGCCAGAGCCCAATGGCACCTTCCTTCAACGACAGCTCGCCATCCTTCATCACGGCTGCTGGGTTGGCTCCAGTTTGCGTGCCGATGCCCTCGCAGTCCGGGCACCAGCCAAGTTGACTGTTGAAGGAGAAGTTGTTTGGTGTCAGATGATCGAAGCTGCGGCCGCAACACTCGCATGCCAGATGTTGAGAATGCTTGACGACTTTCCAATGCTTTTCCGGAACCTTTTCCATCGGTTCGGCCACATTGCAGATGCCTTTGCCAACCGATAGTGCTGCTTCCAAAGAATCGGCAATACGTGAACGTGATTCCGGCTTAACCACGATGCGATCGACAACGACCTCGATCAAGTGACGGTTGCGACGGTTCAGTTCTGGAGCGTCATCGATACTTAATGTTTGGTTGTCGATGCGGACACGTTGGAATCCCATCGCGCGAACCTCTTCCCATAGTTTTTCATAGGTTTGGTTGACGTCTAAGCCGATTGGGGCCATCAACATCAAACGCGTGCCTTCATCGTGCTGCATGATTTTGTCAACGATGTCGTCACTGGTTTGTGTGCCGATTGTTGCATCGCAATCCGGGCAGTATGGCGTGCCCAATCGCGCCATCAGAATCCGCAAGTAGTCGTATACCTCGGTCACGGTGCCGACGGTACTGCGTGGCGTTGAGCCAAGGTTCTTCTGTTCGATTGCGATTGCAGGTGAGAGCCCTTCAATCAACTCTACCTTTGGTTTCTCCAGTTGGTTAACGAACTGCCGCGCGTAGGACGAAAGGCTCTCCACGTATCGCCGCTGTCCCTCGGCGTAGATTGTGTCCATCGCCATCGAGCTTTTACCGCTGCCGCTGGGGCCGCAGAAGACCGTCATTTTGTCGCGTTCGATGTCGCAGTCGACGGTCCGCAAATTGTGCTGTTTCGCACCACGCACCTTGACGGTTTGCGCGAGTTCAGGCGTGTCGGATTTTTTCTTCAGCGGTTTAGCAATCTCTGGGATCGGCCCCATCGCTTTCTTCAAAGCTCGGCCAGTGTAGGATTCCTCGCATTGGGCGACTTTCTCCGGCGGTCCAGCACAAACGACTCGTCCTCCACCACTTCCTCCTTCAGGCCCAATGTCAATGATCCAGTCAGCGGTCTTTATGACGTCCAAGTTGTGTTCGACGACCAAGACCGTGTTGCCAGCATCAACAAAATCCTGAAGGACTTTCAGTAAAAGTTTGATGTCGGCGAAGTGCAGTCCGGTGGTTGGTTCGTCCAGCAGGTAGAGCGTTTTGCCCGTGCTACGCTTAACCAGTTCCCGGGCCAATTTAATTCGTTGAGCTTCACCGCCGGAGAGTGTTGGCGAGGGCTGCCCGATCTTTAAATACTCAAGACCAACGGCCTGCAATGTAAGAAGCTTGTTGTAGACCTTGGGAATGTTTTCGAAAAAGCCGATTGCTTCTTCGACTTCCATGTTGAGCACATCAGCGATTGACTTATCGCGAAATTTGACCTGAAGCGTCTCTCGATTGAAACGCTGTCCATTGCACACAGGGCACTTGACCCAAATGTCGGCTAGGAAATCCATTTCTAGTTTATTGGAGCCGTTTCCTTCGCAAGCCTCACAACGTCCGCCTTTAACGTTGAAGCTGAATCGTCCAGGAGCGTAACCGCGCGTCTTGGCTTCCGGAAGTTGCGTGTAGAGTTTACGAATCTCATCGAACAATTTGATATAAGTCCCCGGATTCGAACGCGGTGTGCGACCGATCGGCGACTGATCAATAGCGATCATTTTGTCAAGGTTTTCGATGCCGTCGAGGCTGTCGTGATCGCCCGGATCGCCGATGCCGCCGTTAAGCTCTTGCCGTAGTGTCTCAACGAGAATCTCGTTGACAAACGAACTTTTGCCACTCCCCGAGACGCCCGTCACGCAGACGAATTTCCCCAGCGGAATCTCGATGTCGATATCCTTGAGGTTGTTGTGTCTGGCACCGCCAATGGTCAACTGTTTGGTCGAATCTCCTTGGCGGCGAACTTCGGGTATTTCGATCTCAAGAGCCCCCGAGAGATACTGTGCAGTGAGGCTCGTTTTTGACTTGATGATTTCCGAGGGGTGTCCTTCGACGACCACTTCGCCGCCGCGCACGCCGGGCCCGGGACCGAAGTCGATCAAGTAATCGGCCGCACGCATAGTGTCCTCATCGTGTTCGACCACGACGACGGTGTTACCCACATCACGCAGATGTTGCAGAGTATTGATCAGTCGATCGTTATCGCGTGGATGAAGTCCGATGGAGGGTTCGTCCAGAATGTACAGGACTCCCACCAAGCCCGCGCCAATCTGGCCCGCCAAGCGAATGCGTTGGCTTTCGCCGCCGGAGAGCGTCGGCGCAGTTCGGCTAAGGTTCAAGTAGTCGAGCCCGACATTGAGTAAGAATCCGAGCCGGTTGCGAATCTCCTTAATGGGTTCGATGGCGACAAAGGCGCGTGTCGGATCTAACTCCATGGCGGAGAAAAACTCAAACGCGTCCGCAATCGACAACTCGCAAACTTGAGGCAAGGAAAGGCTGGGGTTGTCCGCGAATTTCTCAACCGTCGAAGTCATGCGGAAGTGACGCGCTTGGTTATTCAGACGATCTCCGTGACATTCCACGCAATCGACTTCGTTCATGTAGGCTTCGAGTTTGCGGATCTTCGCGGCACCGGTCGTTTTGTGGTACTGTTCGTCTAATTCAGAGATCACGCCGGGGAATGGGCCGCCGTACTTCATCGGAGAAGCACCCCCGCGCCAAGTGTAGGTGATGTTCAGATCGCCTGTGCCGTACAGCCAAGCGTCTTGGATTTCCTCCGGCAATTCTTCCCAAGCCGTTTCCAGCATCGTGCCGGGCTCCAACTCGTGGACTCGCTCATAGGTGTCGGCGACGCCCTGATAGATGTGGCGCTTCCAACGGCCAAGGTCTTTCCATTTGCCCAGCAGGTCAAAGCAGCCTTGTTGGAATGACTTCGAAGGGTCAGTGATCAGCAAGTCACGATCAAAAGTAAACAACTCGCCCAGTCCGTCGCATGTCGAACACATGCCCTGTGGACTATTGAAACTGAACATCTGTGGCGTTGGCGGCGTGAAACTGATGCCGCATCCCGCACAGGAGTATTGAGAGGAGAAGACCCGATCAGTCGAAGTTTCAGCGGAGGACGTTTTTTTGGCACGAGCTGATTTTCTGCCGCGTTTGGATTTTGTGCCTTCGACTTCATCAGACTCCATTGAGTCGTCTGTAGTCGATTCGGTGAGCTCTACGTTGGGAGCCTCGTCGCCTTCAATCTGTAGGACTAGAGTTCCCTTGCCGAGCTTAAGTGCCGCTTCAACGGACTCGGATAGCCTGCCTCGAATGTTGGGGCCTGCGGTCAGCCGATCGACAACGACCTCTACATTGTGACGTTTCGTGCGATCGAGGTTGGCCTCGCCCGAGAGCAAAACAATTTCGCCATCGACGCGCGCTCGGGTGTATCCGCGTTTGAGTAGGTCTGAAAATAGGTCACGATGTTCACCTTTTTGGTTGCGGACAACGGGCGCGAGGACGGCATAGTCCGTGCCGACATCCATCATCATGATCGCACCAATGATCTGGTCACGCGATTGCGCCGTGATTGGCTTGTCACAGCTAGGACAGTATCCTTGACCGACTCGCGCGTACAAAACCCGCAAGAAATCATAGATCTCTGTGATCGTGCCGACGGTCGAACGAGGATTGTTGCCCGACGATTTCTGCGAGATTGAGATCGAGGGACTCAACCCTGAAATCAGGTCGACATCCGGTTTGGGCATCTGGCCCAAGAACTGGCGAGCGAAGCTAGAGAGGCTCTCCACGTATCGCCTCTGACCTTCGGCAAAGACTGTGTCAAACGCGAACGAACTTTTTCCACTTCCCGAGACCCCGGTGAGGCAGATGAGCTGGTTGCGTGGAAGAACTAGGTTGACGTCTTGAAGGTTATGTTCACGAGCACCTTTGACAACGATATCCGAAGCAGGCATTTCTTGGGAGGTTCCGATCCAATGGATTTATCGACAGCAAACCCTACAGTTTACAGGATAGCCATCAAATCCCCAACCGCCTTGCTAGTGGATAAAGAAGTGTTCAGAACTTAACTTTGCAGGTGCATAGGATCTTGACAAACGACATCTATTTTGCTGGGTAGCCGAAGTCGAATTGTGGATCGGAACCGTCTGAGCGGTAGCCTGTCTGCTCAATACGTGTTGGCGTTGGCGAGTAGCCGGACTGACGAGCCCCTAACGATATTGGATTATTTGGAGGAGTCCAATCATTCGACGTGCGTGCAGTCGAACTCTCCGAGAAGCCCGGTGGTTGCATCAATCTTGCAACCTCTTTATTGGTTGGAGTCGGCAAGATGCTTTGCAGTGTTGATACACGCCGTTGTGCAGGTCGCTGTTGAACAAACTCCGGTGCGTTATGTTGTGGTGCGTTGAACTGTGGTGCGTTGAACTGTGGTGCGTTGAACTGCGATGGCGATGAGAATTCAGGTTGAGCCGGCTGTAGGTGCCTTGCAGCCGAAGCGTTCGCTTTGTTGATGTGGATTGTGGGTACATCGCATTTGACAGAACGACTGAAGTCAACCTGCTGGTGCATCAATAGTGTTCCCATCGTCCGCTGCAGCGAAACCTCAGCGATCTTTAGCCCTTGCTCTGCTTCCGCGAAAACGTTTTCGGCCTGTGCAAGTCGCTCTTGTGAATCAAGCAACTGGTCGAGTACGACTGTGGGAGATTGTCCATCGGTTAGATCGCCTTCCACGAGCGCGAACGATTCCCATCGCTTTTGGTTTTGTAGCAAATCCGCACGCGATGCAACCACGGCCTCTCTAGCAGCCTTGAGCGTTTCGAACGCCGAAGTTACCTGACGGGTGGCGACTTGTGATTCTGCAATTACGTTCTGGATGACGTTTTCAAGTTCGTTTTGCAGGCGGCGGAGTTGAAGGTTACGCTGTTGAAATCGGCTTCTGGCTGCGCGATTGCGGTAGGGAAGTTCATACTCCAAACCAACGCTGTAGCCCGGGGTGACTTGTCCGAATTGATCTTGGAAAGCGTTCAAAATTCCGGTGTCCCCACGCAGACTGCTCACGTAGGTTCCCAACAGCAATGAGAGTTCGGGTAGAAGTTCATTTGCCGAAACGTCTCGCTGGACTCCCGCAATACGAATGCGACGGATGGCTTCGGCGATCTCTGGCCGGTTTTCAAGTGCGGTGTAGACGACCTGCTCTAGTTCCAAACCATTAAGTTGAGCGAATGGCATTTCCATTGGTAGAAGCTCAACCGATTGGCTGGCCTGCCAGTTTTTGTCGGCGACGCGTCGACGAATTTCTGTTTCCGCATTGCGAACGTCACGGAAAGCATTTGCTAACTCGGTCCGCCGAGTAAGCACTGCGGATTTCGCGCGCGCAATCTGAGCGGGAAGCGAATCCAAATCTTTGCGACCCAACAGACGGTCAAGCATCACTTGGCCGCGTTCAACATTGCGTTTCTTTTGGAGGAAGATGCTGCGTTGCAGGTACAGGTCCCAGTACGCGGTGACCATGCCTTCTAGTTCTTCTTGAAGTTCAGATTTGAACGTGTCCCACGCCGCACTTCCAGTGGATTGAGCGATCAAGATCTGAGCCTGATTGATGTAGCGTCCTCGTCCTCGCAGTAGCGGTTGGGTCACGTTAAGGGCCAACGTTGCCGTCCCTTGGTCTTGCGGAGTAAAGAAAGTCGAGTTGCTGTTCTGAAAGCCTAGTGTCTGGGACAGGCTGTAGTTCCCACCGTTGCGAAGTCGTTTTCTGATTCCACCTTCGGCAGTCCAAATATTATCTTCGAGGAAGGGCTCACCACCGGTGGTAAGACTGTTGCCGACTGGGTCAACGCGGTCTTGGAACTGAGAGTTGAGAAACCTCACAGCATCGAATTCGGCATCGGCCTCCACCACTTGCAGTTCTCGAATCAATGGCGTTTTGCTCACGGACTTGATTAGCGGCGAACTGCGAAGGGCTTCTAAGACCAGACCGTTGGTATCCACTGGTTGAGCCGTATTCTGAACATGAAGCGGTTGGCCGACACGGGATTTCCACCATGCGACATCCTCTTCGATGGTTTCGACACTGCTAGAAGGTGCTGCCAAGTCGGTTGGGTGCTCCGGAACCATTTGTTCGGTTGGGCTCGTGGGAATAACCGGTGGCTTCCACGTTTTTGAGGTTTCAACAGGTGCAAACTCTTCAAACTGTTCAGCGAGATCCACTTTGGGCGCGGCGGGAGATTGCGGAGGACTAACGAAAGCTGGTTCTGATGAAAAAACTGGTTCTGGTGAAGTATCCGAAGTCGCTTCCTTGAGTGACGGCAGGATATCTGGCTCCCGTTGCGGTTCAACCTCAGTGGCGGGTTGCGCAGGTGCTTCAAAAAGCATGCTGCCGGGAGGAGCGAAGTCTGCATTTTCGTTTGGACTGGGTCCGCCGAGGTCAGGATGCCGAAAGTCACCCGGTGCGACTTTCTGAGAATCTCCCAGAGGAGGAAGTTGAAGTTCACCGGGTGCGTTTGTGTTTTGTTCAATGAGGTCGAACGCGGGACCATCGTTTGAAGAGAGTTCGCGGTCGGTCAGGCTGTGACCAGCGCTGACGGCATTGACCGAACGCTTCTGGGCAACTCGAACCGATGGTGGTGCCGTTGAAGTCGAAGCAGCCCTTTTGGCGTGCTCGTTGACAATCACTTCATAGGCTTTGTTGAACTCGTTTTCAAACGAGCCTTCCGCGAAACGCCGTGGCTCAGTCACTGAGCGTTGGTTGGTGTTCGATGTACGAGCAAGATTCTGATTTTGCTGTCGCTGACGTTTGAGGATGGCCTGAGTGGAGGTTAATCCTGATTCTCCAGATCGAACTTTTGGCAACGGAAATGCGTCAGCGGTCGTACTGGAGTTGACTGCCGAAGGTGATGCAGTGGCGACGGGTGTTTGGGTCGTGGTGGAGAGGGCTGCTACGTTTGAGTAGTTTACGTTGGGAGTCGTTTGAGGTGTTTGAGTTTTGCTAATTGGTTCATAGTTGTTTCGTGAGTACCTTGGCTGATCGAGATCGACCGAAGGTCCCTGTTCGACGACCTCGAGAATTGATTGCTCAACTTGTCTACGAGGCAAAGCCGCCGCCCAAGACGCTTGTCTCGTCCTTTCAATGGCAATCGAATCTCCAGTGACCGGCGCCGGCAATGAATAAGCCTTGCGGCTGTCAAACGCGCGAATGCGTTCCACTAGTTTTGAGGAGGGAGCGATCTTTTGCGCGGGTATGAAGCGTTGGAGCGAAAATTGAGATGGCGAATTTTGCGGTCCCGGAAACCGTGAAGATGACAGATCAGGACTTGTCGTCTTCGAGTTTGGCTTAGCGGCCCATCTTGAAATGATTGATTCGCTATTGTCAGGGTAATCGAAAGACTGTGCATGCACATGCGAAAGACATCCGATAGTAGAAGCCCCAAACAAAACTGCCAGCATTGTGGAACGATAAAAGCGCACTTGTAACTCCGTCAATTCAAAAAGGCAACACAACCCTTAAGACTTACCATCGCCGTTTAATCGGATCATAAAGAGAAGTTCAGCACTATTCTGAGGCTAATTCTCTGGAGCAGGCGGAGTAATCCATACAACCGTTAAAGTTTAACATGTGGATGTGTTGGCCCTATCATCAGCATTCATTTTGGTCGTCCAATTGGCCCAACAGAATTTGACCGCCACACTCGATAGCTTTCCTAAAAGTCTTGTCTTTCCAAAGAAAAGTCGGAGTATGGACGTTTCTTGGTGGCTTGAGCTTAGCAAATTTGGGCAAGAGTTATGCTCAAAATCTGGTCGGTGTGGGCGGTGACAGAGAAACATCCTTGAACGCCTGCCCTTTAGAAAAGTCTACGCGTGGCATCGAAGTAACCTCAAAATCCACACGTCTGTAGCAGTCTCTTCAAAAGTAACACTCTCATCGTTAGCGCAACTCAATTTACTCACATTTTCTTAGCTGAGAGCTACACTTTCACGCGCTCCTGTGCGCGCTCGAATTTAAAAGAGGGTGCAAAACGTAAATTTTGCGGATCCGTCGTGCAACGAACTTCCATCTGACTGACCGAAGCTATGCGAAGACTCAAGAATATAGCCGGAAATCTCGAAGCCATTTTTCGCAAGCGCGAGAAAACGCAAGAAAAGACGCTGAACCTGCAGTCACTTGAAGAACGGATTCTTTATAGCGCCGTTCCACTACCGATCGACCTTGCCGAAGCCGTCGTAGATCCGCAAGAGCCAGCGGAAGTAGGTGATTTGGACCCCGGATCAGTCGAAGCCAACATGACTTCTACGCTTGATCATTTGGACGAACTAGTTGCCGATGACGAAACCCCCGACCTTTGTTCGACAGTATCTACAGAATCATTGGAAGGTCCTCTTGCCGATGGTTTTGAAAACACTCTCGATGCGAGCCTAGATGATTCGGCCGAATCTGAGTTCATACCGCGCACCGCAGACACACCAGTGGCTGCCTCGATTGTGGTTGCGGTTCCCAATGATTTTGGCCAAGGCCCTGCCGTTGGATCAACGGCGGTCATTGACGAGGGAGACGTTGTTCAGATTCTTGACACTTCACTTACGCCCGGCGGAATTCCCGGCCAGACGCTAGAGTTGTTGTCCTTGGAAGGCGCAGGAACTCTCTATCAAGAGGGGGTTGCGTTAAACGTTGGGGATCCAGTTTCCCTCACAGCGTTGCGAAGCGGTGACGTAATTCTTATCCCTGAGGTTGACTACGCTGGCAATATTTCAATTGAGTTCGAACGGACATCCGGAGGCCCTAGCGACGCGCCTTCAAGTTATTACGTCAATGTTACAGTGGAGGGAACTGCGGACGACGGAGTGGCTGTTATTGGTGATAGTCTGATCCCGATAGATATGCCAGTACCGCTTGCTTCAGCAGGAATCGACAGTACTGTAACTGCCTTACACGGCGATGAAGGCGGTTACGTGGTTGTTTGGACCACCAGTGAGCCGAACGTGCAGGGCCGATCCGTCGTCGTGCAACGGTTTCTTGAAAATGGAACTCCCGTCGGAATGCAGTTCACCTTTAGAGGGCCGCAGGGCGCGGCTGAGCCAGATGTCGCGGCATTAGAGGTGTTAGAAGATGGTAGTGGCGGTGGGTTTGTTATCGCATTTAGAGAGAACAATTCGCGCCTCGCCAATATTTTTCTACAACGCTTCGATTCGTCTGGTAATCCAGTCACTATCAGTGGTGAGCCCCAAGTAGATCCTGAGCCCGCTATTGCGATTCTGGCTTTGGAAGAGCAGACAAATCCTTCAATTGTCGCCACCGGTGACGGCGGATTTGGAGTTGTATATCAGTCGGTCGATGATGGTGGGCAGCTTGTTGTCGAACTGCTGTTGTTCGAGCCAAATGGACTAAGCACAGATCCAATAGTGGTCAACGGTTCGTCGACATTTGATCAGGAAACCCACCCGGAAATTATTGAATTGGAAGACGGACGCCTGTTGGTTGCGTGGGTTGACAAAGTAGATGGCGACGTACAGGGTGCCGATAAGTTAGTCGCGACAATTTTGGATCCAGTGGGCAACACGATTGTTGCCCCTTTTGAGCTTAATAGTATCGCGCCCAGCGGTGACTTTAGCATCGCTGCAACACCCAGTAACGGGTTTGTAGTCGCATATGACGGCGAGTCTGGATTGCAAAGCACGACCTCTATTTCGGTTTTTGACGAAGACGGGATCGAAGTCGCATCAGCAGAAGGTGTCGCACGTGATTCTTCGGGAAGACCTGATATCGCAGTGCTTGATGATGGCACCTTTGTCATTGGTGTTCACCAAGAGCTAAACGGCCAGTTGGACGTTTTGTACCAAAGAGTATTCGTAGACGCACTCAATGAAATCATTTTCGTTAATGATACGGTGTTGCTTTCTGGTGATGAGGTCGCCGGAGGCAACGGTTTAGTAGGCGATCAGCGGAACATCGAATTTGCAGTGCTTAACAACGGAAGAATTGTCTCGGTTTTCAATTCCAATGGCGGAATCGTTACGCAACAGTCATTGCAGTCGTTGACCACCGAAGAGACCAACGAAGTCAATCTTGAGATTGCTCCACTTATTTTTTCAAATTTCGAACCTATAGATCCGAATACGGCAGACGGCTTGAATAACGTGGTTCTTCAAGGATTGCCGACGGACACAAAAATCTTATTAGAAAGCACCGATGGTTCAGATAGTACGCTAATTGCGACGTCCGATGGTGTGACGGACATTAATCTCAATGATTATCGCGACTCCATCGACAGAATCGCTTTGGTGGCTCCTGACAACTTTGCCGGGCTTCTGCAAGGAACATTATCCGTCACAACGTTCCATGGATCAGACCTGCAAACCGAATCAACCGAATTCGGTGTGGTGGTTACGTCCCCAACGCTGTCAGATGTGATTCGCGTAAGCGGAAGGGTTGCTCACGATATAGATGTCGACGGTTCGATTCCTGACGATGCTGCTGGATTTGAGGGCGTCCGAGTCCGGTTGCTCGAACGAATCGATGGCCAAACGTTCGCAGTCGTGGACGATATCGATACCGATAACGGAAACTACCATTTCACTGGTCTTGAGGAAGGCAAGCAATATCTCGTTGCGGTGGATTCCGGCACTGGCGAGTTGTCTTTAGGTAACACTTGGGCGCAGCAAACCTATTCGAGTGCCGGTGGGATCACTGCGAACTTCCACAACGATCTTACATCAACAACCGCAGCGGACGGGTTTCTAATTGGAGGAGCAAATGCGGCTATCTCGGACACTTTTAGTGCCGCTGTGGGCGATACGATTGTTCTAGACGGAACGATTCAACATGGTGTTTTCTTCACAGCAAGTAGTACCAATACGAATCTCAAAAGTGTTGACTTTGGATTCAATTTCGATGTTGTGACCCATGTGAGTAACAACAATGCTGATGCTCAGGGATCATTTAACCAGTTCTTGATCAACGCGAATGAGATTGCTGGTGAAAATCGGATGCGGTTCGTGCCAGGAGTTCCGGCGGCCAGTGGGCAGCAGTGGTGGAGGATAGAAGTTGATCAATCGCTAACGTCAATAAGAGACGACGATACGATCGTCGATGGTCGAGCCTGGCAAACTCCCACCGATGGCAGTAAAGGTTCACTTGTTCGTTACGATCTCAACCCGAACAACGCAAATGAATCGTTCATTGGTTCCGTTGGAGTCGATGGTGACAAACTCGGCGATGCGTCGCAAGTTTCGATTACAGCTCTCAATTCGCCAGACCTCGAAATCGTCAATTCGTCAGGGGGCGCTCTGCCGTATGGACTGATTGTGCAGGCGTCCGACGCGAATCCCGTTGTTGAAGGGGTCGAGATAAGCAATATCTCGATTCATGGGTTTGGAGACGGGGACAGATTGGCCGGTAACATTGTGGTCGATGGACAGGGAACAACATCGGAAGGGATCGATGGCGACGTTACTGGGATTAGGATTACAGGAAATGTTATTGGGGCTGATCCGAATTTAAATTCTCCAGTTGGCGTGGAAAACAACGGCGACAATATCTTGATTCTTTCTGCTTCCGGAGAAAGTGAAACTTCTCCAAATGAGATCAGTAATAACTTGATCCGCGATGCCCAATTTGATGGCGTTAATCTTTCCACGCGGACAGACTTTGATGCAACAACTCATTGGCTGATAGCTGACAATGTTATTCTGAACAACGGAGTAGTAGGCATCACCGATGGAGACGGTGTAAGTTTGGGGCTTGGAACGACCAACATATCGGTCGTTGGCAATTTCATTTCTGGAAATGCTGACTACGCGATCGACACCGAGAGAGATGATGGAAGCTACCTTATTCGGTCCAATACCATCACTTCCAATGGAGAAGGAACGGCCGTTTCAAGAGGGGGAGGGATCCTTCTCCGCACCCAAGCCCCGAGTCTGGTCGTCGGTAATGCGATCTATGAGAATTTCAGAAACGGTATCGACGTCCTTGGTTCCATCTTCAATACGTCTGGAGGTTCTATTAGGACCCAAGCTTTCGCGTCCACTGAAAATCTTATCTCAATGAATGAGTTCAGCGGTAACGTGGGGGTTGCCATTAATCTTAATCCGTCCAGCATCGATATCGGAAACGTAGACGATGGAATCACACTCGAGGACGGTTTGCAATTGGATTTTGGAAACATTGGTCTTGACGCTCCAGAGATTGACAATGTTACTTTTGCCAATGACCAATTGCGAATTGAGTTCGCTGCTAGTGGGCCGCTTGGAGATGCAAACAATGATGGGACGTTTGACCAATTCGTCGAATCGATCGAGATCTATGTCGCCGACGCTGGATCTGGTGACTCGCTGGGCGGTGAAAGCTACGGTGAAGGTGCCTTTTATATTGGGGCTTTTCAAACTTCTGATTTGATTTTGGAAGATGGTAAGTGGAAGCTGACAGTCGATAGGCCTTCTTTTGGCTGGCCCAGCGGCAACTTCTTGGATACTGATTCCATTACCGCAATCTCGATCGATGCAAGTTCTAATACTTCCGAGTTCGGCAGAAATGCCGCAATCAATTTTGCACCCGATGCGCTGCCAAGTGTTACTTTCGCGTTGGAAGATACATTGTTTTCATTCGCAGCAACAGATTTTCTCTTTGATGAGCGAAATCCTGCCGAAGCGTTGATCTATGATCGAATTCGAATCGACAGCCTCCCGACTGGTGCTGGGACGCTGTATTTCGATGGTGTCGAGGTGATTGTTGGCCGTGAAATTGGCAGAGATGAAGTCGATAGGTTGACTTTCTTGGGAGACCAAGACTTCTCTGACCAAGCAACATTTACGTTCTCCGTCAGTGATGGCAATGAGTTTGGCAATCCCGCAACGATGACCGTTGACGTCTCGCCAGTCAACGACGCTCCAACAAACTCAGCCGTCACTTTAGCGCCGGTGCTTGAAGACAACGATCGCATCATTACCGAAGCTGAACTATTGGCCAACGCCAGCGACTTTGATGGCGATGTTTTGAGTATCTCCGGCTTATCGATTGCCTCGGGCAATGGAAGCTTGACTGATAACGGCGATGGTACGTGGACTTACCTATCAGTCGCCAACGATGATGCCGCTGTAGTTTTCACTTACGATGTGACCGATGGCACCGATCGTGTTGCTGGCAGTGCAACGCTTGATATTCTGCCAGTCAACGATGCTCCAACAAACTCAACCGTCACACTTGCATCAATAGTCGAAAATAGCGATCGGGTCATCGCCGAAGCTGAACTATTGGCCAACGCCAGAGATGCTGACGGTGATGCATTGAACGTGTCTGCTCTTACCATTACGTCGGGCAATGGAACCCTTGCTGACAATGGCGATGGCACTTGGACCTATACGCCAGCAGTCGACGATAATTCCAATGTGATCTTCAGTTACGACGTCACTGATGGTCGCGAAACCGTTGCAGGTAGTGCAACGCTTGATGTCGTTGGTGCCAACGAAGCTCCTACAAACTTTCCTTTGACGTTGACGAGTATTCTTGAGGACAGCACGCGCGTCATCACTGAAGCGGAACTGCTCGCCAACGCGAGCGATATTGACGGTGATTCTCTTAGTGTGTCCGGGCTGTCAATTTTATCCGGCGATGGCGTCCTCGTTGACAATTTGGATGGTACATGGGCTTATACACCCGCGGCCGATGATGATACTTTCGTCGTCTTCGAATACAACGTGTCCGATGGTACGGACGACGTAGCCGGAATCGCTAGGCTGGACATCGATCCCGTTAATGACGTTCCAACGTTGCAGCAGATTCCCGCAGTTACTGTAAATGAAGGTCAACCTTTGACAGTGGATGTTTTGTCTGTCGGGATGGCTGCGGACATTGAAACTGATACTGAAAATCTAACGCTTGTGATTCTTGGTGGAGCTGATCAAGAGTGGTTTTTCGTCAATGCACAAACCAATCAGCTAGAAATGGTGGAAGGCTACATTGTTCCCGACGGTGAAGATACAGATCTCGAGGTGGTAGTCGCAGTCGATGATCGCAGAAATCTCAACGATGGAGTAGATGATACGCTTCATCAATCCGGTCCTCAAACGGTTGTTGTTAGAGTGCTCAATGTAAACGACGCTCCAGTCTTCGAAAGTCCCGAGGCTCAGGTGTCCGTTGATCCTGACGAAAGGTTCGTTTCGCAGTTAGGCGCGATCGACCAAGACGGAGACGAGATCACCTACAGCTTATTAGAAGATTCTGCTGATGCTGAGTTCTTCGAAATTGATCAGGCAACTGGTGTTTTGCAATTTAGAGAGATTCCTGACTTTCCATTTTTAGGAACTGCTGGTGAGTCGACACTAATTGTTGATGTCGTTGCAAGGGATGAACTCGATGCCGTGTCTGAGCAGAAAAGTGTCTTGGTGTCTATTCCTGAATTTGCTGTCCCCCTACCTCAAACAGGGACTACAACGACCGATGGTGATGCGTCCGATGAAGCCAATGGACAGGACGCCATCGATGTCCTTGGTGTTGATTCGTCGACCTTGCCACCGGCAGGTTTGCAGCCAGGGCAAACCGGTGGTGTTGGAGCTACTCCTCAACCGCGTGCACTAGTGGATAAAAGAGAGCGTGAAAGCGGCGCTGATGATTTCAATTACACCGGAGAAGGCTTTCTCTTCCCATCAGCGGACGCAGAGATTGATTTAGGAGGCTTTGCGTCTTACTACAGTGGAGCGGGTTTTATTGAAGAGGCCGAATTGGTCAATCAACAACTGGCTGACGTGTATGCTTCTCGGCGTGGCGTAGGCAATGCGGACTCTGATGATACTCAATTGGCAACGCTGTTTTGGCAGGAACTTGACTCGTCCAATGAAGACTACCTTCACCGAAACTTTGACGCTGACAATGCCAGACTTGTTGCAGCGTCGGCGGGACTTTTCTCTGCCGGACTGCTGTTTGCCGTTTACGGTGGTTCTATCGCGATCACTACACTTGCGACCCAAATTCCAGCGTGGAAGTCACTGGATATTTCTCCGTTGATTTCTGCTTTCGATGAAGACGACGAATCCATCCATGAAATTGTTGATGGCTAACTTAGCTTTACGGGTTCCCTTACCCATAATCCTGCCCCTATTAATTCAAAATCACTTGTTCCCCAAAATGTCATGCGTTGGTTAACCGCGAAAGCTCAAATTACTATCGGATTGCTCGGCGTCGTCTCGGTCGTCTTCCTAACAGCCTTGTTGATTGGGTTGTTTCCTGATCAAGCACGCATGGAATTGCATCACCGTAATCAGGTTTGTGATTCTATGGCGGTGACGTCATCGATAATGATCCATGATGATAAGCTGAAAAGTCTGGAGTTGTTCGTTAAGCAGATGGTTGAGCGAAATAGTCAGCTTCAATCTGTTGGCGTGCGTCGCCGCGGTGGCAAGTTGGTCGTCGCTACCGAGGATCATGCAGCACTCTGGAGCGATCAGTCGTCAACCGCATCGCGGGACAAACGAGAGAGCCTTTTGTTTAAGGGGAAAAGGCAGTGGGGACAGATCGAGTACACTTTTAACGGCGATGGTCGGTCTTGGTTGCTGGGAAGTTCAGCGTCAATCTTTCGACTGGGTGGATTCATGATCCTCGCGTCTGGATTGGGGTTCTATTTCTTTATTGGGCGTTTGCTCAGGAAGATGAAGCCAGGGCAGTCGGTTCCAAAGCAGGTTCGCACCACACTTGATATTCTTGGCGGCGGGCTGTTGGTACTTAATCGATCAGGGAAGATTGTTGTGGCCAACGAGGCTTTTGCGTCTAGTAGTGGCCGTGAAGTTAAGAATCTTGTCGGCAAAATACCGTCTGAGTGCTTTGATTGGAGAGACGAAATTGGAGAGCCAATCGTTGAATTTCCCTGGGAGCGCGCGGGGAAATCTGGCGAGCAAATTTTTGATGAAGTGGTCCGAATTGAAAAGGCAGGGACAGACGATCGGGAACAAGTAACATTCAAGGTCAACTGTGCGCCAGTGCAGTCGCAATCGGCGACCGGAAACGGTGTTTTGGTAAGTTTTGAAAATGTTACCGAGCTTGAACGAAGCAAATCAGCCGCCGAGGATGCCAACAAAGCAAAATCAGAATTCCTCGCCAACATGAGCCATGAGATCCGGACTCCCATGAATGCGATTCTCGGCTTCACCGATTGGTTGCAGCGCGGGATGGCGAGCACCGCTGAAGAACAGCAAGAGTATCTGTCGACGATTCACGCAAGTGGAACGCATCTGTTAAGTCTGATTAACGACATTCTGGATCTTTCTAAGATTGAAGCCGGAAAACTGGAAATCGACAAAGTGGAAGCCTCGCCATACGCGCTGGTACACGGGGTCGCGAGCATCCTTAGCGGTCGAGCTAAGGACAAGGGCGTCGATCTGGTTACCGAGTTTTCAAATCCTCATCCAGAAAAAATAAAGACCGACGACGTTCGGCTTCGTCAGGTGATCACGAACCTTGTTGGTAATGCGATTAAGTTTACCTCTGATGGTTGCGTCACGATCCGCTCTGAATTTCTGGCGGGTAAGCAACAGGATGACCGACTCAAAATTACCATCGTCGACACCGGGATCGGAATGACGCCTGAGCAGCTGAAGAAAATCTTTGATCCATTCGTCCAAGCCGATGCAAGTATTACGCGAAAGTTTGGCGGCACAGGACTGGGGCTCTCAATCAGCAAGCGGATCGTGACGGCACTCGGTGGTGAGATTGAAGTGTCAAGTGCACTTGGTAAGGGAACAGAAATCAGTTTTGAGATCGCTATCGGCGATACTTCCGATCAACCGCGATTGTCCGATCAACAGTATCGCGACGGACTGAAGGCTCAACCAGCTAGGAAAGCGCTCTCTACGGTCGCAACTCTCGCGGGCGGGAAGATCTTGGTCGTCGACGATGGTAAGGCAAACCGACAGCTGATTCAATTGATTTTGACTAAGGCAGGTTGTGTTGTAACAGAGGCCGAGAACGGACAGGTCGGTCGAGATCTTGCTCTTGCGTCGGCTTACGACGTGGTGTTGATGGATATGCAGATGCCCGTGATGGACGGATACGAAGCAACCAGACAGCTGCGAGCGGCAGACTATCAAGGGCCAATCGTCGCGCTGACCGCCAATGCCATGGCCGGCGATCGAGAGAAATGTATGGACGCCGGTTGTTCTGGATTCCTCGCCAAACCAATTGATATTGACGAGGTGATCACGCTGGTCGGCCAATACGTGACACCTTCGCTAGAAGATGTTCCCGGCTCTAGGAATGAACAAGTCGAATATGCCGAAGTACAACCAAAAACGGTTGAGTCTGCAGTTTCGGCACTAGAAAAAGAGGGGCCGACCCCCAGCGATGACGAGACCGATAACCAAACGGTCGGGCGTAGCAAAAGCAAAGGAAGTGATTTTGTAGACCGTTTGATTGCCGGCATCGAGGCAGAAGAAAAGAACACCGCACGTGACGCCGCCAATGTGCACAGTGGTGCGGATGTGACAGGTGCTGTTAACCCAATTAGTTTACCGTCGTCGATTTCCAACAAGGAAGACCTTTACCCCACCAAGCGGAGGTCAGCGAAAAAAGTAGTCGGCGATTCAGTCGAGAAGTTTATTAGTAAGCAACGAGGCGACGACAGCGTTGAGACGCATCCGTCGACCCCCGAACAACCATTGTTGATGCCCGTGTCTGCCAGTGCAGTCAGACCAACTCAATCACAGGATGAAGCAAGCTTGTTTGGGGCTGATGGCGAAACTGAATCCGATGGTCAGCGTGACTTCACAGAAGGCTATGCTCGCAAGAGCCAGTTTGAGTATTTCTTTCACGATCACATGGGAGCGATCGATGTGGCGATTGGGGAAGGGAAATATGAGAAACTCCAGAGCCTCGCAGAAGTCATTCAACGCGAGATAGTGACGCAACAGGTTGAGCCATTGGTTCAGGCCGCTGAGAAATTAGTAGAAGATTGTAAGCGAGAAGAGGTTAACGTCGTTTCGGTCAAGCGGGATTTGGAAAACTTGACGGATCTCGCAACAAGTGTCTTCGAGGACAATCTCGCCAGTGATTCAGTTTGCATTGACTATAAAAGTTCTCTCCGCCGGCACATTTCGGTTATACAGAGAGGCTGGGAATCAGTTAATTTTCGCCTGATGAACAGTGCGTTTAAGAAATTGCAGTGCGAGTCGTACGTGACCGGTCGTTCGATAATCGGAGACGCGCTAAGTCCGCTGATTGAGAGTTGTGAGCAGAGAGACCAAAAGAAGCTAAACAAGCATCTAGCGCCGCTGCTGAAAGTGGTTCAGTCAGAGATGACAGTCTCTGGTGTAATGGACTGCTCTATCTTCCAAAGACTTAAGAGGCCCGAAAGTGATGGTGTTCAACGGAACGACATTGTGGCTGCTGGTTCTGACAATAGCGGACACGCAAACGAATCAATCCAGATTGAAATACAGACTGACGCTTCGAAAGTTTCCAATCCAATCTTCTCCTCGTTGCCACAAGAAGAAGATTTTCAGAAGATCGTGGCCGATTTTATTCCGCAGATGGAATCCAAGTTCGAAGAGATGCGTAAGGCGATTGAGGTTAAGGATTTTGGAGCGCTGTCTGAACTGGGACATTGGCTTAAAGGTGCTGGTGGAACGGTTGGCTTTACTCACTTTGTCCAACCGAGCCAAGAGCTTGAACTGGCTGCTAGTGCAGAAGACCAAGAAGCCTGCGAAGCTTGTTTAAGTCTTATGCTGGCGTTGTCACAACGAATTGTGGTCCCCTTGGTTAAAGAATAGCCTTTGTGTGCCCGTTAATAACGATAAGCCATTGAGTTTACTGGTAGAAGAAATCGTCTCTCAATTGCAGTCTTGCCCTGTTCACGTCATCGAAACAGCTTTAACGAGGGAAGCATGGTGGTTATTATACCTTCTAGGTAATGATCATTTTGGGTATAACCCATTTAGCAATGCAGAAATCAATTCCTTCGAATCTGATCAAACACGGTGGCCATATGAACAATTTTTCGACCAGCACTTGGCAACTCGACGCGGCTCCCGAGAGTACCGATCACGTCCAAATTCAAGATTCCTACGGACTGTTCATTGATGGAAAGTTTCAACCGTCATCTGGAGACGAAACTTACGATTCGATTAATCCAGCCACTGAGAATCGGGTCGCCACGATCACCGAATCGAATGCGAATGACGTAGACAAAGCGGTCAAAGCAGCAAAGAATGCATACAGTAAAGTTTGGTCAAAAACCAAGCCTGCCGAACGTGGAAAGTATCTATTCCGAATTGCGCGCTTGATTCAGGAACGCGCCCGAGAGTTATCGGTGATCGAGACGATCGACGGAGGTAAACCAATTCGTGAATCGAGGGACGTCGATATTCCGTTGGTGGCCGCTCATTTCTTCTACTACGCAGGCTGGGCCGATAAGCTTCCGTACGCGTTCCCAAATCGTGAGATAAAGTCGCTGGGAGTTGCCGGGCAGGTCATTCCGTGGAATTTTCCGTTATTGATGGCGGCTTGGAAGATCGCTCCAGCGCTCGCGTGCGGTAATACCGTGGTGCTCAAACCCGCCGAAACAACTTCTGTAACCGCGTTGAAACTGGCCGAGATTATTCAGCAGGCGGATCTTCCGCCAGGCGTCGTCAATATTGTGACCGGCCACGGAGCAGTCGGCGAAGCGATCGTTAACCATCCAGGAATCGACAAAATTGCCTTTACTGGATCAACTGCCGTCGGAAAAAAGATTCGTTCTAGTATTGCCGGATCAAATAAGCGGTGCACCTTGGAACTCGGTGGAAAGGCAGCGAATATTGTTTTTGCAGACGCGCCGATTGATCAGGCTGTTGAAGGGATAATCAATGGCATCTTCTTTAACCAAGGCCATGTTTGCTGTGCCGGTAGCCGTTTGTTCGTTCAAGAATCAGTGCGTGATGAAGTGCTGAAGAAGCTCAAGCATCGAATGGGGACGCTGCGAGTGGGAGATCCGCTGGATAAAAATACCGATATTGGTGCAATCAACAGCAAGCAGCAACTTAAACGTATCGAGTCTTATATTGAAGTCGGCCAAGAGGAGGGGGCGGAGCTTTATCAGGCAGGATGTGAGTTGCCTTCCAAGGGGTACTGGTGCCGTCCAAGTGTTTTCTCTGACGTTGCCCAGTCCAGTCGAATCGCACAAGAGGAAATATTCGGCCCCGTACTGGCCGTCCAAACATTTCGCACTGTCGCCGAAGTGATTAAGAAAGCTAACAATACACCGTATGGCTTGTCGGCCGGTGTATGGACAGATAAGGGATCGAAGATCTTCAATATGACTTCGCAAATGAAAGCCGGGATTGTCTGGGCGAATTCTTACAACCAGTTTGATCCTACGTCACCGTTTGGTGGGTTCAAGGAATCAGGCTTCGGACGTGAAGGTGGCTTACAGGGCTTAGCGGCCTATTTGGAAATGTAAGAAGATAAAGTCGTAATAGGTAAGTGCTGACGCGTTGAGAATCGTCTCGCCGTGCCGCCTAAAGTAAATATATCACTCGTAGAATCATCACATGGCCAAAGAAAAACGGGACGCGAAATCAATTGCGGCAATTGATGTTGCTAAAACGTACAAGATGTACATTGGCGGAAAGTTTCCGCGCACCGAATCAGGTCGCTACTACATTGCGGCGAGCGCTAACGTTTGTCTAGCGTCTCGCAAAGACCTCCGTAACGCCGTGGTTGCCGCCAGAGGTGCCCAAGCAGTTTGGCAGAGTCGGACCGCTTACAATCGCAGCCAGATTTTGTATCGAGTGGCAGAAATGCTCCAAGGTCGCGCGGCTCAGTTTGTCGAGGAACTCACGTTGCAAGGCCTCACCGCTGCTGCCAGCAAAAAAGAGGTCCAATCCAGCATCGATCGATTGATTTATTACGCGGGTTGGTGCGATAAGTTTCAACAGGTGTTTAGCACGGTCAATCCTGTCGCGTCATCGCATTTTAATTTTTCTGTTCTTGAACCAGTGGGCGTCGTGTTCGGATTTGCCTCAAACGATTCTCCACTGTTGGGGCTGGTCTCGATGATCGCACCAATCATTGCCTCGGGGAACACTTGCATTATTCTGGCGTCGCATGCGTCGCCACTGTCGGCCGTTACGTTCGGTGAGGTTCTGCAGACTTCTGATTTGCCCGGTGGTGTTGTCAATCTTCTTACCGGCAATGCACAAGAGTTGTTGTCTCATGCAGCGAATCACATGGACATTAACTCCGTTGCGGTTGACGGTTTAACCGGGGAGCAATTGAAGACGCTAGAATCCGACTCTTCTAGTAATCTCAAACGCGTCGTGCGGATGGATGAGGATTGGTATGACGTGGAGCGCTCACAGTCGCCGTACCTGATTGAAAAGTTCTGCGAACTTAAAACCACCTGGCATCCGATTGAGCAAATATCGGCGTCTGGGTCCGGTTACTAATCTTCCTTTGGTCCCACCGATAGGCTTGGACATCGAACAAAACGATCAAGAATTAAAGTCTCCTAGGAGAACTTGGAGGCTAGGAACTTGCTGGCTGCGATTGGTCGGCTGATTGGACCTAGCGGTTTGAGTGCGCGGTTGCTACCATAGGGAAAAGTCCGCCCCCCTATTGTGACGATTGCAAGGTTTCTCCTCCCTCCGCGCTTGATCCCACCGTAACCAGCGTCTGGGCGAATCGTTTCGCAACGCCGTGAGTTCATCTATGCCGAACAATTCTTGGTTTTCAGGCCGCGACATGAACAGAGCTGTTCGTAGAAAAGGGCAGTTCAGTAATCGGCCCAGCTACGACGCATTCGAACCTCGTCATCTTTTAGCTGCCATGCCCGTGATAAACGAGTTCTTGGCTTCCAACAGTTCAGGGTTGGTTAACGACAATGGCAACAGGTCTGACTGGATCGAGATCTACAATGCGGGCGATCTATCAGTAGATCTACAAGGTTATTCACTCACTGATGATCCGAACAACCCATCCAAGTTTGTCTTCCCAAGTCAGAATCTTTTCCCGGGACAGTACTTGATCGTTTACGCTGATGATGACGCTAATCCAGACGCCGGCAACAATCAGTACACGGGATTCGGGCTCAGTAGTTCTGGCGAATACTTAGGGCTTTACGATCCAAGCGGAGCAGTGGTGTCTGAATTCGCTGTTGGTGGCGCGGATTATCCCGCGCAGATCTCTGATGTTAGTTACGGTTTTATTGACAATGGCAACTACAACCAACGAAGCTACTTCTCCTCGCCAACACCCGGTTCCGGCAATACCGGTGCGATTCTTGGTGTTGTCGAACGCGTAACGTCGTCCGTTACACCGGGGTTCTTTGAAGCTCCTTTCACTGTCACGCTTTCGACGCTGACTTCAAACTCGACTATTCGCTATACAACCGACGGTAGCACACCATCGGCTACTAACGGCACGGTCTACAATGGCCCAATCAACATTAGCCAAACGACAAATTTGCGAGCGGTGGCGACGCAGTTTGGCTTTCTGCCGGTTGCAGACAGAGCGTGGACTTACCTTTTTCTTGATGACGTAATCCAACAGGACTCTGATGCGCCATCGGCGGACTGGCCTTCGAACAATGTTAACGGGCAGTTGATTGATTACGGAATTGATCCTGATGTGATTGCTCTTGAGGGCGCCCAAGCGGTTAAAGATGCTCTGTTGGCGATCCCGACTTGGTCGGTAACAACCGATGTGGACAACCTGTTTGACTCTTCGACTGGCATTTATGTCAACGCTAACAACGACGGAATCGCTTGGGAGAGGCCGGCTTCTCTGGAGCAATTGAATCCGGACGGCTCAGAGGGATTTCAGGTCAACGCCGGGATTCGAATTCGCGGTGGATTCAGTCGCAGCGACAACAATCCGAAACATGCGTTTAAGTTTTTCTTTCGCGGGGAATATGGCGACTCTTCGCTAGAATACGATTTGTTCAAAGACGACCCTTCCGCCACAACCTCGTTTGAGAAAATTGATTTGCGAACCGCGCAAAACTACTCATGGAGTTTTAATGGCGACGCTTCCAACAACTTTGTTACCGATGTTTTGGCCAGAGAAAACCAAGCGTCTCTGGGGCAACAGGCCACACGCAGCCACTGGGTTCACTTGTACCTCAATGGCCAATATTGGGGCCTCTTCCAGTCACAGGAACGCGCTGATGCGAACTTCGGTGCGAGCTATTTCGGGGGTGACGCCGAAAATTACGACGTGCTCAAACCTGAACGCGGCCCTTACCAGAATATCGCAACCGACGGAAATTTTGCCGCCTATGATGCACTGTATCAGCAAGCGTTAGCGCGCGGTGCTGATGGTGTGACGCCGGCGTTCGCTGATAATGATGCTTACTACCGAGCACAGGGACTCAATCCTGATGGCTCCAACAATCCAAATTTTGAAACTCTGCTGGATGTCGAAAATCTGACGGCTTACATGCTGGTGATACTTCAAAGCGGTAACTTTGATGCTCCGATCAGTGCCTTTCTTGGAAACAACAGGATCAACAACTATTTCGCGATACGTGATAGAACTGGTGACGAGGGGTTCCGTTTCTTTGTGCACGATTCCGAACACTCGTACCGTTCGGTCGGTGAAGATCGAAACGGGCCGTACAACCATCCCAACTTTGAATCCGGCGTTGAGTACTTCAATCCCCAATGGCTGCATCAACAATTGATGGCCAATGAAGAGTATCGGATTCAATTCGCTGACAAAGTACAGAAAGCCTTTTTCAACGGCGGTCCCACGTCAGTTGAAGCACTAATCGCGAGAGTCGATGGCAATGCGGCTGAAATCGATCAAGCAATCATTGCCGAATCGGCGCGTTGGGGCGATGCAAAAACAAATGCTCCCCTTCGCCGTGGAGATTGGGTCAGCGCAGTCGGAAATCTGCGATCCCTGCTGACTGCTCGAAACAATCAGGTCGTAGAACAGTTCAGAGACACCGTGCTGGCATTGCAATCAGCGCCCGGAAGCAATAACTATAACAACATTGTTCAAGCGCCGCTGTTTCCCGATGTTGACGCGCCCGATTTTCTGATCAGCGGAACGCCGCAAAGTGGAGGAGAGATTTCTGCTGGCGACTCGCTGACGCTTGATGGTACTGATGGCACGGTCTTTTACACGACTGACGGTTCGGACCCGCGTGAGGTTGGCGGCGGCGTGAGTCCCTCAGCTTTTGCATATGATGCATCTTCGATTGAAACTGTAGTCTTTGACTATGGCTCGGTTTGGAGTTATTTCGATCTTGGAGCCTCGCCGGGCAACAACTGGCAGAACAGTGGATTCGATGATTCGAACTGGTCTTCGGCAGCCACTGAACTGGGATACGGCCAGTCGACAACCGACAACACCGTCAGCTACGGTCCGGATGCGAACAACAAATACACAACGACATACTTCCGTAAGACTTTCAACCTGGCATCGGAAAACTACACCGCGGCGACGATAAATCTGCAGCTCGATGACGGTGCGGTCGTCTACCTCAATGGAGCGGAAATCGGTCGCGACAACCTCCCTGTAGGGCCAATTGGATACGGAACGTTCGCCAGCAATTTTGTTGGAGGTGCAAACGAGACGACTCCGGTTCCGTTTGAAATTCCGTTGGGCTTGCTACAACCGGGCCTGAACACTTTGGCGGTAGAGGTCCACCAAGCGAACCTTACTAGTAGTGATCTTACGTTTGACGCGGAACTGATTGTTGTAGAATCAACATCGCCAAGCGGACCAATAACGCTTAACACGTCAACGAATGTAAAAGCCCGAACTTTGAGTAACGGACAATGGTCTGCATTGCACAATGCAACATTTGTGATTCCCGCCCTTCAGTCGGATCTTCGGATCTCAGAGATCCATTTCAATCCGGCTGATCCAACGGCAACGGAAATTTCGGCCGGTTTCTTGGACAACGATGATTTTGAGTTCCTTGAAATTTTCAATCCATCATTGACTGGGACAATCAATCTAAGTGGTCTTCAATTGTCAAACGGTGTCACGTTTAACTTTAGTGATGTCGATCTGCTACCCGGCGAAAGAGCGGTGATCGTCGAGGATGTCGATGCGTTTCGGACTCGATACGGGAACAGCGCTCGTGTGCTCGGGCAATGGTCAGGCGCTTTGAACAACAATGGTGAGCAACTCACTTTGATCGACAGCGGCCTCAATGAGATTATGTCGGTGAGTTTTGGCGACAATGACCCTTGGTACAATGCCGCCGACGGGCATGGTTTCAGCTTGGTGCTTCGTGATGCGGTGGGCACTCCGGTGGAAGAACTTGGTAAGTACTACAGCTGGCGAGCCAGTACCGAATTTGGTGGCGCGCCGGGGGCGGCATCGGCTGTCCCTGCGGGCGTGGTGATTAATGAGATTCTCGCTCATACCGACGCACCTCAGTCCGATGCGATCGAGCTTTACAATCCGACGGTGTCTGCAATCGACGTGGGCGGTTGGTATTTGAGTGATGAGGGTAACGAGCTGCAGAAGTATCAGATTCCACTGGGCACGGTGATCGCTGCTGGTGGTTATCTAGTGTTTGATGAATCAGACTTTAATGTGAGTGGAGCAGGTTTCGCATTTAGCGCGTCGTTTGGCGACCAAGTTTACTTAAGCAGCGGATCTGGAGGCGTGTTTATTGGTTTAGAAGATTCGGTTGAATTTGACGCTACGTTCAATGGGCAATCGCTTGGTCGATTGCCTGATGGCACGGGTCGTTTGACGCGTCTTGCCAGCAACTCGTTTGGTAGTGCCAATGGCGATGCTGAGGTTGGTCCATTGTTGATCAGCGAGATCAATTACCATCCCGAGGACCCTAGCAATGCGGCCTTGGTGATTGATGCGACGTTGACTGACAACGATTTGGAGTACATTGAAATCGCCAACCCGACTTCGGGAACGATTAATTTGACGAATTGGCGTCTGCGCGGGGAATCGGATTATGACTTTGCGGCTGGCACTGCTCTCGGGGCAGGTGAGTCTCTGATCGTTGTCTCGTTTGATCCGGAAGCGTCAGCCAATTCGTTTAAGCTTGCGGCGTTTAAGGCTCATTATGACATATCGCCTTCAGTGACGATTGTCGGTGGATTTACTGGCTCACTTTCCAACAGCAGCGGTCGCATCGCGTTGCAACAGCCAGATGCGCCAGATGCGTTTGGGTTTGTTCCTCGAGTTATTGTCGACGAGGTGGTGTATGACGATCTTTCACCTTGGGGCGATGCCGATGGTTCAGGTCAAGCGCTTGAGCAAGATGCTCTGGCCGCTAGTGGCTCTTTAGCGTCGAGTTGGATTGCGTCAGCGGCGACGCCGGGAGTTTTTGAAAGTGACTTTTTGCTTGGAGATGTAAACCAGAACGGACAGGTTGACTTCGCAGACATTCCTCCATTCATTTCGATTCTTCAAAACGGCACCTATCTCGACGAAGCAGATATCAATCGCGACGGGGTCGTCGACTTTTCGGACATCAGCTTCTTCATTGACTTGCTGACCGCGCAGTAGGAATATTTAGCGCGGCAGAGACGGACAGCTAACACGTTTTCGTGCTGACGATTTCTTGGAAAAAAATAAAGGCCAGCCTTACAAGAGGCTGGCCATTTGTTTTCCGACAATGTCAAAAAGTCTTACTCAGACTTGGTTGATGTCATCGTTGCGGCACTGTCTGTTGGAACTTCAATCGGCGAGATTGACACTAGCGTTTCCCCTTCGGCCAACTCGGGCATTCCATACTCGGTTGCCAGCTCGGCAGTGGGGGATGCGGCTGCTGGGATCTCCATGGCGGCAGATTCGCAGCAAACGGGTGCTGCGGGCTCTGGCTCGATTACTTCACAGACAGGGGCGGGACAGCAAACGGGCTCTGGTTCTGGAGCTGGCTCTGGACAGCAAACGGGCTCTGGTTCCGGAGCTGGCTCTGGGCAGCAAACGGGCTCCGGTTCTGGGCATGGTTCTGGCTCTTCGGCTACAGGACAGCAAACCGGTTCAGGCGCGGGGGCCTCGCAGCACGCTTTCTTCCTGCACTTGAAAATTGGGAAAAGCTGAGCTTCGGCGGATTCAGTCAGTAATGTGCTTAGGGCAATTACGGCGAACAGTCCTAGTCTTGAAAATAGACGCATCAAATATACTCCATCTTTGTTGTGGCATTTGTCCGAGGGGTCTCTCGGTGAAAAACTTTCTCCACGCACAGCAAGCCGCATGCCACAAGCTAGCTAAGGGCGTATTGACCGACCGCGCGGGCTGGCCTGATCGTTCCCAACCCAAAAAAACTCGATGATGGTAAGGTAAGATCACTCAACAAAGAACTGTTAAGAATAAATGAACGCCGATCCCTGCTTTTCGAGTAGAGCAAATGGGCGTTAATGCTTACCGATTGTTCTAAGGTTGCTGAAAACATTGGCAACAATGGACCGCTTGCAACTCAGCACGCGACGGGGCGTGAGTTATGGAGTAGGCTCTTCGAGTTCTATTTAGATTACCGAAGCCAGCTCGTCAGGTGCGGACTAAGGAAGCATGATCGTGACGCCACTTATGGTTTGTTCGAATTTCAAGCGGTCCGGCATCACCACTCAGTAACGAAGCAGTTGCTAAATTATTTGAGACCGTTGGCAAGGTGATGAAATCATTGGGCCACTCAACGACGTGGACGAATATAAGTCCGGTCTTGGTCGTTGCTCGCCACTTCCAAGCTTTCACTTTTTTCGCGCGGGCCCTTTTGTGTTCAGTTCTTCTCCGAAAGGCGTTGGACCGCAGCCGTAGGGCGCTTCCCCGTTCGCCTCAAGCCACTTTCCCATTTCAGACAATCGATCGACACTTGGCATGGAGAATTTCCCGTCTCCGGTAGGAGCAACGTCAGCAAGAGATTGCCTCCTTTGCTGACCATGTCAAACAGGGATAAACATGCCAAACTTGGCTTGTTTGAACCATTGCTTTCACGCTTCAGTCTTGCCTCGCGCGACAGCCTTCTGAGCCACCAAAAGTCCGGGGAGGAATGCTGCAAGATAAAACAATGCAATGGCGAAAGTTTTCATCAACTCTCGATTTCACTTGCTCTTAACGTGTGATGGTTAAGGGCCTGTGTGCTTGAACAAGTTTTCCGCAATCTTGAGCAAGCTACTACTCGAAGTCGGCCGAATCAAAATTGATTTCCATCGATTTTCCGTTTTCGACTTGGGCGGTCAGGCCGAACAGGTAGTTTTGCAAGTTGAAGGGGACGACCGGTGACAGGCGAAGTAGCCCAACGATCTTCCAGCCGCCTTCAGAGATCGCTGCGTCGATGGCGGCGAATTTCTTGTTCGATTTGGCAACCGATTCGACTTTGGATCGAGCGACGTAACGAGCAATCAAAAATGAAACGGCTGCCGCGGCGACTGATCCAACCGAGACGGTGACGAATCCGATGCCCAGTCCAAACACTGCTCCGGCGAGCAACGTCAGGGTCGAACCCGGGACGAGACATACCGCGGCGACGACGTAGATAAGAGCAAAGATGACTGGGCCAAAGACGCCCAACGTTTCGATCCATTCTTTAAGCGACTCAGACATGGCCTGCATTGGCAGGGCTCGCATCAGCAGCAGGACGCTGATCGCGATAACGGCGTCAGCACCGTACTTGATGATGGTGTCACGTTTCATTTGACACCGCCGAGCGATGTTGAAGAACGAAACGTCGCTGCAGAGGTTGGCACGATCGCTGGTCGATCGCAAGCCGTTTGATTCAGTTGTCTCGTCGTCGTTAAGTTCGTGCCTTGGAAGTCAATTGTGTTTTTAGTTTTGAAAGGCGTGTCGGTTTCGTGCTGTGGTTGCGTTTCGTAGATCACGCTGAGAAATCTTTTTAGTTGTGTTTAGTCTTCGCTCGTGATTACGGTTCGACGGAGCAGAGGGGAATTTTTTTCTGGTGAAATCTTGTTCAGCTACATTTGGTTGCTAGTCGTTTTTGCAGTTTGCTCACAAAGCCCCCGTCAGCGACTTGGCCGCTTGCGCACTTGCTGTTGCACTTTCGTTGAGCTAATTGCTGTGAATGCAAAAGGCGAGCCAACAGATAAATTCCGTTTCAAGGTGTATAGCACCACACGCTTGATTGACTTCGAAATCCTCGGTCAGCCCAGCGTTTAACGGTCAAATTGATTTGCCGAGCGAAGAATGAGTTGAAATTGCGGAAGCAGGTGGCGGCTCGACAACCACCATGGGGTCAACTCGACCTGTCTGTGGTTGCGAAATTTGCCGCCGAGTGAAACGGCTGCGGGTAATGTGAGGCCTGCGAGGTCTGAGCGTATTTAGCCAGACCGCTAGAATCACAAGAGAATCGCAAGCGTGACAAGGACGATGACACGTGACGGTCGAAGCGCATAACAGCCTTGTAATGGAGAGCTGGCACGCCTCGATTGAATTCGATTGCCAATGCGGCGGAGTCTATTTTCCTGTCAACGCGAGAATCTTTGCTGCGGCTTCTTCGAGCGTTGGTTCGGAAATCTCCGGCTCGGGAGCAAGCCGATACAGCTGAGCCCCGGGCCGCGACAGGAAAGCTCCTCGCATGCCAGCCCACAACGCGCCGGCAATGTCCCAGCCATGAGCCGCGACCAACATGCAGTCGCCGATGTCTTCATCCATCTTGCGAGCGGCCCAGCGGTAGACGTGTGAATCAGGTTTGTAGATGCCCAGTTCCTCGATGCTGAAACGGTCGGTCAAATACTGTTGCAGTCCCGAATTCTTCATCTGTTGCTCGACGCCCTTGCTGGAAGAATTCGTTAGCGTCACCAATTTGATGCCGGAATCGGCAAGCTTTTTCAACGCCGGTTCGACATCCGGATGCGGCGAAAGCGAACGAATCGGCTCGATCGCTTTGTCGGCGTCCGCGGTGCTGATTTCAATGTCGTTGTTCTTGGCGACCATCTGCAACGCCGCGGCTCCGATGGTCGTAAAGTGCTCGTAGCGGTCGGCTACGGTGGCGACCAAAGAATAGTGCAGCATCGTTTTGAACCACAGCGGCAGCAGTTCGCTTTTACCGCCCAACGCATCGCCGACGGTTTTCTTGAGCGGAGCAAGGTCGAGCAAGGTTTCGTTGACGTCGAGAAAAATGACCTTGGGCCGAGCACCGTTTGCTGCCCGAGCGGGTTGAGCGTTCGTGGCGGCGTGAGCTTTGGATCCTTGAGCGACTGCACCCGTAGCGACACTTGCGGCGATGATTTTGGTCATAAAGTTTCTTCGATTCGAGGGTGGTTGTTGGTCAGAGGACGGTTTTTGGTTTGTCATTGCGGCTTCCGTGAGGGGGGCGGTTGGATCTAGTTTGGGTTTGAAATGGCTTGGCGTGGTTTCTACGAGCACTGTTAACGATGCCAGTTCTAGCAAACCTTGGGCCAACAGACGTTGAAGCTGTTGCGATTCGAACATTCGTCATAGGGAGAACGATAAAAGCAACTCATGCGGCGTCGTCCAAATCAACTGGTCCAGCTTTTGCAGTGACATCATCTTGGTCGTCAAGCGATCAATGAATATTGCGACTGCGAAAATCAACACAGACGAAGGAAGAACGTTGAACTCCGAGACTACCCCTACCTCCGCCAACGTCGATCGAACGTTTGGGTTAGCGAATCATGAGCTTGGGTTTTTGATTGCCAGAGTTGGGTTGGGCGTCAATTTGTTTTTCCATGGCGTTGTCCGCATGCCTAGTTTGGGCGGGTTCGTCAAAGGCATGGAGACCGAGTTCGCCGAATCGTTATTGCCGATGTTCATGGTCACGCCGATGGCTTACGTGATTCCGATTACGGAGTTGGTCATCGGACTGAACTTGGGTCATGCGCGGTCGAACATCGAACAAAAATAATCGCGGCAGCGTTTCAAAAGTACTTGCCTCGTTGCAACGTGATGAAACTAAACCGAACAGAACAAAACTAAATCGAAGGAACTTATCAACTGTGGCTGAAGAATCGAAAACTGTGATCGTGACGGGTGGATCGGGTGGCATTGGCGGCGGCATCTGCCGGCGATTGGGACAGGACTGGAACGTGGTCGTTCATTATCACTCCAACGACGAAGCGGCCAACGAAACGGTGGAAGAACTTAAGAACGCCGGGACATCTGCGATCGCCGTGAAAGCGAATCTATCGAACGAAAAGGACGTCGCGGTTTTGTTCAAGCAAGCGATCGACAAGTTCGGTTCGATTGACGCCGTCGTCGCCAACGCGGGCGTTTCGGGTTTTGGAGCGATCGAAGAAACCAGTTTGGAAGACTTTCAAAAACTGTTCGACATCAATCTAGTCGGCTCGTTTCTAATCATTCGCCAAGCCGCCAAAACCGTGTCCGAGGGGGGGAGATCGTTTTCGTATCGTCTCAATTGGGCGAGCGACCGCGAGAAGGATCGGGAGTTTATTAGGCTTGCAAGGCGGGCATCGACACGATGCTGGTCGCGATGTCGCACGAGTTGGGCGACATCGCAAAAGTTCAATCAACTCGGCGCGCCCAGGCGCGACCGAACCCGGAGCCTTCGAAGACAGCCCGCCCGAACGCAAAGAGTTCTTTCGCGAACTGTCGCCGTTTAAACGACTCGGTCAGCCCGAGGACATCGCCGGCGTGGTCGCGTTTTTAATCAGCCAAGAATCTGGCTGGGTGACCGGTCAACACATCCGCTGCGATGGCGGAGCGTCGAACTGAAGTTTGAGGCAGCGCGAGTAACAGACGATAGGAGACATCAAGTAAATTGGCGCAGCAATTGCACTCCAAACAATCCGCAGTCGACCTAAAAACTGCAATTCAATATCTTCACGGCAAATTTAAGAAACATTAATCAACCCGGAAAGCAAACCTAAAAATGGGCTTCGAAACAGTCAACCCAGCCACTAACGAAACCGTTGAGACGTTTGAGTCGCTATCGAGAGAGGACGCGATCGCTGCCGTCGACAAGGCACACACAGCGTTTGAGTCTTGGCGGCGAACGTCGTTTGATGAGCGAAAAGCGATCATTCTGGATTTTGCAAAACGACTCCGTGATCGGCGCGATGAATTCGCTAAATTGATTACGCTTGAGATGGGCAAGCGGATTTCCGAAGCGAAGAAGGAGATCGAATTTTGTGCAGAGATCTGCGAGTTCTACGCAAATGGTGCGGATGAGTTTCTCGCGGATCATGACATGGAAGTTGACGGAGCCGAGGCTTACATTCAATACACACCCATCGGTGTCTTGATGGGCGTGATGCCTTGGAATTTCCCCTTCTATCAAGTCGTCCGTTATGCCGTCCCCAACATCATGGCGGGGAACACTGCGCTGCTGAAACACGCTGGTAACGTGCCGCAATGCGCCAACGCGATTCAAACTTTGTTTCAAGACTCGGGACTGCCTGATGGCGTGTTCCAAAATCTATTCATTCCCAACGAGTTTGTTAAAGTGATCGTTTCCGATAAACGCGTCCAAGGCGTTTCGCTCACCGGAAGCGAGAAAGCGGGCGCCGCCGTTGCCGGATTGGCTGGCAAGAACTTGAAGCGGTCTGTGCTAGAGCTTGGTGGCAACGACGCGTTCATCGTCCTCGAAGACGCCGACCTCGAACACGTGATCAAGATGGCGATCAAGGGTCGCATGGTAAACACGGGTCAGTCTTGCGTTGCAGCCAAACGGTTCATCATCGTCGAAGCGATCGCTGAAAAGTTCCTTGAACAATTCACAGCCGCGATGTCGGAAATGCAGTTAGGCGATCCAATGGACGAGGACACCGACGTTGGGCCGCTCTCATCAGAGGGGGCCGCCGTCGACTTACTTGAGAAGGTACAGGCGTCCGTCAACGCCGGTGCAACGGTTGTTCTCGGCGGCGACCGGCCAGACCGCTCCGGAGCTTACTTCAATCCAACGATCTTAACGGACATCACCGAGGACATGCCGACCTACGACCAGGAATTGTTTGGGCCTGTCGCAAGTGTTTACGTTGTCAAAGACGAACAGGCAGCAATCAAATTGGCAAACGATTCGTCGTACGGATTGGGGGGATCCGTTCACACCGCTGACATCGAACGCGGTCGAAAAGTGGCCGAGCAGATTGATACTGGGATGGTTTTCATCAACCAGCCAACGAATTCGCAGGCCGAACTTCCGTTTGGTGGAATTAAAAATTCAGGTTACGGGCGTGAGCTTTCAAAATTGGGAATCATGGAGTTCGTCAACAAAAAACTGATTCACGTGCGGAATAAGGAATAGTGCGACCCTTTGATTTATAATGAAGCGTTAGCAATCGAGTTAAGGAAGACCGATTTGCGAAAAGAGTCTCATCGGAGGACGAGCGGAGACTCGCTCAAACCCACCATATTACGGCCATTAACTTTGACGTTAACAGCAGAAATTATCGGCCCGCAATATCTAGCCCGTCAGCCCTGAATCACTTGCGGGTTGCCGCTTGCTGACAGGAAGATGCCGTCGTCCCATAAGCGTCACTCATTGTTTAGCTGGTGCATTAAACTTTGCAGTTCAGCAGTGTCAATCGGTTTGACCAGATGGCCTGAGAAGCCGGCCTGAGAAGTCTTCTCGCGATCCTGATGCTGGCCATGACCGGTAAGCGCGATCAATTTGCACTCGCGATGCTGTTTAAAAAGTTGTTCGGCAAGTTCAAAACCACTGAGCCCGGGCATCGAAAGGTCGACCAGAGCGAAGTCGGGCGAATTGTCGGCGATTGCTGCCAAACCCTCAAGCCCGTCAGCGGCGGTAATCACTTTGTGACCGTCTAGACGCAGCAGTTCCTGCATCGTCAACCGAGCGTCGTCATCATCTTCCACCAAAACTATGTTTAAAGTTTTGGCGGAGAAAGGAATTGTGTCAGCAGAATCCGCGTTGTTCACACCCGTCTCAGGCATAGGAACCAAGGGCAACGAAATTGAGAATGTCGAACCTTTTCCAATTCCCTCACTGTCGGCCGTGATATCGCCTCCATGTTGTTCCATTAGCATCTTGGCTAATGCGAGACCGATTCCAAGACCGCCCTGTCGAACGCTTCTGAAATCAAAATGGTCAGCGAGTAGGCTTCTTCGCCCGTCGCACAGCCCGGCGTCCAGACACGAAACGTTCGACCGCGCGTCGCTTCGACCAGCTCGCCAAGCACGTTATCCGAAAGCGATTCGAAGGCTTCATTGTCGCGGAAGAAACGCGTAACGCCGATCAACAGATCGCGGTAAAGCTGATTCAGTTCGTCGGGATCATCTTTGAGCTGTCGAACGTATTCGTCCATCGTACTGAAGTGCATCAGTTGCAGTCTTCGTTCGATGCGACGCAAAATCATGTTGGGTTTGTATTGCAGAAAGTCGATCCCGTACTCGTTGCGCAGGATTTCAGTCACCGCCTTGGGGCCGGAATATTCCTGCGTGGCTTCTTCAAGGCCGGCGGCAGTGTGCGTCATCAAGGTGTTGTCGTTGAAGGATTCAATGAAGCGGCCCAGCCAGATCGCCAGTTGGCGGATCGGCGCGACGAAGTCAACGATGCCGGAATCGACCGCGCTGCGGGGCATGCCATCGAATCGTGCTGATTCGGGATCTTCGACCAAGACCATGCCGCCTTCTTCGCAGACATCACGGATTCCGCGACTGCCGTCGCTGCCACTGCCCGAACAAACCAGCGCTGCGCAGGATGCTCCGCGGCTGTGGGCCAGCGACGTGAAGAATCGGTCGATCGGATGACTGACGCCGTTGACGACGTCGCGTTCGCGCAGATAAAACCGCTCGCCCTCAAGTTCCAAATCGGCTTTAGGCGGAATCAGGTAGACGGTTTGCGGCTCCATCTTCATGCCGTCTTCGATGCGGCTGACGTTCAGCTTTGTGCGGCGACAAAGGATTTCGTCCATCATACTTTTGAAGTCCGGCAAAAGGTGCTGGGCGACAACAAAGGCCGCGTGGCTCTCGTCAGAAAGTTCGCTGAACAGTTGCTCCAGCGATTCCAATCCTCCGGCCGACGCACCGATTCCGATCACGGGAAAGGAGGATTTTTTTCGGCTCGTTTCAGTAGTTGCCTGTTCGTCAACATGATTCTCGTCGGCGGGTTTCATTTCGGCCGAAGCCGTTCGCTCGGTGCCCAGCGACTTGCTGGACAAGTACTTCGTCCGAACCAAGGATGACTATCAGGTCATCGCCAGCTTGAGGCAGCAGATCGTGTTCGTGCGGCACAACCTGATGACCGACGCTCCGTTCACTCGAATGGATCTGATTACCTGTCGGAATTTGTTGATCTACTTGCAAGACAACGCAAAAAATAAAGTCCTGTCTTTGTTTCATTTCGCGCTTAACGCCGTCGGGTTTCTTTTTCTCGGCTCCAACGAATCGCTGGGCGAGTTGGAGGATGAATTCGAAGCGGTCAGCAAAACGTGGCGGCTGTTTCGCAAGCTGCGGGATGTGCAGCTGGCTTCTCAAAAGACGATTCCACCGCCGACGTCGTTCGGCAAGTTTGGTCAGAAAAAAATTGCTGATGTTCTGATTTCCGATCGACCGACGACTCGACTGTCCGAGCCCCGTTTGCAGGAGGCCTATGATTCGTTGTTGGGACGATTGTTGCCGGCTGGATTTTTGGTCGTCAATCAGTTGCGACTTTTGCACACCTTCGGCAAAGGCGGAAACTTTCTCGTTCCTCAGACGGGTCGTCATTCGGATCAACTGACCGCGATGATTCACTCAGACCTCAGAGCACCCGTCGGCGCGGCGGTGCAGCACTGTATCCGCGATCAAAAACCCGTTCGCTACACAGGGGGCAAAGCGACCTTGCGTCCTTCGCTGGGCCAGCAAAGTTTTACGCTGACGGTCGACCACTTTCAACGCGAAGACGGCGGCACACGCTACCTGCTGATCGCTTTTGAACCGGCGATGACCGGCAGCGGTCGCACTGACGACATTAAGAAAGCGATGGACTCCGGGTTCACAGATTTCCTGACCAAACCCGTGGATGTCCAGCAAGTCAATCGTGTTATCGCCAAGCTGTTTGGATAGATTCGCAATTGGGGGTGCTGTCACTTTTCGCGCCGAATGAAGTTCGCTCTGGTATTGAGTGTTTTGGTTGAGCGGCAGCCTTCCAGCGAGATTGACTGACGATCACACCCGCACGCCAAGTCACCAACCGAAACTAATCCGCAAAGCGGTATTACCGGGATACGCTATTGAAACAATTTTGTTTTGATTCGCGCCTGCTTTCAAATTTCAATTGGCACGCCATATGCGTTTTGGACTTTGTGCAGATAGTTGTTTGCCATCTGACGCGGCAAACTTGATTGCGAACTTCCACTGTTTTCGGACGGATTCTATGATGCGTGACACCGAAACGAATAGAGAAGGCGGCTTCATTTACGACGTCGAGCTCTTCGGCGGTCCCTTCGACGGGATTCAGGGTTGGTCAGACGAGACTCCGGAACTGCTTACGATTCCCGTCAGCCGCGATGCCATTGACCCCGATATGTCCGACACTTTGGGCGATGCCGCCGGATCTAACCCGACCAGTCTTTCGATATACTCGCTCGAAATGCAGGATGGGCTCTTAAAGTACAAGTATCAGTACTCAGTCGACGCTGCCGAAATCGACACGTGATCGAGCTATTTTCACAGCTTGACCGTTTGCAGCGATCGAGTCTTCTGCCTTGCGATTGTTAAGTTGTAACGCTGATAGCACGCGCGATCATTAGGGCTGAAAGTGCAAACGTCACTGTCGCTCGGATTCAAGACGATGATGGATGATACCATCGCACGTATGTTCAATCATCAACCCGAAGGATCAAAATGGCATCTGAAAAATCACGTGACGAGAAGATCGAAAAACTCTACGACATCATCTTTCAAATTCACCGTGCGATGTTAGTGACGCAATCGAAGACCGGTGCGCTTCGTAGCCGACCGATGGGCGTTCATTTGTCACGGCTGGATGATTCCCTTTGGTTGTTCACCAATCGAGACACGGCCAAGGTGCTGGAGATCATGAAGGACTCCGAAGTCAATGTGAGTTTTTCCTGCGCCGAGACGATGCGGTTTGTTTCGGTATCGGGAGTTGCGAATTTAACCGATGATCGAGCCACGATTGAACAGGTGTGGAGTCCGGCCGCCAAGACCGGATACCCAGCGGGCAAGGACGATCCAGAATTGATTCTTATTCAAGTCGCCCCAACGTTCGCCGAATACTGGGACGTCGCCAACGATGCATTTTCGTTGATCTACGAGGCGACCAAAGCGGTGTTTGTCGGTGCTGCGACGGAAGTTCCGGGCGAGCACGAGAAGATCAAAGATCCGGCCGCCAATATTTTGCCAATCGAATCAGCTCTGTAGAGTTCTATTAAAGTGGTTGCCGGACGCAGGTTCATCACATGCCACATTAGAATTGCCAATGACCACCAACGAGTCAGCATCGGACAAAGAAATTCGAAATCGCATCTTGGAATTTGCCAAATCACGCGGCCCCGAGAAAACGTTTTGTCCTTCGGAGGTGTCCCGAAAGTTAAATCCGGATGATTGGCGGCCGTTGATGGCAGACGTAAGAAGAGTTACCGCTTTGCTGGTACAGGAAGGTCTTGTAAAGGTAACTCAGTTTGGAAAAAAGGTCGATCCGCTCGACGCCAAAGGGCACATCCGAATTTCCATCTCGCTAAACTTTTGGAATGACCTCAAAGGCAACAACTCCTGACTCAAGACCATGACCGCGCCGAAACCCACAGACCCAATTCATCCACCCCAAGGCCGTCGGTGGATCGCAACGGACTTTCAAAAGACGCCCGTCGATTGCGCGACCAAGCTGATTGGAACGGAGTTTCGCTGGAACAATGCGGGCGGGATCGTGGTCGAGACTGAGGCCTATGCCGAATTTGGTGACGAAGCGTGCCACACCTTTGTCCGTAATGCGGCACGCGAATTTGTGCGTGACAAACAGGCGGGCACGATTTACGCCTATCTCAATTACGGGATCCACTGGCTGTTCAACGTCTTGACGAAGCATGAGTCTTCCAACGGGTTTGTTTTGATTCGAGCGATCGAACCAATCGTCGGTATTGATGAAATGAAAACCCGCCGAAATAAGCAGCGGTTGAAGGATCTATGTTCCGGTCCGGGTAAACTAACGCAGGCTTTAGGCATAGGTCCGGAGTTCCACGGCACGAGTATCGTTGAGGAAAGGTCGGATTTTATTCACGGATTCTATGGTGACTCAAATTGCAATGTCGTGGCAGATACACGCATTGGAATCACGAAAGCGGCTGACTTTAAGTGGCGGTTCTTGCTCGAAGGAAGTCCCTTTGTGAGCAAACCACTATCGCGAACCGGCGGCGCTAAGACGGGCCGATAATTCAAGCCGCGGTTCAACCACGACAGCCCGCCGTTATCTTTTTTTTCAGCGGCTTGATCAGCTTGAATAGCTTAGTCAGCACGCGGCAGCGAATTGCTTGATAAGACGAGCTCGGTTGCCCATTTCAAACCGAGGCAAAAACGTTGCAATTGGGCGTCGCTACAACCTCGATCAGGTGGTGTGACAGCGACCGAGACGACCGACTTGCGTCCAACGATTTCAGGGCCCCGCTCGACGTAAATGGCAACGGCTATGAACCCTCGAAGTGGCCAACCAAGCGATCCGGGCATTTCACGCTATCCAACCGCCTGAAAAGCGCCGGCAAATCCGACCGCCTCGTCAGGTTGGCGCATCGAATGCTATATCGTCTCCCATCTCGACGGCAGGCTGTTGTAAGAATCGAGAACTATTTGCCTTGCCAAAACGCATTTAATAGAGCGATAGATGAAGCATTCCCAAAACGACCGCTTGCAATTTGATTTTTCGCCCAAAAATGGGATTCTCGAAGCGGTTGGCTCCACGCCGCTGGTCAAGCTGAACCGTTATCTGAGCAACACCAATGCTCATCTATTTGCAAAGTTGGAATCGCAAAATCCGGGTGGCAGCGCCAAAGACCGACCCGCGCGGCAGATGATCGAGGACGCGTTACGCCAAGGTCAGATCGATAAAAATTCTACGATCGTTGAATCGTCGTCAGGAAATATGGGAATCGGACTTGCGCAGGTTTGTCGATACTATGGTTTGAAGCTCGTCTGTGTTGTCGATCCGAACGCTCAAGAGCAAAACACAAAAATCATCGAAGCCCTCGGCGGCAGGCTTGAACGCGTAACCTCGACGGTCAATGGAAGCTTTCTTGAGGCCCGCTGGCAATGCGTTCGCAAGTTGCTCAATGAAATCGAGGGGGCTTTTTGGCCAAACCAATACGCGAACAAACAAAATCCGCTGGCCCATTACGAGGGCACGATCCGCGAAATTGACGAAGCGATGAGAGGCGATATCGACTATTTGTTTGTGGCGACCAGCAGCACGGGAACAGCCAGAGGTTGCCGCGACTATTTGAGATCGCGAGGCCGAAAGACAAAAGTCATCGCGGTCGATGCCGTCGGCAGCGTGCTATTCGGTGGCCGACCGGGAAGACGCCGCATTCCCGGCTTGGGAGCAGGCAGCATACCTGATCTCGCTGTTGGGCAAACGTTCGATGATTTCACCCGTGTCAGCGACGTTGATTGTGTCGTCGGTTGCCGTCGCCTTGCCGATCGCGAAGCGATTCTGGTCGGTGGGTCGGCAGGCGGAGTCTTGGAAGCCGTGCGACGATTCGGCAGCACGCTTGACGATAAAGATTGCGTGGCGATTCTGCACGATTCAGGCACGCGCTACCTCGACACCGTATTTTCTGATGATTGGATCGAATCAGAGTTAGGTGTCACGCGTGAAGAAATCAATGCGTTGGCAGGCATCACCCGCAAGTCCAATGAACCCGTCTCCATTGTGACGGATCAGTACTCTGACCAAGCGAGCGTCCCCTACAATGGCGTGTTGTGCAGTCGCCGGGTTTCCGATCGTCTGCCGGAGACCTCGAATATGCTTGTCAGTGCCTCCGAGGGGCTCGTATGAAAAGCCTAACGTCAAAGCTTGCCGAACGCACACGCGTGGTGGTTGGAACCGGTTTGAGTAGCTTTGAGCTTTCCAATCCGTTGGGAAGCTCAAGTCTAGTAACGGATAGCTCAGCGGATAGAGTCGCTGGTCGGCCAGAAGATGTCGATACGAATGACCTGTTGGCCGACGGCGTTGACTTCTACGAAATCGCCATCGTCGGGTGTGGCCCCAAGGCCATGTACTCATTGGACAGTCTGATTAACCGGCTTGGTCAGCTATGTCGATCCGGTGAACATCTGCCACGCATTCGAATCAGCATGTTCGACCCTGCCAAGTTTCCTGGCGCAGGTCAAGTTTACGACCCACGGCAGCCTAATTGGTTGCGGATGAATTTTGCGTCGGGACTGATCGACGCATGGAAGCACACTGGCGGTCAAGCTGCTGGAGACACGCCGGTCGATGCCGAGCGACTCGATTTTGTCGGATGGCTTGAAGCGTATTATCCGGCGCTGGCGGATCCTGATGGGTATGCCCCTCGTTCGATCGTTGGCGAGTATCTTTTTTGGTGTTTTACTCAAATCCAGAGATCGCTTCCCGAATGGGTTAAGCTTAAACTTCATGTGAATCGCGTCATCGACGTTAGCCGTCAACAAGCCCGATGGCGGGTAACTTCCGAGTCGGAGACGCTGGTCGCTAATCAAGTTCTAATCGCGACAGGGCATGGCGGGTGGAGACCATCTCACGTTTCTGGTGGTATTCCCAGAGACGACATTTCAGCATCGGTGAATGTGATTGACAAAATCTTTCCCGTTAGCGAGCAACTTTCGCGGCGGCGGATTGAGGCGGGTAGCTGTGTCGCCGTCCGAGGATTCGCTTTGACCTTCATTGATGCAGCGTTGACGGTAACAGAAGGCCGTGGC
This sequence comes from uncultured Pirellulaceae bacterium, assembly GCA_938036435.1. GTDB lineage: Bacteria > Planctomycetota > Planctomycetia > Pirellulales > Pirellulaceae > Mariniblastus. The sequence goes on along the minus strand of CALHPU010000035.1, from coordinate 47,942 downwards.
GGAAATTTCTTACTCACAAACGGTCGACTTCGTTACGAGAGAAGCGGCAATGAGCCCGAGCGAATCATTCCATTTTCTCGGACGGGGAAACCGATGCTGGCCAAGCCTGACTATTCGAAGATCAAGCTGCCGTCGCGACTCCGATCGGTGTGGCTCGACGGCGTGAGTCAAATCATCGACTTACCTAAAGCCCACGGTGAAGTTGACTTCCTGAAAGATCTTTGGCCAATTTTTCTCCGCACCGCCGACACGGCGCTGAGCGTCATTGGGTATCGAAGTAAGGAGTCAAACAAGGCTGAAGGGGTTGCCAAAAGTTGGTTTGAAGAATGGACGAATTCAGAAAACTCCGCTGAAAATGTGCTGCACGCGATGAAACGGTCTTACGCGGTTGCCAATGGACAGGCGGCACTGGATCCAGCATGGGCGTTAGCCGAAAGCTGGCGACAACTTTATCGCCCGTTGGTTCAGCGAGTGAGTCATTGCGGGCTGGCGAGTAAGTCGTGGAATTGTTTCAGTGCGATCGCGAAAGAGATGGAGCGGATCGCCTTTGGCCCACCAGCAGAAAATCTTGGGAGGATTGTCGCGTTAGTCGATGCTGGAATCGTCGATCTACGATTCCTTCTCGGAGACATCGTCGTTAATAACACTCGCGCGGAGGTCGCATTGGGTGATAGAAGTTGCAAGGTTGATGCAATTGTTGACGCGATTATCCCTTCGCCTTGCCATCACGCACCGGACTCCGTTGTCGGGAAACTGCTGACGTCGCAAAGTCTTATTCGATCACCGGCGCACGGTGGCGTACTGGTTGACGAGTCAGCCCAAGTCATTTCAAGAATCGGCGGAAAGGTCGACGGGCTGTTTGTCCTTGGCCGCGCGGTCGAAGGCTGCGTTCTGGGCAATGACACGCTTAGTCGCCGACTCCATTCGCATCCGGAAATGTGGGCCGAACGCGTCAGCGCACTTATCTCCCACCAAAATATTTTGTAGACGTATGTATTTGAATCAAGAGCTATCAATTGACTATGACAACCATTGAGCCACAGATTTGCCCCCAAACAAACTGTGTTGGCGTTTTGCCGCTATCGGCGCGGGTTGAGCCTTGGATGTCGGCAGCGATCAAAGAAGTCGCTTGGGATGAGGCGATGAAACAGTACGGGTCGCCGATCAACCTGATCAACGTTCGGCCGTATGAGAGAAACATCGCCGAGCTAAAGTCAGTCGCTGCGAATCATAACTTAAATTTCGAAGTCTACTTTGCTCGCAAGGCGAATAAGTGTCTGGCATTTGTGAATGCCGCGCAGGAAATCGGGTGTGGGATCGACGTTGCCAGTGCCGTTGAACTTCGACAGGTCTTAACTTCCGGCTTTGAACCCCGTCGAATCATCTGTACTGCGGCGATCAAAACGGAAGATCTACTGCACCGATGCATCGCCAACGAAGTCACCATCGCGGTCGACAATGTTGACGAAATTCAACTCATCAAGAAAATCGCGATGGAGGAGAACCGAAAGCCAAACATCGCCCTGCGGTTGAGCGGCTTTCAGCATCGGACATCAAACAAGCCCAGTAAGAATTCTGCACCCGATGCCGAGCGTCTCTATTCGCGATTTGGATTCGACGTTGCCGAAATAATGGAGGTCGTCGAAGAACACTTCCCCGTTGGCCAGCGTGATCAAGATAACTGCCAGCCAGTGATCCGTGGCATCCATTTTCATTTGGACGGCTACTGCTGCGACCAAAGAGTCTCGGCGATCGACGGTTGCTTGACTGTCATCGACCAACTTCGTGACCAAGGTCATGCAGTCGAGTTTTTAGACATCGGTGGCGGCATCCCGATGAGCTACCTAGACGATGCGACTCAGTGGTCGACGTTTTGGAACGTGCACGAGAAGGCCTTACTTAATCAGCGCGCACCTCTGACGTACAGAAATCATGGACTGGGGTTGATCAACGTTGAAGGCAAAGTTCACGGCACTCCGAAATCGTATCCGTACTACCAGCGACTAACGCGTGCGATTTGGCTTGATCAGATTTTGAGTTCTCAAAGATCAGATTCAACGTTCGCTCAGGCAAGCTGCGGCGATTCGACGACAACGATCGCCGATGCGATTCGCCAACGGAACCTACAACTGCGTTGCGAGCCGGGCCGCAGCATTCTTGACGGTTGCGGAATGACCGTGGCCCGCGTCGAGTTTCGCAAGCGGCATCGTGACGGGCACTGGTTGATCGGTTTGGCAATGAATCGAACTCAGTGTCGCACCAGCAGCGATGACTTCTTGGTCGACCCGTTATTGATCCGCGGCGGAGGTGGGGACTCGGCAATTGAAGTAGAGTGCGACGGCAGCAAAGCGATCGAAGGATTTCTTGTGGGAGCCTACTGTACCGAATCGGAATTGCTTTCTCTGCGTCGGTTGCATTTCCCCAACGGAGTCGCCATTGGCGATTTAGTTATTTTTCCGAACACGGCAGGGTATCTGATGCACTTTCTCGAAAGCCGTTCCCATCAATTCCCGCTGGCCAAGAACATCATCTTTCGATCCGGCCAGCAATTGGAAATTGACTCAATTGACGAACTTTGAACCCGTACATTCTGACAGAAATAAAGAGGCTTCTCGGCGTACACCATTAGGAATTTCAGGAACGAAGTCTCACGCAAAGGCGCTAAGGCGCGAAGCTCGGAAAGTTCACCAATCCCCTTTTCTTTGCAAGCTTTGCGGCTTTGCGTGAGCCAATTTTACCACGTGCTTGAGCCTAAATCGTTGGCTCAGAAGCGATACAGCGACGTTCACCGAGAAGTCTCGAGATAGACGCATTTTTTGACAAAGTTTCACATGGAGACGCAAAAATGTTTTGGCTAATCGGATGGATATTTTTTGGATTCATCGTGGGGCTGATCGCACGAGGGCTTGTACCCGGCAAGCAACCGATGGGAATCTTTCGCACGATGATGCTCGGCATCGGTGGCTCGTTCCTCGGCGGGCTCATTGGTTTTTCCTTGTCGGAGGATCAATCATTCAATCGAGCGGATGGATTGGGTCCATAATCGGAGCCGTCGTTTTGCTGCTCATCCAACTTCAGCGTCAGAAAAAGCATCTTGAGTTTGATCCGTCAAGTCAACGCAGAATTTGGGAAGTGTGATGAGTAGCTCGTCCAAAGGTGGTGTTACTGTCGATCGAGGTTCCAAACCAACCCACATCGTTTGGTGGATGAAAAAAGACTTTCGATTGAGCGACAACCCGGCGTTGACGCGGGTATTGGAGTCCGGCCTGAAGGTTTTGCCGGTCTTTGTGCTTGAGCCCTCCGCGTTGAAGGCTCCGGAAACATCAGCCTTTCACGTTGCCGCTTGGTTTGACGCGCTGAAAGATCTACGCTCCCAGTTGGCGGAAACTGGTGGGGATGTGTTGGTCTGACACGATGAAGTCATCGACGCGTTTAACTCCTTGCGACGGCACGTCCCATTCGACCAAATGATCAGCCACGAAGAGGCCGGGAATGATCGGACTTATCAACGTGACATTCATTTTGGAAATTGGGCGAAGGAAAACGACGTGCGCTGGACGGAGCTTCGCCAGACAGGAGTATTCCATCGGCTACGTGATCGAGATCAGCGATCCAAACGCGGGAACCAGTGGATGGCTCAAGGGCCGATTGCAAAACCGCGTAAGCGGCACTGGCGGCAGTTGGCGATCGCAAACCCACGGTCAGAAAGTTCACCGGCAAGCTCTGCTTCGAAACGGATGATTTGACCGGCTTCAAATCGCGTAAGTTGGATTCGCTGATTCGACGGTGTAACGTCGATATGACTCTGGAGCCGACCAAAGGTTTTCGCGGGCATCGGCCCGCGGCCGTGAAAGCGATGAGACATGCGATCAAGAACATCGTCCCGCGGAACAAATGGAGTCGCAACAATCCGACGCTTCCAGATTCAACAAGCAAACTCTCGCCCTACATGCAATTCGGCGTGCTCGGGCCGCGTGAAGTCGCCATCGCGATCGGCGAAGCGGAAATGCACTCCGCGGCACGTTGGAAGTTCTTGGACGAATTGTTGACTTGGCGAGAGTACTACTACCATCTGGCTCGACATGCCGATGATGCGTCCGCTTACCAGAACGTTCCAGCTTGGGGCAGGAAGACGCTCAATGTGCATCGTGATGACCCGCGTAAAAAAATTTATTCGCTGCATGATTTGGTTCACGGTCGCACGTCCGATTCAACGTGGAATGCGGCCCAGCTTCAGTTTCTCTACGACGGCTGGATGCACAACAACTTACGGATGTACTGGGTTAAACAAATCATCAAGTGGACGGATACACCGGAGTCTGCTTGGGCGACCGCCGTCTATCTGAACGAACGGTTGAGCCTTGACGGTCGTGAGCCATAGACTTACGGCGGGATCCAATGGGGATTGGGAAGAAGCAAATGGGGCTATCGCGAGATTCCGATCTACGGTTGGGTTCCGGCCAAATCGGATCAAGCTCTTCGGCGGCGGAAGTGCGTTGCCGAATGGATCGAGCAACAGAATCAACGGAAGTCAATCACAATCGAGGTACCGGACAGGCTACCGTAAGGCGCATTGACATTTGATCTCTGGTGATGAGCACAAAAATTGCAGAAATCTAAATCTCGTTGTTTCTCACTGCGGCCAGATTGGTTAGACGCGTCAAAATCGATGGCGACCATGCTGACTCGCTTTCATGCCCCTTTGCCGCGCGGCGACCGATGCCGCCCATCTCAGGTAGCATCTGATCCATGAGGCTCAGCATTTCGGCCGTCCAGTTGGGAGCAAGCCGAGCGGCGAGGCTGGTGAAGTTCATTGAACCGGCGATGACGACTTCGGCATCTCCGTTGTTGCAGGCTTGCAATATTTTCTCAGCCGCGGTCATCGCGTTGATCGACATCATCGGCAACGAATCGCCAATGCTGAACCACGCATACTCTTTTCGGTGCTGGCCTTTGAAAATCGCGTTGCGAGGGCTTCCGGTTCGCATCAATCCGGGGCAAACGGTTGTGACCAAAATATTTTCGTGAGCTAATTCGGCACGCAAGCCAGTTGACAGCCCCACCAACGCAAATTTGCTCGCCGCGTAAGGCAACATGTGAGGTACCGCCCGTTTTCCGCCGATCGACGCGACGTTCAAAATCCGCCCCCAGCCGCGACTACGCATTCCGGGAAGAACCGATCGCACCATATTCAGCGTTCCCCAACAGTGCGTGTCCATCGAGCGTTGAAAATCCTTTTCCGTCATCGCGTCGAAAGGGCCGACTTCGATCACGCCAGCGTTGTTGATCAAAACGTCGATCCCGCCGAACTGGTCGACGACCTCAGCCATCATGGATTCGACCGAATCGCATTCGCGCACGTCGCATGCGATAGCGAGAACGCGGGGCCGAGTCGCTGCGTCCGGCCAAACATTGGCTGCTCGCTGCCGTAGTTCGAGCTCAGCGGTTTCTAAATCGCTCGATGTCCGCGCACAGGTGACAACGTTGGCTCCTGCGTCGACCAGCTTTCGAGCTAGACACAGTCCCAAACCGCGTGAGCCTCCGGTCACCAAGACTGTTTTGCCCACCCAGTCAAATCGTCGCGACTGTCGAAGTAATGCGCGCCCCGCGACCGATGCCGCAACTCCAATCCCGCCCGCGATTAAAATGGCTTTGGTAATTTTATTCATGGCACTTTTGGTTCGTTGCAGAAACCTTCTGCTGGTTTGCTCCGATGAAATGTGTTGGCGAAGATTGAGCCAACCCAACTCCGACTAATGATTTATGACTGATCACTCGTCTCGAGTACGTCGTCCGTGCTTTTCCAAAGCACATTAGCCGCAACGATCGCTATAGCGATCAGAGAAAGAATGATCCCAAGCGGGAAGAAGATGATCAGAAAGAAGACACCAAGAACAGCGAAGCCGCTGGCAGGGAGAACCCAAGCCGCAACCTTTCTGGTAAGCCGACGAGATTCCTTTGAGACGGGTTGCTGTTGATTCACTGTTCTTTCCTCGAAATATCTTGAATTGTTAAGGCACTACTTGATCCAGTTCGACCATGCTCAGCCAATCAGTGCAAATTAAGCGCCACTTTTTAGGCTTTTGGAACAGCGACGGTTCGTGTTTTGTTTGCCGATAACTACGCACCCAGCAGGACTGACTGTGGTCGTCGAGCAATCAGCATGGATGGTCTTCAGGCAAATGTACCGTGCACCGGCGGTCGTCAAAGATTGCCGGCAATAGCGGGCTGCAGTCGACGGTTTTCTCAGTTCGCTCACTGCGAAAACACAACTGCTGCGTAAGGCTGCAACGGCAAACTGCTTGAATGCGTGTACCAATCGTACGGAGCGTGACCGGCATCTACTTCAGACACTCCGATGTCTTGGCTCCCTTGGTCGTAGTGGCGGGAGCCGCTATCAAAGCGAACCTTCCAAGAACCTGCACAGGGAAATCCAATTCGGTAATCATCCCAATGTCGATCAGCGAAATTTAACAGCACGACCACATTGGAATTTTGGTCAGCGTCGAATCGTCGGAAAGCAACAACCTTGTCGTTGTTGTTAACGTGGAAGACTTCGACTTCGCTTCCCAGCAAGCCAGCTGTAACTCCGTCGATGTTTAATCGCAAGCGAATCAGATCGCGGTAGAGTCTCATCGTTTGATCTTCTTCTCCGGCCACGTTCCAGTCGATGGGTTTTGAATCGTCAAACCAATCCGAACGCAAAAATTCTTGGCCTTGAAAGATCATGGGGACGCCGGGCGAAGTGAATACCAATGCCGCTCCAAGATTAGAGCGCCGTCGCGAGTAGAAACCTGCCGGATCGACTTCATTGATCTCTGACACGACACGTTTCTTGCCGTTAGCGACTTCGTCATGCGATTCGGTGTAGACAACGCGTTTGAAGGCGTCATCGTTATAGCGGTGTTCAATCGCCGCCTTGATCGTCTCCATGTCACGATCTGCATCTTTGAACGTCTGGATAACCGAACGCACGGGGTGCACAAACGATTCGTCCCACTGTGTAGAGAAATTCGCGCCGCCGAATGCCTCCGATTCCGTGATCGCTGGGTTGGTACGCAGATCTTCGGCAATGGTGATCTTGTCAGGGAACTGCTCGTGAATTTCGCGATTGACCCACTGGGCAAGTGACCAGCCTTCAGGGATTTGGCGTTCGGGCGAACCATCGACTGATCGCATGTAAAGCGTCATGTCGTATCGCAACCCATCCATTCGATATTCAGTCAGCCACATCATCGCGTTGTCGTGAATGAACTGCCGAACTTCGCCACGCCCGTAATCCGGTCGAGAATCACCCCAAGGTGTCTCGCTTCGCCAATCGTTGTAGAAATAAATTCCACCTTTTTCGTTTTCGCTCCAGCCATCGAACTGCCAAAGGTCGAGATCGCTTGGCCCAAAATGGTTGTAGACTACGTCCATGATGATCGCGATGCCGTGTTCGTGGGCGGCTTTGACCAGTCGTCGAATCGCATCGGGGCCGCCGTAGGCACTCTCAACGGCGAAAATGTGAGCCGGGTTGTATCCCCACGAAAGATCGCCGGCAAACTCAGCGACCGGCATGATTTCGATCGCGTTGACCCCCAGCCATTGAAGGTATTGAAGTTTCTTGATCACGCCATCAAAAGTGCCGACCTCGTCGACGTCGTCTCGGTGAAAGGTGCCTACGTGCAGTTCATAAATTACCAGTTCGTTAAACGGTGGCATTGAGAAGTTGTCATCGCCCCAATCAAATGCGTCAGGATCGGTGACGATGCCGTTGCCGATCGAGTTAGTGACCTCCCGAGCATAGGGGTCGATACGCTCGAATGTTTCTTCGCCGTTTGTGATTAAGAACTTGTATTCGTCGCCGACCTTTGCCCCTTCAACGTCAGCGATCCAATGCCCGTTTTCCTCTTGGGTCATTGGATCCGCACAGGCCGACCAGTCATTAAACGTCCCGATGACATTGACGCTGTCCGCATGCGGAGCCCATACGCGGAAGCATACGCCTTGGTCGTGAGCGGTAGCTCCCATGGCTGAGCTTTTTACTAGCGACTGCGTCATCATCTCTCCACAAAGAAAAATTCACTGGTGCCTAGAAGGCCTGTAACTGGTGGGCCTGTAACTGGTGGGCCCGTAACTGTTGAGCCCGTAACTAGTGGGCTCGCAATTGGTCACTCGATTGCGATTGCGATTAAGACTCGTCGTCCCTAACCAACCGCGCGGCAGGGCAAGTCGACTCAACCGCCGTGAAAGCCGTCACAATCTTGTAGGAGTGCGGTTTTCCTTTGGGCACGACCCAACTGTCGCCCGGCAGCAGCATGACCGCTTGACCGTCTATCGTCAGCTCAGCTTGCCCGTCAATCACGTAGCCGACTGTCTCGTAATCTCGCGCTGGCGATTCGCATCCGTCATTGGCGGGAACGGCGTCCCACATTCGCATCGCCATTGACTCGCCAAGCGCCAAATAGGTCTGTCCATCATCACCGTGCTCAGCATCGGCCCGGCTGACTTTTGTCAGTGTACAAGTTCGCATAATAAGCTTCCTTCGCAAATGGTTTTTGTAATCGGAATGCAGATGAGGGCAGCAAAATCTATGCCACCCGAGTTAACTCTTGAGCCCAGAGGGCAATCCGTCAGGATAAACCGATTCGATAACGTCCTTGATGTATTGCTGACGATGTGCCGGCTTGGGGTGAGTGCTTATCATTTTTGGTAGGCCCACCTCCGCCGCTGGCCTCTTCGAGAATCCGCATCACATCGAGCATCGACCTTGGATCGTATCCAGCCTCAACGCAGAGTTCGACGCCCCATTTGTCGGACTCCAATTCGTCGTCTCGACCGTACTTCATGTTGATCATGTTTCCGATCGCCGCCGCCATTTGTGCTGACTGCTCCCCGCCACCAGCGACCCCCGTGCCGCTGACGAGACCCTGCGTCAACTTTTGCTTGGCCATCCGCTGGGCTCCATGTCGCATCAACACATGGCCAATTTCGTGACCGATGACACCAGCAAGCTGCCCTTCTGATTCCAGCCGCTTATAAAGTGCCGCCGTGTTAAAGACCTGTCCGCCCGGCAGCGCGAGCGCGTTGACCGTTTGCTCGTCGGCAAGTAGGTGAAACTCAAACTCAAACGGGTTATCACCGCCATTGTCCCGAACGATCTCTCCGACCGCTTGCAGGAGCTCAGCGCCGATTCGATCGACGCGCTGTTGAGCTTGCTGGTCGAGATGAAGTCCGCCATGTTGCTGCGCCATCTTCGGAGCGGCTTGTGAGCCAAGAGCAATCTCTTGGTCGGGCGACAATGCAACGCGCTGCGTCTGGCCGGTAATCGGATTCGTATCACCCATCGAGAAGTAGGAGATGACTGAAAATAGTGCAATTGCTCCGGCGATCAAGAGGCGGACTAGAATCCCCGTTCGCTGACGTCTTGGAGCCTGATTGGTTTGTCGATAAGGCATCTAGTTACCCTCCCGGCTTGCGATTGAATTAAGTTCTGCTGAGTCCATGCCTTCGGTTAGATCGACATTTTTAGAATTAGCCAAAGCGACGTTTCGTCGACGCTCCAAGCTGGGAGCATTGGTAAAAAATTTCGAGAACACGGCTTTGTGAAGCGTTAGCATCAAGGAGAAAACCGCGAGCATCGCAAACAGACTCCACGCAGGCGGCAAAGGGGCCGTCGCTCCGATAAAAATTCCGAACAACGCGTAACCGAAATAGGCTGGCCAATCGACCGGGAAGATGTAGTCGATCAAGACTAGGGCCACCGCTCCGCCAAACAGCGACCACAGGAACAGCGGCTGGTTTATTAAAAGCAAAATTTCTTCCACGTTCAAACTCCGACCAGATTTGCGAATTTCTGTTGCTGTCAAACGGCCTTGGTCGCTGAAGGGTGCCACAAAAAGTGGTACTCGCACGCGACAAGCCAATGAAAGCCAACGATGGCCATCACTCGCGATCTACGCGCGGATGAAGGACTGCAATCTGCGTGCCAAGGAGCCACCTAAAAGCTGAGATAAGGCAGGAGGCTCGCTAATCGCGTTTCGTCAATCGTCCACTCGCGGTTCGTGGTTGCCGAGCGTTCAGCTTTGGCGATCAACGTTTGCAGCTCGCCCGATTCAGCTGCCGCAAGGATCGCCGGATGGATATAGCTTTTTCGACACACTGCTGGCGTATTGCCAAGCGAGTTTGCCGCCTGCTTGACGGCGGCAACAACTGCTTTTTTACGCTGTGTTTTGGACATCGCTTCATCAAGCCCAACCAGTTCAGCAAGTGCAACGACGCTGCCCCACCACGTCCTGAAATCCTTGGCGGTGATATTTTCGTCGCTGATCTCTTTCAGGTAATCGTTAACGTTGGAAGAATCGACGGTCTGTTCTTCATCTTCGTCGAGATAACAAAACAGAAACTGTCCCTCGATTTCCTCGCAAAGATTGATGACTTTGGCAACTTTGGCGTCAGAGAACTCGATCTCTTGTCGCTTGCCGCTCTTTCCCGGGAAGTCCAAACACACCTTGGGACCTTCAACGTCGACGTGTTTGGCGGCCAGCGTTGTTGCGCCGCGAGTGTCTCGTTCTTTGACGTACTGCTCGTTCCCGATTCGTATCTGGGATTTATCAAGCAATCGAACCACACACGCTAAAACGCGTTGCCGCGAGAGATTCTTGCCTTTGATATCCTTGCGGACGCGTCGACGAATGCGGGGCAGCAATTCTGAGAAAAGTTGCAGCCGGTCGAACTTGGTTGCCTGACTGATCGCGCTCCATTTAGGATGGTAGATATATTGAGTCCGCCCCGCATCGTCGACACCACGTGCTTGAATGTGGCCGTTGGACTTGGGGCAGATCCAGACATCTGTCCACGCCGGCGGAATGATGAGCGACTCGACCCGGTTGCGAGTCGATTCGGATTTGATCGTCTTGCCGCGAGTCGAAAGGTAAGTAAATCCTCGTCCGCACTTGCGCCTGGCGAAGCCCGAATCAAAATCATTGATGTAGCGCAAACCGGCTCGCGAGGCTCGACGCTTCCTTGATCCGCCCGTGCCATTTACCGCTGTTGACCGTGAATTTGTGGATGTCACCAAGCTTAACTCCCGGTACTCAATGACTAGGCTGAGCCCAATGCTCGCTCGATATCACTCGTGTTCGAGTTTACCAACGTCTTGTTTATTTCTACTCTAACTTTATTTGCGACCTCCTTGTGCAAGATGGGTCTGAGTTCGCCGAGCGTATCGGGATCAGCAATGATTGCGAGGTCTTGAAACTCTCCAGAATGGGATTGTTTATAGAGGTATTCCGCCAACTGTTTTGAGAACGTTGCTTCATCGTTTTCTCGAGGTGACGACTCGGGAGGGCGAACGCCGGCGGGCCCATCGTCTAACAGGTCTTGAGGGCTCAGTTCTCCTGCCGACTTCAGCTTTATCTCTCCGGGTTGACCCGTGTTGCGAAATAGTTTCGCTTCGGCTCCGGTGGTAACAACGACCAATGTTTGGTTCGGTAAATCTGTCGGCATGTCTGTCCTTTCAAAAAAATCTGTGGTTTTGCGTCACCGGTTCTCTGAGCCCTATCGCCCTTTCTTAGTTACGGCAAGAAAACTGAGCAACCGGTGTGCCATTTCCGCCTGTGCATTTCAAGATGACCAGCCCCGCCTCAATGCTCTCGATAGAAATATCTCTGTGCGGAACGGAGCCAGGCTGGTTGCGCGGCAATCAACTTCGGAGCTCAAGTGCAGTTCATCACTTAGTTCGCTCAGCGAACGATCAACGGTTTACGCCCAAGTCGAACGAGAATTGCACTGGGGCAAAGCGATTGGCATGCGTGTTGCTGATTTAGATTCCCAACGCACGCAATGCGGTTGGCACTCGGCAAAATGAGATATCAGCACCTCTTGATATCGAAATTACAAATCTAGTTAACTTGAAAGGTACTTAAATGCTTAATGCAGCAATCACACTATTTATACTCGCCATTATCGCTGGCGTTCTCGGTTTTGGCGGAATGGCAGGTGGGCTCGCGTCGATCGCTCAGATTTGTTTCTTTGTTTTCATTGTCCTCTTTCTGCTCAGTGCCGCATCACATGCACTACGCGGCAAAGCTCCAGTGTAATCGGCCAGGCGGATCAACTTTGGCGACTTGAAAAAAGCCGCACTACCCTGTGTAGTACGGCTTTTTTGGTTCATCTATTCGATCAATACGCCGCTTCGAAAGTTGACTACTCAATCTTGCAGTGAGGAATTTTTGCTGTTGAGCCGACGCTTTTCCCACCTCGGTGTAGTGCAGATAGACGCTTTACGAACTTTGTAAATCGCAGGTCTCGACTCAGCCCCATATCAGTTCGTCAAGCAATATTATTCCCTTCTCTGTCTTCGCCGGGCTGTACTCGTTTCACCATTTTCCGTGCGATGAATCGAGGCGTCAGCCGAGTCAAAAATGCCAGCAATTTATTCTTGAACCCAATCACGACAACGGACTGATTCTTCCGAAATGATTCGTAACCGATTTTGGCAACCTCTGCGGCATCCATCGCTCCAGCCTCGAATAGAGTCGTGCTTTCCATGCCTGAGTCGGCGGCAAAACCAGTTTTAGTCGGCCCCGGACATAGACAAGTGACTTTGAGATCGGTGTCGATCAGCTCTTCATGCAGAGCATCAGAAAACGAGAGGACAAATGCTTTGGTGGCATAGTAGATCGCCATGTTTGGGCCGGGCAAGAATGCTGCAATCGACGCGACGTTGAGAATTCCGCCTTGCCTGTACTTCAACATTTCGGGAAGAAGTAGCCGCGTCAGATGGGCAACCGTTACCACATTCAGCCGAATCATGTCCACCTGACGCTCAATCGGAATTTCTGCAAATTTCCCGAGCTCACCAAATCCAGCGTTGTTGACCAAGACGTCAACTCTCAACTTTCGGCGGTAAATTTCGTCACGTAATTTTTCAGCCGCATCGACTTTGGAAAGATCCATCACGATCACGTCTGTGTGTGCGCTGTGCTGATTGACAAGCTGCTGTTTGAGTTCGGTAAGCTTTGATTCGTTTCTTGCCACTAGGATCAATCTGCTACCTGAGGCGGCAAACAATTTGGCGAGCTCCAGCCCGATCCCGGACGAAGCACCAGTGATCAAAACGGTTTCACTATTCATCTTTACTTTCGGCATGGACGTTTCGGCCGTCTGAATCGGGTCATCTGAATTGCCTCCGGCCGCAGTCGCTGTGTTGCGCGAGTCTGCACCGCGGGGCGTACGCTGACTATTCCTGCGATTGTTGATCTTCTGCAGGACCATTGATGGTCGCCAAAACCGAGTGATTATCGGAGGTCTGGCCGACGTGTTTGCCTTCGGCGAACTCGTCGATCGCTTTCTTGCAGAACGCCGGCAAGTCATCAGGGTTACGGCTGGTCACGAGCCCCGAATCGCAAACGCACTCTTGGTCAACCCATTCAGCGCCCGCATTAATTAAATCGGTTTTCAGACTGGGCCAAGAGGTCACCTTTCGGTTTTTGACCACATCGGCCTCGATCAAAGTCCATGGTCCGTGGCAGATCGCAGCGACCGGTTTGCTTTGCTGAAAGAAGTCTCGCACGAAACTAACCGCTTTTTCATTCACGCGTAACGCGTCGGGGTTGAAGACACCGCCGGGCAATACCAAGCCATCGTATGCGTCCGCCGACGCCTGCGAAACCGTCTCGTCGACATCAAACTGATCGCCTTGCTTCTCGTGGTGGACGCCCTGCACCTTGCCTGATTCCAACGAGACCAGCGAAACTTCGGCTCCCGCTTCCTTGATCGCGTCCCAAGGCTCCGTCAACTCGACTTGTTCGAAGCCATCGGTAACTAAAAATGCAATGCGCTTTCCGGTTAGATTATTTTCTGCCATGGGTAGCTCCAAAATGGTTGTTTTCAGATTTGATGTCAAACGGTCGTTCGATCGCCGTTGTGTCGGATTAGTCAAAGTGAAGAGTGGACGCAAAAACTGTGCCAACTGCCGTCGACGAGCGTTGGAGTCGTAGTGACGAACACGCGGAGAGAGATTGCAGGTCTGCACAGATTGCCTGTCCCATTGAAGCGGTGCTGAAACCGGCGTGAGCAGGTCACCGCTTAGCGATAGAATTAATGGTCACGCTCGTTTCGCCAAGTCAGCAACGACAAAGAAAATCCCTTCATGGAAGCCATGATTCGCAAAGGTGAACGCCGTTACACTTTGGGGCGATTGAGATCTGCGGTGGTATGTTTTGCGATTGCCGTTACCGCTGTCGACGGTAGGAGACCCATCTCGACTGCGATTTGGGCGGCTTGGTCGCTTCGTTCGATCAGGTGCATTGGTACGCCGGCGGCAGCGCTCTTTTCGATAAATGGGGCAACCGCATTGTCGTGATCGGTGCTGACGCCAGGGTCGACGTCGCGGATGAAGATCGCTTTGACTTGATCGGGATGTTTTGTTGCCGCTTCGGCGTACAAATGCGCGTCCTCCTGACCAGAATCGCCGAATAGAACAAATGGCAAGTCGGGGAATGCAGACATGATTCGAAGAGCTTTGTCAAGCTTATGGTCGTGGCCTTCTTGGATGAATTTGTTTTGATCAAAACCCAAATCTCTCAACATGATCGGGCCGGCGGGAATGTCGTTTAAGTCCAAAAAGTCCTCCAGCAAGTCATACAGATTCCATGGCGAGCTGGACACGTAGAAGATTGGATTCTGCTCGGGTGAATCTGGCGTCATTCCCGTTTGCAAAGCGTGATATAACGCGCCGACGCCGGCAAGGGGCTTTCTGGTTCGCGCGTTGTGCAAGAAAGTCAATCTGGCTGTCGTCAGCAGGCTCGTGATACCGGTGTGCAAAACTGTGTCATCAATGTCACTGATGATCCCAAATGAGGCAGACTTCACTGGCGTCAACATCCGAGAAACCACAGTCGATTGTTCGGCGGTGATGGCCGAGTGGTCAACAATTCGCATGACAATTTGCCTCCATGGATTGCGACCGCGCACATCTGGCGTGTTCTTGGTTTCCAGATGAAAGTAACCTTCATCGTCGGTGACAACGACATGACGTTTACCGCCAAAGTCGATTTCCACACTGACTCCGGGAACTTCATCGCTTTCAATACGCTGATACATGTTGGCTAAATTTTCCCACCAGCCGTCACGCTCTGATGGAAGCTCCTTGGGTGGATTGGTTAACACGCGGCCATGAAACCAAGCCAAATCATCATTGGCGAAGCCGACGTAAGGTTGAATCGTCGGGGTCCCCTCCCAGCCAAAACGCTTTTTCATTTTCCGCCAGCGAATGTCGATGAAGTCGTCGACGGCAGAGATTGAATTGCGGATCAACGAGTTGAATTCATCGTCTGGCTGGTCGGATGGGTCGTTTGTCACGATAGTACTTTCGCGTGTGAGCGGGTGTGTAGTCAGAGAAGCTTGTTAGCTTCGCACGGCCAACCGTTTCTCGATTAGATTTCTAGCCCGTCATCAATAGTTTGATCGCCTGCATTCTGAACCGGCGGCTCTGTAATGTTCTTCATCGGTTCTCCACAACAGCTGAATTCTGCGCAGGCGGATTCGCAGTCGCAGCTTTTCATCACTTGAATTTGCGTTTCGCACGTTTGGCACGCAAACATGTCGCTCAATTTTGCTTCTGTTTTTGTCATTGAGTTGTCCTCCTAAAATGAATGATGTCTTGGATTGGTTGGTTAATCGGTTGGTATAATGCGCTGACACTTTCCGTTCGCCAGCCCTTTAGAGGCTAAGGGGGCTGAGCGTAGAAATCTATCAGCAGTTGACGCGATAAAAGCAAACTCCATGCCAACGGCTGACTTGCCGCAAGGGCCCACGCCCATCCGATCAGTTGGATCAACGCCCAAGTTAGGAATCCGATCAACAGCAAGGTGATGGCGATTACTCCGATCACCAGCGGCCAAACACTGCCTGAGTGCTTGCCTTCCTGATAGTACTGCCGCATCAGAATCATGTTCCGATGGTTGGCTTTATAAAACAGATCGAAGACGTTGCCTAAGATCGGAATCGAGCCGACGACCGCATCCAGAAAAACGTTAATCAGCATGCGAGCCACAAGCAGCTTGCTTGCGCCGTGCTTTGCAATGATGGAAACGAGGACGCCAGAAAAGGCGAGGCTGACGACATCGCCAACACCGGGAAACATACCGAGAATGAAATCGGCACCGAACTTAATCTTGGTGCCGGGAATAGTAAACTTGGTATCCAAAAGGTCGGTGGCTTGTTCAACCCACGCGAGATTCGGCTGATCACTACGCACGTCTGATTTCAGAACTTCGGTCGGCTCGGGCATCGCTCGGTCGATATATGGCATTGCAAACGCAAACAAGTCTTACGGGTTCAATTGGCCGGAAACGGTGACCTCAGGATGCTCGCCTTGGACGAACGCCGAACCCAATTTGAACATCGTCACGATCTTGTTGTGTTTGGTGTCCCAATAGTGAGCGTCTTGCGGCTCGATACAGAGCGCTGTTAAGTTCGGATCGTCGACGCCGTCGAACCACATCTCATCAATCTTGCCGAACAGTTTTTCCAATATCGACTTTTCTGTGTGAATTGTGGCCTTGCCGTACACATCCATGAACTGCATCGAGCCCGGTTTCGAGTAAATCAAATGAGCGACCCCTTCGGCTTCGATGTAACGGTTATGGTCGCTATCTTTGCCGCTTAAGAACCAGATACACCCGTTGTCGTCGACAAGCTTTGTGCTCATCGGGACCGCGTGAAATGGTTGTTCGCTCAAGTTCGTGGCCAAAATCGCAAAGTCGATCGACTCGGCAAGCTTTTTGATTTTCTTTTTTGCTTCGGGGCCGGTTAAACTTTCCTGACTCATTTTTAACTCCTGATTGTTGATGATTATTGGTTGTCGCTTCGGCTTGGCCACTGCCTCGATTGAGCCCGCAGCAGAGTACGCTTGTGGGTGCTAGTCAGCGCTGGTGGGTTGTAACGATCGTTGGCCTTCCGCCACTTCTACTGCAAAACTTGTGCCGACGAACAAGCCGAAGATCAGATTGAAGCCTTTTGAGTGGTCTTGCCTGCATAATCAGGCGGTGCCCATTAGTCCTTGAATGAATCTCGAATCAATTTGCTCCGTTGCTCCGCCAAGTCAGCTCGGCGGTCGTAGTCCTCTGCTGTATCGGGGCGTTTAAGTTCGCGCTCGTGCTCTGCCATTTGCCTGAAGGTTCGCACTTGCTCTTGCAGCATTCTGAACGTTGTCCAATCGGATTTCTCCGTCACCTTGGACTGAGCCGCTCCAAGCGATCGTAGCGTATGAGCATGGCCAACGTGACAACGGAACCGCGGCACAGCGTCAACTTTGGACCGCCACATCTGTCCGTCGCAATCTGGGCACATGTAAGGCGACAATTCCCCCAATTGTTCCTCTGCGGCAATGTCGCTCTTGAACGAATTTGCGTACTCCAGTTCCACCAACACCTCCTCCGACGGCGGTGTCGTTGACTTTTGCGATCGCGTCAATCAGGTCGATTGTCCTCGCAGGCTCGATTTTCCGGACGATCTTCTCCTCAAGAATGAAGTCAGATTCGCGGTAGACTTGGAACCGAACCGTGCGGTACTTCTTCTGCCCAACCGATTGAGCGCCAAGTTTCAAAGGGCCGATCTCTTTCGCTCCCTTTGACTTCGAAAACAGCTCTTCGGCTTGAAATTCGCGAAAATACTCCTCGCCGCGAAACTCGATCCCCGGCTCGCCTCGATACGGAACGCGATACTTTTTGAACCACTGGTCGAGGCTCAAGTATCTCGCCTCCTTTGCCGCTTTCTTTGATTCAAATTCGGTTTTGGTCTTCATTGAGACGGCATCGTCCGGCTTCATGATTTAACGTGACTTTCGTGGCTTCGATCGCCAGCGACCCTCACAGTGATCTGCGGCGAAAAGATTGGATCTACCATACAGTTTGAACCGCAAAGGATGTTCCGACTTCAATGTCCATCGGCAAACGGATAATTAAATTTGCCAGATTCGCAATCGCAGCGTCGAGCAATACTTTCAAGTTAGCGAGTGCGCTCCAAACGCTCAGGCTGGTCGGTTGCGAACCAGATCTGAATCATCTCGAGCTTGAGTCGAGTCGACTCGTTTGGAACCGGTTGAAATTCACGCTCGACCGGATCAAAGCTGGCCCGGCATCATGTTACACTTGATCCTGTTGACCCACGCCGCCACGCTAAATCAATAATGCGACGAAGGCGAAGTGGATTGGCGACGCCTGCAAACGCCTTTGAGATCCTGCGATCCCGCTTTCGACTAGAACCCATCATTTTGCCGGTTGCTCTTGGTGCGACCCGACCGATAATTACAAGCGATCGACAGACAACGGTTAAGGAAGACACCCGAAAGAATTCATGACGGATCAGAAACAAAAGACGCTCGACGGAAAACTGGCTATCTTGGCCGACGCTGCCAAGTACGACGCCTCGTGCGCCAGCAGCGGTTCCAAGTCGACTCGAAAAGGCAGCGCGATCGGCAGCACCGAGGGCATGGGGATCTGTCATAGCTACACGCCCGATGGTCGATGCGTTTCGCTGCTGAAGATCCTGCTGACCAATTACTGCATCTTCGACTGCCAATATTGCGTTAACCGAATCAGCAGCGAAACTCCGCGCGCCCGATTCACGGTTGACGAGGTCGTCAATCTCACGATCGAGTTCTACAAACGCAACTACATCGAAGGCCTGTTCCTCAGCAGCGGCATCATTCAAAATTCTGACTACACGATGCAGCAATTGACGCTGGTGGCGAAAACGTTGAGGCAGCAACATCGTTTCGGCGGCTACATTCACTTGAAAACGATTCCCGGAGCCGCCGAAGAGCTGATCACCGAAGCCGGATTGTGGGCGGATCGGTTGAGCGTGAACATCGAACTGCCAACGGAGCTGGATTTGAAACAGCTTGCTCCCGAAAAGAAGAAGCCCGAGATCACTCAGGCGATGCACGGCATCAAAGAGAAAATCTGCGAGACACAATCCGATCGCAAGGCTGGGATGAAACCGCCAAAGTTCGCTCCTGCCGGTCAAAGCACACAGATGATCGTGGGTGCCACGCCAACTCCAGATAGCGAAATTTTGAAAACGGCCGACGAACTTTATACCGGACAAAAACTTCGGCGAGTCTACTACTCCGCCTACAGCCCGATTCCTCACGCGGATTCGCAGTTGCCGGGCAAGAGTCCGCCGCTGATTCGCGAGCATCGACTTTATCAAGCCGATTGGTTGCTGCGGTTTTACGATTTTAAAGTCGACGAGATTATCGTTCGGCCTGACGCGAACTTAGATCTTGAGATTGATCCTAAATTCGCGTGGGCGTTGGCAAATCGAGCTTACTTTCCGGTCGACGTGAATACGGCCAATCGCGAACAGTTGCTACGCATTCCCGGAATCGGTGCTCGGAACGTCCAGCGTATTCTCTCCATTCGCCGTCACAAGCGAATTCGAACGGATGACCTGCGGAAACTGCGCGTCGCGTGGAAGCGGGCCAAGTCGTTTGTCATTACCGAAGACCACAACCCGGCGCTCAGCGATCTTGACCGAGACAATTTGCGCTATCTGGTCGTGCCAAAAGAGAAGCAGCTGACGATGTTCGACACCTTCGACGCGGCGTTGAAAGGCGAATTGTAGCTGCCGATGCGTACGATCGTGATTGACAACTTTGCTGAATGGCGTGCGCTGGCGCGGAAGCTGATCTTGGATGCGGTCCGACCGGATGAAATTCAATTTGCCGACAACAACGGGCAGCAAACTTTGTTTGGGCAAACGATTAACGCAAACGACCTAGACGGAGCAAGCAAGTCGGATTCGAATACGACGACTGCCGATCAAGCCAAACCTCTCCGCGTGCCCCGAGAGTTTTTGTCGCTTGCCGAAACGGTGGGCTATCATCGCAGCGAGTCGCGATGGAATATTCTTTATCGAACGCTCTGGCGGATCGTCAACCAAACGCCTCAACTGCTGAAAATCACAACTGACGATGACGTTTTGCGTTTGGCAAAAATGGAGAAGGAAGTACGTCGCGACGCGCACAAGATGAAAGCCTTCGTGCGGTTTCGCAAAATCATCCGAGACGACGAGGAATACTTTATCGCTTGGCATCGTCCGGATCACAACATCGTTCGCAAAGTCGCTCCGTTCTTTTCACGACGTTTCAAAGCGATGAACTGGACCATTTTGACGCCCAACGAGTCCGTCGTTTGGGACCAGCAAAAGCTTGTTTACGGCGACGGTGTCCCGCGCAGCGAAGCACCGACCGGCGATGAATTGGAGGATCTTTGGAAGACCTATTACGCTCACATCTTTAATCCGGCTCGCATCAAGATCAAAATGATGAAGAGCGAGATGCCAGTGCGGCATTGGGCGACGCTTCCCGAAACCGAGATCATCGCGGACTTGTTGGCCGATGCTCCACGACGCGTTGAGAAAATGATCCGCGAGCATGAAGGATTTGCTCAGACGGCTTTGAATGTCATCGAGAACCGAACCGAGCTTCTACAAAGTCTGGAAGAGCTGAAACAAATCGCGGCCAACTGCACGGCCTGCGATCTGCATACTCACGCAACGCAAACCGTGTTTGGCGAAGGCCCGGTTGATGCGAAAATCGTTTTCGTGGGAGAACAACCGGGCGATCGGGAAGACATCGAAGGCCACCCCTTTATCGGACCGGCCGGTCAAATCCTCAACGAAGCGTTTGCCGCCGCCGGCATTAAACGCGAATCGGTTTACGTGACCAACATCGTCAAGCACTTCAAATTCACAACGTCCGAAACCGGCGAGCCGAGCACTTCCGGCCCGGCACCGCGTGGCAAGCGACGACTTTACCAGCGTCCCAACGCACGTGAGATTCGCTGCTGCCGCCCTTGGTTCGACGCCGAATGGAGTTTTCTTACAAACGCAAACCTTCTCGTTTGCCTCGGAGCGACCGCCGCGAAGGCGATCATCAGTCCCAATTTCCGGATCACCACCAGTCGCGGCACGATCGTCGAATCAGATTATTGCCCGCAAACCATTGCGACGTGGCATCCATCGGCAATCCTCCGCACGCCAGATTCGACGCAGCGACAAACCAAGATGAATCAATTGATTTCGGATCTGAGTTTAGCCAAGGCAAAGTCAGATACATCGACTAGCCGCCTCGTTTAGATATTTTGGTTGCCAAACGCGATCGACACGCAACAATTGACATGTCGAGCAAACTCAATCGCTTCAAAAAAATTTCATTTGCGTCAAAACTTTAATGAGAGGCTCAAATTGTCGGACATCGAAAAGATTCGCGAATCAATATCGTTTGGAGCCCGCACAGGTGATCCAGAGTTAACCAAAGCGGTTTATCAACTGGAGCCCGAGGGCGAAGAAATCACGCAAGACAACGGCCCCGAGGTGGTGCCGCGTGTCTGTGCTCGTTGCCAGAAAAACTACCGCGTTTCTACGAAGCATGCCAAGTCGGTTCCCGCCGATAGCTTATTCAATCTTTGCACAGCCTGCCTCGATGAGATCGCCGCGCGATCGGAGGACGCCCCATTGTCTCAAGCTGACGACGAGTTGGCGAAGCGGATGATGAAAGAAATGTTTGGTGATCAGTCTGGTTCCTTCGACGATTCAGAATGAAACATAATCGACGCCAAGGCAACTTCAGACGCATTGACTGGTCAAACTTCGCGTCTGGAGTAAAACAGTTGGCTGGCTGGTTGTTCATTATTGGTAATAAGCGAAAATGTTGCGCAATCAGGCTCGCTCGATAAGACGCAAAAAAGACCGCTGCCATGACAGAAGACAAACAGCTCTCCAGTCGCGCCCACCCGATGGTGCTTTCGTACTTGTGGATTCGACGAGCTGTAGGTGCGTTGGGACTCGCGCTGCCGATCATTCTCGGGCCAGTCGCGTGGGTCTTGTTTGGTGTTGAGATCCAAGAGAATATGAGCAGCTATTATCACACGCCGATGCGGGATGTTTTTGTCGGCGTGATGTGCGCGATTGGCTTGTTCTTGTTCTGCTACGTTGGCAGCACGCCGTTTGAAAACTGGACTGGAAATCTTGGCTGCGTGGCCGCGATTGGTGTCGCCCTTTTCCCAACAGATGCTGGGAGTGATCCGCTGCACCAAGCGACCTTGGTTGGCTACTTGCACACACTGTTTGGAGGATTGTTTTTCCTGACGTTGGCTTTATTTTCCATCTATCACTTTCCGCACAACGAACCGGAAGACGATTGCGAAGATTGGAACTGGGGTCGTAATGCGATTTTCCGAATCAGCGGTGCGGTATTACTCTTGAGCGTCGCCGCGATGGGCGTGTTCCTTTTTGTGTTTGATCAAGCAACGCGGGAGCGGCTTTCTCAATGGAACTTCATCTTCTGGGGAGAGTGGATTGCCGTGTGGTCTTTCGCGATCGCTTGGTTGGTCAAAGGACGAACGGTGAAGTTGTTTTTAGAAAGCCTTGAGGTAGTTAAGTCATTGAAGAAGCGCGAGCGGTAAGGCTGGTATTCAATTGGACATCTTCTCCAGTGCGTCTAAGAATCACTCTTCGCCGTCCTCGGGCAAGATAATCAGCTCGTCCGCGTGATCGGAGACGACTTCGCGGATTGCTTCCTCTTGCTGCTTCAACGCCTCGGCGGCGGACGCTTCGATTTTGCTTCTAACGGTGCTTTCGGTAAACCAATTGGCCGTGGTTTTAATTCGCAGGTCTAGCGAAAAAACAAAATGCGCATTGCCAGAATCGTCGGGAGTCAGCGTCAAAACACTGCTGTAGTTTTGAACGGGCCCCGATGGTGTCTGCAAATCGTTGGTCGTATGCAGTTGATCAGGCGAAATGTTCGCGTTCTGCTGAAGCGTTATGTCGTGAGAGCCAAGATATGCATCGTTGAAACGAACAGAAAGTTCTCCCTCCCCATTCACATTCCAGTCACGTTTTAATAACGGTTTGTCGATGTCGAACTTCATATCTAGCCATTCTTGGTTGAGCAGTTCCGCATCGGCCATCGCGACGATCTTCTTTACCGCATTGGTTCGCACCAAGATCTTTCGGACGCGACGCATCGGCTCTTCGATGGTGAATTGATGTTCGGCTTTCGAGGAGACTTCGATTGGTGAACTTGGAATCAGGAGGAATCCCACAACGCCCGCAACCAGCAAACCGCCGAGAGCAAGCAATATGAACTTTTTCATTAATTGACTCTAAAAAAGGAAACTTTGGGGCCTAAAAGATGGCGGAAGAATGGCAAAACGTGAAACCAGTTCGGTTAGTTTCTAAGTTCGCCTGCGACCATTCCATTTCGGGAAAAAATTATGAGCATGTCAGTCCACCGTCTCAATTCCGAGGACTCTCGTTGCAAACCTCGCGCCTAGAAAACGAAATAACAACAAATATTAAAGGGCGAGTTCGATCGAAGTTAGCAGCGTAGCGACTGGTCGAATACCGTCCAAAATGGCGTTTGGCCGCTCAGCATTTTGACCCATGCTCGATCAAATTTTATCGCGGGCAAACAATCGGCTGCGTTTCTCCGACCTAGAAATCGCAACTTCTCTATTCCTGTATTAAACGAGGACTTGGCTCTAAAATTGC
Source organism: uncultured Pirellulaceae bacterium (assembly GCA_938036435.1). GTDB lineage: Bacteria > Planctomycetota > Planctomycetia > Pirellulales > Pirellulaceae > Mariniblastus. The sequence goes on along the minus strand of CALHPU010000035.1, from coordinate 24,395 downwards.
TGTGATGGCACTCACACAAGATTTACTCAATCAAACTTGCCCAAAAGTTACCGGAGACGTCGATGGCCATCGAGCTGACTCAACAGGAAGAGCCGACGTTCGCGAGAACGCCGATGATGGCGAATCGAGAAATTTCCGACGAGTCAATTACGGTAAGAGTCGATACACCGGAAAACATCTCCGAGCCACAAGATGATGTATGCGAAAGCTTAGCGGTTGCTCGCGAAGTTGCCATTCCAACAGCAACGGTTTGCATCACCATTCTTACGGTGCTGGCTTCCGTTTATACACTGTATTTTGCGAAACCGGTGATGCTTCCAATTGTTGGTGCCTTCTTGCTCAATCTCTTATTCAGCCCTCTGGTGGCTTGGTTGAATGGATTCAAAATTCCCAATGCGGTAGCGACTTTACTGGTGTTGGGGACGGCGATTGGGATTGCGGCAGCGACGTTGTTCTTATCAGCTGGGCCCGCGCAGACATGGCTGGACAACAAAGACAAAAACCTTGCCATCGTGGAAACAAAATTGCTTTCCTTGAAAGAGCCACTGGCCGATCTTATCAACGTTTCGCAGCAACTTGACGAGATTGCTTCTGGTAACACAGTCGGCTTCGATGGCAAGCGGGCAGAATCGGAGGATGTTGTCACGCCGAGCTCAGATGTAGAAGATGACTTATTGGAAGCGGCAACTCGTGGTGTCGTTCCCGTCTCCGTGAGCCAGCCAAGCATCTCAAGCAAAATCTTTAGCACAACCGGCGACGCACTGTTGGGAATATCGCTGATGCTGGTTTTGCTTTTCTACCTGCTGGCTTCGGGTGACCGAGGTTTGGAAAAGCTGGTCGAAATCATGCCCACGTTCAAACACAAGAAACGCGTCGTAGTATTAACGCAGGCAATCGAGAAGAGCGTTTCAAAATATCTGTTAACGACGACGACAATCAACGCTGGACTTGGCGTAGTGATCGGTTTGGGAATGTGGATCATCGGCATGCCCAACCCAATCATGTGGGGCGTCATGGCAATGCTTTTGAACTTTCTGCCATTCATTGGAGCATTTATCGGTGCCGGTATTGTATTCCTTGCTGCAATCATTTCGTTTGACTCGTTGTCATATGCTTTGCTGGCACCGGCCATCTATCTTGGTGCAAACGTTATCGAAGCCAACTTTGTCACTCCCGTTCAAATTGGTCGCAGCGTCAGCCTGCATCCGGTTTGGTTGATGATATTTTTTGTCATTGTGTCTTGGGTCTGGGGCGTAGGAGGAGCGATTGTGGCGGTGCCGCTCCTCGCGGTAATCAAAATCGCATGTGACCACATTGAACCGTTGATGCCCTTGGGGACTTTTCTTGGTCGTTGAATGAGTGGGTTCTGTCGCGATTACGATCTTTGGTTCAGTTACAAGACTATGTAGTCGATTTCCTTAAAGGGTCTTTGTCGTGCCTAGCCAGCGGAACTTAACGCGACAAGCCGCAAAGTCAGCCCGGACTCGATTCACTAAACTGCTCAGTGATGGCGAATCAGCGGTTTGCCTTTCCGTCTCAACAAGTTTGCTCATGGATTCTCCTTTTGAAATTAAAAAGCTGCGGCAACGAAAAGGTGTTTTCCTCGTCGAGGCCGCAGCCATTACTGATCTTGTAAAACAGAATTCAAATCTACGAGTTGGAGTTACTGACCGATTCTTGGGCAAGCGTTTGCTGGTGAAACTCAGATTTCAATTTTTCAAGATTGGTTTTTCCCAGTGCAGCCTCGATGAACTTGCTGGCTTCACGATGGGAATCAGCCCTTGGAGAACGGTCGGTCCAAGCGTCGATCCAGACACTCAGCAAGACGCTCGTTATTTTAACCTTACGACTGTTCGCCACCAAATTAATACTAAATCGATATCAGCTGCGTTGGGTTCGGCAGGAAATTTAGGCGCCAACCGTCCCCTCCACTCAAATCACCCCGGCGGGGCCAATGTGGCGGCGTGCGATGGCTCGGTTCACTTTCTTACCGACAACACCGCTCTGCAAGTCTTATTCGACCTTGCCGATCGTGATGACGGTAACGTAGTCGACATTACCCAGTAATTGTTGAAACCGAATAGCTCGGCTGATGATTCATTTTCACGCCAAACCGTTAATTTAAAATCGCACTACGATGAGACGAAAAAAATGCGTTGCTTAGGGAAACTATGCATATTGGTATTCTTTTCGATTTTTATTTGGGTGCGATTCTGGTCCCCCTGTCGGGAGTCTCTCCGGCGTCGTTCTGTCCAACGGTGAACATGTTGGAGACTGTCTGGTTGCACTGTACAGCGAGACAACAAAACGAACGGTCGGTGCAAAAGTAAATGATAAGGGTGAGTTTCTGATCACGGAAATCCCGCTCAGTGATTACCAAGTGTTTGTGAATCAGCGAACTACTAACGATCCCAACCCTGAACCATTCGACAAGCGGATCCCTCGGAAGTACAGAAACCGCAAAACAAGCGGTTTTGAAGTTACAATCATCGAAGGTGAGAATCAACTCAATCTAGAAATGTCTCACTGATTAGAGCACCTTCAAGATAAGAAGATTCGCGTCGCGCGAATCTTTTTTTTGCCTCCACAAGACCGCGATGGGGTAGCTACAAAGTATCGGAACCCGTCGCTGTCCCGCAAGATAAGTTTCATTTCCACTTTTGATGTGCTTGAATTCCATCAGTATGATTCTTTCGTCGATGCTTTTAAGCACAGCCAATTCTCTGACGGTCTACGATTACGCGGTGTTTGCTTTTTACCTCGTGTTCATGGTTGCCATTGGTTGGGTCGTGCGTCGCTTCAACGAAACCTCCAGCGACTATTTCCGTGGCTCCGGCAACATGCTGTGGTGGATGACTGGTATCGGACTGACTGGCGAAGATGCAGTTTCGTAAGACGTATCTTGCTCTCTAAGCATCCAGCTAGGAGGAGTTACCTTCGTCTCGAAAACTTGTTCGCCGCTAACGTAGAAATGTCGCTTTCGCTTTGATCTTACGTGGCGTACCAATTCTTGGTTAATGGCGCGACGAAGTCCGATCTCGGCTAGATCCTCAAGCTTGTTCATGCGCTTCAGAAAGCCGCGAGCTCGTTTATGGTCCTTGCGATGTCTCGCTGATTTGGCGGCGGTTTGAAATTTAGCGGCAGTGGAATGAAGCTTGTTCAACTCTTGCAAGAGGTCGATCGAACGGGGCGGAGCAATCTTCCGTTGCGTTTTGACCTTGGACTCAATCACAAAATCAGATCGCCGAAAGACATCGTAACGCACCGAGCGAAACTTCTTCTTGCCCACCGGAAGTGCACCAATTTTGAGTGAACCAATTTCGCGTGTGCCTTTGGATTTCGAAAGAACTTCTTCTACTTGATGCTCGCCAAAAAACCTCTGCCCTTTAACCACGACCGCCTGTTGGTCAGGCTTGGGTGTGAAGAAAGCAGCGAACCATCTCTTTTTTGAGCGGTAGCCCGCTTCGCCAGCTTCCTTTTTGGTTTTGAATGTGGGGTGCATGGCGAAGTGTTATAGAGAGCCAGGCTGAAGCTACGAGAAGTAAGGGACGGTCAACCAACTTTGGTCATTTGGTTGACCGCGAAATCGACTACCGCTCCGTTGGTTGCTACCAGAAAATCCTTCAAGTGCTGCGCGTTCATATGAGTCTGCCACGCGTCATGGGACTCCCAGATTTCAAAAAACATAAAATGAGCTGGATTCTCGTTGTCCTGATGCAAGTCGTACTGTACGCATCCCGATTCAGCACGAGTCGGTTGAATTAGTTTCAACAACTCTGTCTTGAGCAACTCAACCTTGCTTGCTTCGGCCTTAATGTTGGCCACGATCGTAATTTTAGCCATGGTCTGATCCCTTCTGGGTGATTGGAGTCCTTGCAGAGTTAACAAGGAGGAAGCAACCAATATTGCAGTTTGGCTTGGGAAGTATAAGCCCGTACTGGCAATGACACAGCAATTTTCTTTGACTGTGATTGCCTAGAACGCCTGACTGTCGCAGGATATGAATTCTGGCAAACGCATTGAGTAGGCCTCGCGGGCCAAAATGTTTGAGAGAGTCTCGATGCGGAGGCGGCGGAAGATTTCTTTATGCCGCCTGCTGGCCATTAGGTGCCCTGCTGACCAGCCCTCTGCTGGAAGAAAGGCAACGCACGATTTACAACCGAGTGTAGCTAAGCATTCCGCATTTTTTCGTATCTTGCTCGACATGGTTTGCAAAGCTTCAGATGTTCGTCCATGGAGGCAACTAGTTGTTGATCGTCCAGAGATTTATCGATGTGCTTCTGAAGGTTCGAGAGGAAGTCGGAACATGAGATTCCGCCATATCCCTTCGATTTGACGCGCGGAAAAAGACTTTGGTAGGCAAGAGTGCCCGCGCCAGTGGTGACAGCGACGGCCGCAGCAATCTGCAACATCCTTCGCCGGTCAAATTGTTGGGAGCCGCCGAGCCCCTTTCGAGCTGTGTTCCGCTTTTCGGTGCGATTGGCCACTCGATGCAGCACCCCTTGAGGGCAGCGCTTCCAGAGTTGTTCCTGATTTGGACTTTTGTTTGCCATGACTTTATCTTGTTTTAACCAGTGTGAGGTGGAAGAGGAGGTCTAGAGACGCAGAACGAATCCTCGACTAAACCAAATTATAGACGTTAGCCCATTTCGATGCAGTTAGATGTGAAACTCATTAACTGTATGTTTTCCCACGAATAGCTCATTTTTTGCTAGTTGATTGGGTTGGTTGAGGCTCGCAGCATGTGCGGTGGAATCGCGGCCGGAGTTTCCGATGCGATCCGAGGCACTGCCTCGTTGACCTCCTTGGCCAGCTTTTGCAGGTTGTTGATGATGATTTTTCTTCGCGCGATTTCGATCAAGTTGTCTGCCTGCAGTTGACCAAGAACAACCGTCACCGTCTCGCGTGTGCTGCCGATAATCGCCGCCATCTCCTGATGAGAAAGCCTAATCTTGAGCCCGATTCCATTAGGATGAGGGACGCCGTATTTTTCGGATAGCTCCAGAAGAAGATGAACGACTCGTTCGCGGTTGGAACGGAATAGTAGATTCCTTAACCGCCTCTCGATTTTCTGGCGGCGTAATCCGATCAACTTCGTCACGCCTAAAACGATTGCGGGGTACTTGCGGATCATGGCTTGCATTTCCCGTTTGGGGATTAGAACCAAGACCGTCTTTTCAGTCGTTTCGGCGTATTCGTCTCTTTGCTGAGCATCCAGCAAAGCAAGTTCGCCGAAGATCTCACCCTCATCAACGAAGTCGATAATGGATTGCTTACCATCAGGCGTTGTATGACAAATCTTGATCCTTCCTGACGCAACCAGCAACACACCGTCAGCGGATTGTGACGGAAGATAGATCGGTTCACCGCGTTTCATCTTTCTCACGCGCGAATGACTTTCCAACCAAGAAAGGTCTTCACCTGCGAGTTGGTGAAATAGGTTGCAATTTTTCAGGTACCAAAAACTCTCAGCCATGTCTGCTCCGACAAGATCATTAGCGTTATTAGATATTTCATTGCGGCATATCCCGATGTCGGGGTAGCCGCCGTGGATTTGAGCCCATTTTGAAGTCCGTATAGTTTACTCAAATGATGGAGTGGCGTGTGAGATCAAATTAAATCGATCGCTTTTTCCAGTTCCGTCTGTTCAAGATATACAAAATGGACCATAAATTCATCTGTTGGACGCCACCATTGTTAGTTGTCTTACGGATGTATGAAGTGAATCAACAAATTTCTTCTGACGCCCAAAAAGTCTGGAATGTGCCAAATAAAATCTCCGCCGCTCGGCTAGTTTTGGCCGTTTGTGTGTTTTTATGCCTCGAAATGGGGGCATTTACCGCTGGACTGATTCTGTTTCTGTTGGCTGCCGGGACCGATTGGTTAGACGGCTGGTACGCTCGAAAATACGACCAAGTGACGAAGTTGGGACGAGTCCTGGACCCTTTTTGCGACAAAATACTGATCTGCGGCACTTACATATTACTGGCGATTCAGATGGCAACGAGCGGTGCCCATTTTCCGTGGTGGGCTCGAATTACTGGGCTGATTGCGACGGTGGTGGTAGGCCGTGAGCTGCTGGTGACGGTGTTAAGGTCAATGATCGAAGGCAGCGGCGGAGACTTTTCAGCCAACATGGCAGGCAAGCTGAAAATGTGGTTTCAGTGTATCGCGGTTGTGGCAAGCCTATTGGCGTTGATCTACGCCTCCGAAAAAATTGAAGGGGCCACCGTTCAAACCGCTCAAGAGCTAGTGCCCGCTTGGATTTGGTGGACGATGGTGATCTTTATTTGGTTGTCGGTGCTGTCCACGTTGCAGTCCGGTTGGATCTACGTTAAATCCGCTTCCTCTTTTCTGTTCAAAGAAGCTTAATGATTTTCAAGCCAAGTTTCCTTTGCATGCGATTCTTTTTGTTATCCGCCTACGCGAGAGTGTTTCAGATTGAACGTTACGAATTGCGATCTCGTTCGTGCTAATGTTATTGACGCTTCCCAAACCTAAATCAGAGTCTTAGGCTATGCGATTGTTTGCATCTGTATTTATCCTTCTTTTCTGCCTTGGTGCCACTTCATTTGCCGTCGATGACAACGAGCCGGTGACTTTGCTGGGAACCATCGCCAAATGGCAATATCCTAGATCAAAGATCAACGGGGCGGCGATGTCGGATGCCGCGACTATAGATGCAAACGAAAATCGCACTGTCCCATCCACCATGCTCAAAACCACAATGACCACGGAAGACTCCGTCGAAGACGTTCTCAAATTCTATCAAGCATTACTAAAACGCGACGCCAAAATCGACGACAAGCTGGGGGACAAAGCCGAAGCTGGCAGGTCTGTAATATTCAGTGATGAATCTGACGGTCGACCATTTGCTTTCCACACAATATCTGTGAACACCTCCACTGCATCGACCACTCTGATTATCACTCGCGGTGCTGACGAAACCGAAACTCGAATCACATGGAAACAATATATGCAGCTCAAAACCGGCGGATAACAATACGTTGCACATGGAGCCGCGGGCCGCGCGGTTTTTTTCTTCTTGCATGACTTTCGCCGCGGCCCGGTGAACGTTGCCGTTCGCCACTCTTTCAGGCTTAAGTGAAGAATGAATGACGCCACAAGTTGGTTTTCCGCTGTTCTAGTTGGCAGCTTGCTGTTGATCAGTCTGGGATTATGGAATTACGTTATCCGCCGACACCGATCGGACCAGCCACACTTCTTTTCGGCCAGTGAGCGACTGAAGCTGCCGTTGGGGTTGGTTGATGTTCTGCTTGCGTTTGTCATGTGGATGACTGGGCAGATGGTTGGCTTGGGGATCACGTTTGCCATCTTGGGAATCGACGAATTTGATCCGATGTCCATGACAGCCCAACAGCATACCGTTTTGGGGTATGCGGTCGGGGTGTGTACCGTGGTGTCCACGATTTTGACGCTGGTTTACCTGTATGCACGCTATCACAACCCCAGGGTGTTTGGCGGCTGTGTTAAAAATTTTGGCCGAGACGTTGGTTTGGGTTGCCTGGTGTTTTTGTGCTTTGTGCCGATCACGTTTCTTGTCCAAGCAGCGCTGACGCAGATTTGGGAATACGAGCATCCGACGTTGGATTTGATTTCGCCGGACGCTTCGTTGCTGACGATTCTTTCGGCGTGGTGGATGGCTGTTTTGGTGGCACCTGTCTCCGAGGAGATCTTCTTTCGCGCCGTCCTGCAGGGTTGGCTGTCTAGGTTGTTTGTCAATAACGTGAGACCAGAGGCGACGTTGATTGGCGGTTGGCCGGGACAACACGAGAGCCCACTGGCCGCTGAACAAGCAGACTCGACAGGCGTAGTCGTTACCGAGTCAGACAATCCATACCAATCGCTCAGCACTGCGGCTGTCAGTCAACCGACGCACAATGGATCTTCGGTGTATGTGGCTCAAGCGTGGGCTCCGGTGGTGATATCGTCGCTACTATTTAGTTTGGTTCATCTTGGCCAAGGGCCAGCACCGATTCCGATTTTCGTTTTTGCATTGGGGTTGGGGATGATCTACCGACAAACAGGACGCATCGTGCCCTGCATCGTCGCACATTTTCTTTTGAACTGCTTTTCCATGTCGGTCTTTACGATCGAGCAATTATATTTTCCGCCGGATGCAGTTGACGCGGTTCCAGATTTACAACCAGCGCTCTGTTGGCTGATTTAGCCCGATATTTCCACTTAACCCCTACTGGCAGTGGTTGTTTTGAGTTGTGGGAATGGTTGGGGAAAATTATACTCCTGCCCACGAGAAACTCCCAAACGCAGCACTTGCTTGAAGTCGGACTCTTTGCATCATGCCAAATAATTCCTCTCCCACCCTTCCTCTGTTTGTAGGTGTCGACGTTGGTGGGACTAACATCAAGATCGGTGTTGTCGATGACAAAGGAGATCGATTGGCCTACACCAAGTTCCCAACTCAGGCCGACCAACCGCCCGAGAAATCGATCGATCGCATCGCGCCAGTGGTTCAAGAATTGCTCGATGGAGCCGGCCTGAAAAAAGATGATGTAGCGGCGGTGGGGCTGGGCACCCCGGGGCCGATGGACATCGCGCGGGGCATGATACTGACTCCGTTCAACATGCCCGGTTGGCACAATTTTCCCATTCGAGATGCCCTGTCCAAAGCGCTCGACAAGCCAGTGACATTCACCAACGATGCCAATGCGGCGGCCTTTGGTGAATACTGGATCGGTAGCGGTCGCCAGTACTCCAGCATGATTCTGATTACGTTGGGCACTGGTGTCGGTGGAGGAATCATTATCGACGACGTTTCTATCGATGGCGCGCACAGTCACGGCTCGGAGATCGGTCACATCTGCATCGATACAGGCCTCGGTGCGTTGGTGTGTCCTTGTGGCAAGTCCGGACATTTGGAGGCTTATGCCAGCGCGACTGGGATCGTAAATCGAGCCAAAGAAGCCTTGCGATCGCATCCGGAAAGTTCCATGTTGGATTGCAACGCCGAGTCATCACCGCTGTCGGCGCTGATGGTCTCCCAAGCGGCTGAAGCAGGCGACAAATTGGCTTTGCAACTGGTGAGCGAAACCGCAATGTATCTCGGCCGTGGAATCGCTCAACTGGCTCACGTGGTGGACCCTGAGGCCTTTATCTTGGGTGGTGCGGTAGATTTTGGCGGGGCGGACACCGCATTAGGACGCTCGTTTTTGGATGGGATTGTCGCCGAAGCAAAGCGGCTTACCTTTCCCGTCGTTGCCGAAGAAATGCACGTCAGCTTCGCTCAACTTGAGTCAGACGCCGGATACGTTGGCGCTGCGGGAATGGCGCGAGCGGAATTTATGAAATCGGCATCTGCTTAAACACGCGGGCGGTCTATAATCCCACCGCCTCAGGCAAATCGCACTTGGCCTAAATCGCACTTGGCCTTTTTCCCCATCACACGCGTATACAGCAGTCTATATATTTATGTCCGCGAAGATAGACCCGAAAAACATTCGAAATTTTTGCATCATTGCGCATATCGACCACGGCAAAAGTACGCTCGCCGATCGCCTGTTGGAACATACCGGAACGGTCACCAAGCGCGAAATGCAGGATCAGGTTCTCGATGATATGGAACTTGAGCGCCAACGCGGCATTACGATTAAGGCCCGTGCCGTTGCAATGCGTGTTCAGCACGAGGGCAAAGAGTACGAACTGAACTTGATCGACACGCCTGGGCACGTTGATTTTCAGTACGAAGTCTCACGATCGTTGAGTTGTTGCGAAGGAGCGTTGTTGTTGGCCGACGCGTTTCAGGGGGTTGAGGCCCAAACCGTCGCAACGGGCTACGCAGCGATCGAACATGACTTAGACATTATCCCAGTCGTGAACAAAATTGACCTGAAGCACGAACGCTCCGATGAGGTCATTCGTGAGATGGAGCAGACTCTGGGCGTCGATGGCGATGACGTGGTTAAGGTGAGCGCTAAATCGGGCATCAACATTGATGAATTGATTGACGCCATCCTCACACGTATCAAGCCACCGGTTTCAGATCAGTCCGCGCCACTTCAGGCGATGATTTTCGACTCGCATTACGATGAATACCGAGGTGCGATCACTTATTGCCGCATCGTTTCGGGGAAGGTTCGCAAAGGGCAAAAGGTTCAGATGGTTCGGGCCAACAAGACCTACGATGTGATCGAATTGGGTCAGTTTTGTCCTAAACAAACGCCATGTGAGGAATTGGTGGCTGGCCAAGTTGGTTATTTGGTTTGCAATATTAAGTCTCTGGACGAAGTCAACATTGGCGACACCGTCAGCGGCGTGGGACAAGACGCGGGCGAGGCGTTGCCCGGATATCGTGAGCCCAAACGCATGGTCTACTGCGGACTGTATCCATCTGATGGGCAGGACTTTTCTGAACTGCGAGACGCGTTGGGGAAATTGGCGGTTAACGACCCGAGTTTTGAATTCTCGGCCGAGTCTAGCGACGCCTTGGGTTTTGGGTTTCGCTGTGGGTTTTTGGGAATGCTGCATATGGAGGTCGTCCAGCAGCGTTTAGAGCAGGAGTCGGATGTTGATCTGGTTCAGACCGCTCCTAATGTGACTTACGAGATTCTAACGAAACGCGGCGAGACGATTCATGTGCATCGACCCCAAGAGGTGCCGGATCCGGGCGAGATCGAAGAGTTTCGCCAACCGATCGTGCGAGTGAATTTGATTCAACCCGAAGAGTATGTCGGACAAGTCATGAGGCTGTGTCAGGAACGACGCGGAATACAGCAGAGCAGCGAGTACCTTTCGGCATCCCGAATCATGATCACTTACGATTTGCCGTTGGCCGAAGTGATTTACGATATGCATGATCGGTTGAAAAGCATTACACGCGGCTACGGGACAATGGATTATGATCTGATCGGTTATCAAGCGGCCGATCTTGCTCGTTTGGATATTCTGGTCAACGGGAAGAAAGTCGACGCGCTGAGTGTAATCTGCCACAAGGCTGATGCTGACCGGCGGGGCAGGGCAGTTTGTAAAACTTTGAAAACTGAAATCGACCGACACATGTTTGAGGTTGCAGTTCAGGCGGCGATTGGCTCTCGCATTATTGCACGCGAAACGGTGAAGGCCCTTCGCAAAAACGTAACGGCCAAATGCTACGGCGGTGACATTTCACGGAAACGGAAACTGTGGGCCAAGCAAAAGGCGGGTAAAAAGCGGATGAAGTCCATCGGTAGCGTCGACATTCCTCAGAAGGCCTTCATGGCGATCCTGAGTACAGGCGACGAGAATCGAAAGTGAGTCGGTGTTGATCGAACACAAGTTTATTGACTGGATTAAGCAAGTTTGTGATGCGCAAGTCTGTGATTCTCAACCGCACAAGCATGTGGTGCTTGGGATCGGCGACGATGCGGCGATTGTAGACCATGGTGAATATTTGACGGTTGTCGCCACAGATCTTCTCGCTGACAACGTACATTTTGTTTTGGGGCAAACGCCCGACCACTTGATCGGTCACAAAGCACTAGCGGTGAATCTGAGTGATCTGGCTGCGATGGCGGCGACCCCTGTTAGTGTTGTTGTCAGTTTTCTCTTGCCGAGATCGATGGAATTGGAGCAAGCCAAAGAAATCTTTGACGGCCTCAAAGGACTCGCTGATCAGTTCTCCGTTGCGGTGATTGGCGGAGACACGAATTGTCATGATGGTCCGCTAGTGATCAATTGTGCGGTCACAGGGATAGTGCCGCGCGATCGTGATACTGCTAACCGTTGGAATATGTCTTCCGCAAAAGTGGATGACGCCATTTTGGTGTCAGGTGATTTTGGTGCCAGCATCAGCGGCAAGCACTTGACCTTTGAGCCAAGGGTGAAATTGGCGAATTACCTTGCAGAGAGATACGAGATCCATGCGGCGACCGATATTACAGATTCCCTTTCAATAGATTTGGCGGCAGTTGCCAAAAAATCCGGTGTTGGAATCAGGCTTAATCTCGTAGATATCCCGCTCTCCGAAGCGGCCAGTGAGTTAAATGGAACAGCAAATATTGGCCAACAGAATCAAATAGTGGTGCCGGCGGCTGTTGCTGCTGCATTGTTTGACGGAGAGGATTTTGAACTTGCCATTTCCGTTGACCAAGAAACGGCTAAAGAGATTCTGGCCGACGGAGATTGTCCTTGTAAGATGACGTGTGTGGGTGCGATCACTTCGTCAGCCCGTTTTGAGGTCGTGAGCGAAGGCGGCCAAACGGTTGAAATTCTGCCACGCGGCTATGAACATTAGGTGAGGAGAGATTGTTGAGTCATTTATCTTGTGTAGTTCGGAGCGACGGTTTGGCCAAGACGGCTGAACTGGGTCAATGGATCGGTGAGGCGTTGCAGCCGGGGACCTTGATTGGTTTGGTCGGGGCGTTAGGAACCGGGAAGACGAATTTGACGCAAAGCATTGGTCGCGCTGTTGGAATTGCCGACGGGAATGTCGTTAGCCCGACGTTCACGATTTGTGTTCCTCATCGCGGTCGTTTGCTGCTGCTGCATATGGATGCCTATCGCATCAAGCAACCAGAAGAGGTCGATGAACTTGGACTGGACGAGCAACTAGAGGACGGCGCAGTGGTTGTCATCGAATGGTCTGATCTCATCGAGCAGTATCTACGCCCGTTGGATTTGAAGATCGAAATCACCGCCCCCAGCGAGCAGACACGTGCGATGCAGCTGACCAGTCAGTCAGCCAAGGGCGATGCCATCATCGCGGCGGTCACGGAAGCTGATCGGTAAAATAAAACAGCCATCAAACTCAATTGAGTTTGATGGCTGTTGTCGGTTGATCTTTTGGAACAATTCAACACGGCGTGAAATGCCGCGAACACGAGTCCTAGCGTCCAAACAATGTGCGGAAAAACCCGCGACGCTGAGGTGTACAACATGGGGCAGAGGTTGTAACGGGTGCTGAATAGGTCGTGACCGGGGCACTTTCACAACCGCAGCTGGAAGTGCTGGACATAACCGGTTCGCCTTGGACCACGACGGGTTGTCCTTCGACAGCCATCGGCGTACCTTCGGAAACAATAACGGCGTCGCCTTCCATCGTCATTGGAGCACCTTCGGTGACCACACTTGAGCCGGCGTAGAATGGAGCTGACTCTGTGGAGGTTGATTCAACCACTGAAGTGGCGTCAGCAACAGGCTCCACTTCCATAGCGCCTTCCACTGCGATTTCTCCAGCACTTTCGACAACGCCGTCAATGACGGGCTCTTGGTAGACGACAGGAGCGATCGTGTTTGACTGGCAACCGCAATCTTGCGTGACGACGTACTCTGGATATGTCACACCTTGTCCGACAGGCTGCACGTACGCTGGCGATGCGGTAACGATCCCACCGTCCAAGACAGTCGAAACGTTTTCGGTTTTCGCCGTGTCAATCTCCGCGTCACTTGGAGCGGGGCCCAAGTCAACGACTGATGCAGGGGTTTCGATCAATGGCTGCGCGGATTCGACCGCGATTTCACCGTTGATTAAAGTTTCTTCTTGGCCAACCGCGATGCTAGAAAATGCAATTGCAGTTAGCAATGCTAAAGTGAATAACGTTCTCATTCCTTCGTCTCCGTTCAATAAAGTAGTTCTTTCCAACTGCCGCGAAAACTGGCTCTATGCTCAGGTCGCAATGGGAAAGTTTAATTTTCTTTTAGTGATTTTAACGCCTACTCAGCATCGTGCTACGCCCAGTGTAGAATATTTGTCACCGAAATGAGTCCGAGACAGAAACTTATGAATCGAAAACTTTTCTCGCTGGGTAGTTGGTAAAGTGGGCAGTCTTGGTGTGAGCTGACGACAAATTCGTGCATCGATGCGAGAGGACACCGGCGAAGTATTACGATGAACGCAAGCCACCTAACAGCAACTCAACTGGCTTCTGATTCAAGAGGTGCAGTCGGCTCATCTGACACGAACGCAGACGTTATTGTTGAAGACTCCAACGGGCGCAGTTTACTGTTTCGCAGTTTCGCCTACTGTGGGGCTCGGTTTGAAGATCTTTTGGGTATCGTTAGCCTCATCGTTCTATTGGCGATTTTGGCCAACATTCCCGTCTTTCAAGTCGCCGCTTTGGGCTATCTGATCGAGTCGATGGGACGCGTTATCCGTCAAAAACGTTTGGCATCGGCGGCAGTGGGAATCGACAAAGCTCGATTGATTGGCCGCATCTGTTTAGGGATTTGGCTGATAATCCTCCCCATGCGAGCTTTGGCAGGATTCTGGCAAGACGCGTGGTTGATTGATTCGGACAGTGCGCAGACGAGGTTCTTGCGGATGCTACAGTTAGTACTGATGCCGCTAATACTGATTCACATCGCAACGTGTATCGCCTGCGGGGGGAGACTACGTCACTTTCTTTGGCCTTTGTTGGCTCCGATCTTGTTGTCAACTCGATTTGTTAGGACCAACCGCGTCAGTCGTTGGTTTTTGGATCAAACAGTTGGACGATTGTTTCCAATCTTCGCCGCCGATCTCTACGGTGCTCCACCGCTGGGTGATTGGCTGGTTCCGGCGATGATCTGGAAGAAACTGCGTTATAATTCACTGACGGTAATCTTTCAGCAAGCGCGAGACAAGACGCTGGACTTTATTGCCGGGCTTCGACCGGGGTACTACTGGTGGTTAGGAGCGCGAGCATTCGTGGGCACGTTGATTTGGTTGGCGATTCCCACACTGTTGATGGCGTCGCCGTCGGGACTGCGGGAGGGGCCCGCGGCGATCATTGGCCTGATTGGGCTGGTTACCGCAACGCCCGTTTTTATCTTGTTGCCGTTTCTGCAATGCAACTTTTCCATTGACGGTCGATTTAAAAGTTTCTTTCAGGTTCGGACGGTGCTCAAAAACTATTCTCGGGCACCGATTGCTGGAGCGGTGGCGTTGCTGGTTACCGGCGCTTTTGCAGTGCCTCTCTTTCTGGCAAAAGTCGAGCAGATTCCAGACGAGCTGTTTTGGGTGCTGAGTATCGTGTTCGTGCTGTTTACTTGGCCGGCGAAGATTTTCACCGCGTGGGCATTCTCGCGCGGGTATTGGAACAGTCAAACAGACAAGCCGCCCGTACGGTTCTGGTTGCGTTGGCCATCGTTTCTTGCGGGGGCCGTGATTGCATTTGCGTTCGCGGTGATTCTCTTCGTTAGCCAGTACATCAGTTGGAATGGAGCGCGAAGTCTTTTCGAAAATCATGCGTTTCTGCTGCCGACGCCATTTTGGTTGTAGGGTTGGGTAGACGATTCCTATCCCAGACACTTCTATCAAAAGCAATGCAAATTATCCGATGATCGTGTCTGGATCGAGTTGGAAATGGTGCGACGAGACAGACGAGCATTCTGTGCAATCTTTTTAAATGCGAAGGCGCTGAGTTCGTAGAGAAGAGGTGCTTAGAGGGAGCAGAAAACAAACAATTTGATTGAAGGCCGCGCAGTCGATACGATGGATTCCGTGCAGGTCAGAAAATTCCCTAAACGTTGCGTCACTCTGAAGAATGGTATTGAAAAAGTCCAACGAAGAAACGCAAAGAAATCGCATCCCAAACTATCATAGGCTTTGTCTTGCTGCCTTCGGTTTTCGCAACGGATGGGTGTGATTTGTTTTCAACTACCGACTCTTTTTCAGCTGAGACTCCACCTCGCATTAAATCCGTAGGGCAGCAGGTGCTCACGTTTCCGATGAAGGTCACTGACGCTGATGGCCGGCCGATAGAGGGGCAGTGCTATAAAGCTTGCCATGGACCATGGAGTTACCGATTTCGTGAGGACGCCGTAGATGTCACTTTCAGAGAGAAAGGCGACCATGGAGAAATTGCCTATAAACAACCAATCTGTTCGACCGGGTGACAGCCAATCTGTTCGACCGGGTGACAGCCAATCAAAGTTTTGAGATATTGCAGGTGTGATCAATCCCGTAACCGTTCTCTGCTCATTCAAGCATGCCAAAGAAATCAGAATCTTCCTCTAGTTCCCATGATGTCGAGGAACTTGAACGCGTTATTGCTCATTTGGATACGCTGTACGAAGAGGGTGAGCCATGCTGCCATCCAGATACTGGAATCGAGGTCTCTGACGGTGAGTACGATTCGCTGCGACGACAACTGAAGAAGCTCAGCCCCAACAGCGCGCTGTTCGAGACCGCGACGGCGTCGAAGCTGGAAAGTCGCGTGGCGAAAGTTGTACATGATCCCCCGATGACTTCGATCGAAAAGGCCAGCCACGAAGATGTTGAAGTCCAAGAGGAGCAACTATTCAAATGGCTGCTCAGTAGGGCAAGCGAGGATGACGAAGATCTGGTAGCGATAGATTCAAAGGAATACCGCGGCGAGCCGGTGAAGATTCCCAAATCAACTTTCTGTCATACGTATAAGCTCGACGGCGTCGCGATTGGGCTCTACTACATCGATGGGAAGCTGAACGCTGCGGGGCTTCGTCCGCGTGATGGGATCAACGGCGAGGACGTAACCGCGCAGGCCAGATTTGTGGAAGGCATTCCGGACGAACTGAAAAAGCCCGTGACTTGCTCGATTCGCGGTGAATTGATCTGTCGTTTGGGCGATTTTGAAAAAGTTCAACAGGAACTCGCCGGCGCTGGTGAGAAACTTCGCGCCAATCCGCGAAACCACGCTGCCGGTGGCATTCGTCAATTTCGCAATCCAGAAAAAACGAAAATGATGCGACTTAGCTTTGTCGCCTATACCGTCGAAGGAATCGACGGGCAGTTCAGCACAGAAACTGAACGAAGCAAATATTGTCGCGACGTGCTGGGCGTTCCTCATATTGAAGTCGAGCCGTTTCGTTTTGAACGTTTGCAAGAGATGGAGGATCAAGTCCCCGAGCTCGATTTCGAAGTCGATGGCATCGTGATCAGCGTCGATTCACTTGACGCTCAAGCGGAACTTGGTCGGCATGGTGATCCTCGAACGGGTAACCCCAAAGGCAAGATTGCTTGGAAGTTTCGCGAAGAAGAGGCCACTCCGGTGGTAAAGGAGATTCAATGGCAAACGGGACGCACCGGAAAGATCGTGGCGGTTGCCAATTTTGATCCGGTGCGTTTGGCAGGGACGAATGTTTCCAGAGCGACATTGCACAATGCTGGTTTCCTGAAACGAAACCAGATTACGGTTGGTTCCACCATTGCTGTTCGCAAGGCGGGGAAGATTATTCCTAAAGTAACTCGTGTCATTGCGGGGCAGGGCGAGCCAGAGTTTCCCGCACAATGTCCAGCCTGTGGCGGTGGGACTGAACTGGTCGAAGGCGGCAGCGACCATATGCTCGAGTTAGTCTGTACGAGTAAAACCTGTTCGGCCCAGAGTATCAGTGCGTTGTGCCATTTCCTTGCGACGATCGGAGTGCTGGGGCTGGGGGAGAGCAGGGTGACGCAGTTGGTTGAGGGTGGCAAGGTCACTAGGGCGGCTGATTTTTATCGCTTGACCGTCGAAGATGCGATGGCGACGGGACTGACGCAGCGGCAGGCGACGCTTGCGGTGGCTTCGGTGCAAATGATCGGCGCTCCTGATAAACTGAGCAACGACGAACTTAATGTAATGATCGACCAAGCAATGCAAGAGAAAAAACAGATTGCGGCTTGGCAGGTGTTCGCTTCGTTTGGGATCGGTGCGGCGGGTAAATCGGCGGGGAAAGTACTTGCCAATCACTTCGCAAGTTTTAGTGAGATCCGCGAGGCTTCGTTGGAGGACCTCACAGCGGTGGATGACATCGGAGAGATTACTGCGTTGGCAATCCGCGCGTACTTTGACGACAACGAAGCAGAGGTCGACGACTTGTTGAACTTTGTCGAACCCACTTTTGCAGACGCTGGGGGAGGGCTCGATGGGCAAGTGTTTTGTTTCAGCGGCGGCTTCCCAGAGGGGAAGAAACATTGGGAGAAAGAGGTTGAATCCCGAGGCGGCAAATGCTCCAGTAGCGTTTCAAAGAAGACCAATTACTTGGTCGCCGGACCGGGGTCAGGTTCGAAAAGTGCTAAAGCGGAAAAACTTGGCGTGCAGATTATCTCGACGGACGAATTGGCAAAAATGTTCTAAACGCGCGGCTAAATTTTGATAGCACTGAAGTCGTTGTACTTCTAAGATTGACGCATTGGTTCTTGAGGTAAGGGCTTGGTGACTTAAGTCTTGGTGACCTAAGGGATCGCGGTTTTAAAATTGAGCGTTTGTGAGAACGAAGTTGGCTGGATCTGTCTCGTCAACCTAATGTTGTTGGAAAGGACTAGAATTCTCAGAAATTTTTGAAGAAGAAAATTAGGCCGGTAGGTGGTTTTTGTTCCAAGTTTTGGTGCACGGCACGGCAAGATGAATTACAAATGGAACTTGTGACACTCCGCGTGAAATTCATTTTCGCGCAGCACAACCACTTCCATCGGGGACCTCAAGTTCCCAATCACTTTTTCGAGGCTTTTATAATGGATTCAAAGAAGGACCTTGCCGAACAATGCGCTAATACGACGGGCAAACAAGATTGTGCGCGTGATCGAATCTTGCAAGCTGCCGGGAGGACGTTTGCGGAGAAAGGTTTTCGCGGCTCTACCGTTCGCGAGATCTGTGACGTCGCTGGGGTAAATATTGCTAGCGTCAATTACTATTTCGGCGACAAGAAGAGTCTCTACGAGGAGACATTGTTGTTGGCACGCGAAATGGGTGCTCAAAAGTATCCGACGCCTGATTTTACAAGTTATGAATCACCAGAAGATCGCTTGCGTGGCATGATTCTGTTGTTGCTGAATCGACTGGTTGGCAACCACAGCGAGCCGTGGCCGGTGAAGATCTTGATGAAGGAAATTCTTGAACCTTCCGCTGCGGCAAAACCATTGATCGACGGCTACATCGAGCCGTTTTTGGATGCTGTCTTTGCGACCGTCGCGCAGTTATTACCTCCCGAGGCGCCTGAGTCCCTTATTCACCAGACAGCATTCAGTATCGTCGCCCAGTGCCTATACTATCGGTTCGCAAATTCGCTCAACCGGATGGTTGTAGTCGATGGAAGTTACGAGAAAGAGTTTTCAGTCAACGCGCTGGGCGGGCAAATCTACGAATTTTCGCTTGCAGGGATTAGGGGAGCCCAACAGCGTCTTGAGAGCGAAAAGCAAGGACAATTTGACTCGGCTGTTGTTTGATCACTGGTTGTCGGAGTATGATAGGGCAACTTTGATGCAAAACCGCGAGTAAGCGCTTTGTGAGTGATTGGCTGACGCAGCCCGCCGGATTTCGAAGTGTTTCTATGTTGACTCAATTACCGATGCTTGCATGACTGAGAAGTACGTCAAACGAAAACAATCCAACGTTTCGCGCGAGGTAGTCAAGTACTCGATTTCCGCGCTGATTTTGCTTCTGTCGGTTTTCGCAGCAATTTGGCTCAGCCGCCTCGCGGAAAAGCCTGCGACACAGGACTCAGACGCGCTGGTCATGCAAGTGGATGTATCGCCGGTAAGTAATTGGTTTGGGGCGCTGGACTTAGAGGTGCCGGGCATGGTGAAGCCTCATCGTGAGATACAGATCTCGTCGGAAGTCGGGGGCAAGATCCTAAAAAAATACCCTCAGTTTCAGGCCGGAAGTTTTGTGCTGGCGGGAACGAAACTTGCCGAGATCGATGCTAAGGACTACCAGGCTGATTTGGATGTGCTGAAGGCGGATCTTGAGCAGTCGAAAAAGCGGCTTGAAGAGAACAAGCGGCAGATCGAAGGCGAACGGCGGAACGTTGAGCTTGCCGAAAACGATCTGGAGATTCAAGAACGCGATTTCGCGCGGACCAAAAGATTGGCCAGCGCACTGTCTCGCAGCGAAGTCGACCGAGCTCGACAAGCACTCAATAACGCTCGGACGGTGTTAACCGGACGCAAGAATGCGTTGGAACTTTTGAAGGCATCTTCAGTGCGGCTCAAATCAGCCGTTACAGTTTCAGAGAATCAACTGAAACGTTCGCAGCTGAACCTAGGCCGGGTCACCATTGTCGCTCCGACCGACGGGGTGATCGTCGAAGAGTCGGTGCAAGAGAATGACTTTGTGCGAGTTGGGGATCGGATTGCCGTGTTCGAGGACACCAGCATTGCCGAGGTGCGCTGCAATTTGACGACGTCAGAATTGAATTGGGTTCGTCAGAACTCGAAAGGCCAAGAAACTGCCGGCGTTGATGCTACAGCAGAAAAGGTGTCCGATCCGAGACTGCTGGCCTACCAATTGCCAGAAACAGACGTCAGGATTTTTGAAATTGAAGCTCCCGAAGTTCAATGGACGGGAACTTTGTCCCGGTTTGATGGGATCGGGCGTGACGAGGTGACCAAAACGATTCCCTGTCGAATCATTGTTCCCAAACCAATTGTTGATGCGGAATCAGGACCGCGCGCACTGGTCAGAAACATGTACGTTAAATGCCGAATAGAGGTCCAAACGTCTAGCGGTGGCGATGACGAAGGTCTGCTGGTGTTCGACGAACTGGCATTGCAGCCAGGAAACTACGTTTGGAAAGTTGTCGACAGTAAGCTGTCGAAGGCTCGTTTAGAAGTTGTCGACCGCACCGAAAGAACGGTTGACGGTAAGAGGCAGGGATTGGTGATCTGTCGAGCAATCGATGGCAGTATCAGCTCGGGTGATCGAGTGGTTGTTTCTCCTCTGGCACAACCGACCAACGACGCGCAGGTGATCGTTTCCAGCGATACGCCTGCTGAAGGAGATAAGAAAGCCGCCTCGGTTGGTCCCGTTTCCTCGGTCAAATAGTTAAACTTACACCTCTCCAGAGTTAACATACTCAAAAGAGATTACTCATGCGTTCTATCGTCAAGTGGGCCATCAAAAACTCGCCCGCGATGAATACGATTTTGATTGCTTCACTGATCGTGGGTACGATCAGCATGGTGATTATGCGCCGCGAGGTGTTTCCGGCGTTTGCTTTGGAGATTGTTCTCGTAACGGTCCCTTTTCCCGGTGCAACGCCCGAAGAGGTTGAGGAAGGGATTTGCCAGAAGGTCGAATCGGCCGTGGGGAATGTTGAGGGCATTAAGAAGATGACATCTGTTGCCAGCGAAGGCAGCGGTTTTGTCGTGCTTGAGCTCGATAGCAAAATCAAAGATGTCCAGAAAGTGCTTAACGAGGTCCGTTCGCAACTTCAACAAATTCAGGCTTTCCTCCCACCCCGTGCCGAGGATCCAGACGTAAAACAGATCGTCTTTCGAAAGGCGGCCATTTCGGTGGGTGTAATTGGCCCTGAACTTTCTGATTCGGCACCACGTGACGGACCAGAGGCCTTAGAGCGCGAACTGCAGCTACGACAACTGGCAGAGGACATCCGGCAAGATCTTCTGAATCTGCGAGCATCCGCCCCAGTAAATCCTGTTCGACGGTTTTTCGCGCCTCTATTTCAACCCAAAGGGCTTGCGATTACGTCGGCTGAAATTGCTGGCTCGCGTCCCTATGAGGTGGCGATCGAAGTCTCTGAGGACAAGCTACGGGAGTTTGGGATTAGCCTCCGGCAGTTCAGCCAAGTCGTGCGTCAGCAGAACATTAATACGCCCGGCGGCAAAATGGAGACGGCGAACCAAGAAATTTTGTTGCGGGGCGACAACAAACGAGAGGTGGGCGAAGGGATTGCGGAACTCCCTGTGATTACACGCCCTAGCGGCGACGTGATTACGGTGGGTGAGATGGCCACTGTGATCGATGGTTTTGAGGAAACGACTGCGGTCAATTTGATCAATGGCCGTGAGGGCCTAGTGATCGAGATCTCAAAGACGAACGAAGAGGATTTATTTACTGTCGTAGAAACGGTCAAGAAGTATGTTGCCGACCGAAAGGTGCCGCACGGCTACGATTTAGAAACATGGGGTGATGATTCGGTTGATGTGAAGGACCGAATCGACCTGCTCAGCCGCAATGGCATCCAAGGCTTGATTTTGGTGTTTATTGTATTGGCTGTGTTTCTGGATCTGAGGTTGGCGTTTTGGGTTGCGATGGGAATTCCGATCTCTGTGCTTGGTGCTGGTTTTGTACTGTTGGTCTTTGGGCAGACGCTGAACATGCTTTCGATGTTCGCGTTTCTGATGGCTTTGGGGATTGTGGTCGACGACGCGATTGTGGTCGGTGAAAACATCTATATCAAGCGCGAGGAGGGCATGCCCTACTTGAAGGCGGCGATCGAGGGCACGGTCGAGGTGTTGCCAAGTGTGGCAGCGTCGGTGACGACGACGATCATTGCTTTTATGCCTCTATTCTATGTCACGGGCGTGATGGGCAAATTTATTTCTATCATGCCTCTGGCTGTAATCGCGATGTTGGTGATTTCTCTGTTGGAGAGCACTTTTGTTTTGCCGGCCCACCTAGCACATGACGAAAATTTGTTCACGCGAATTATTGGATTGGTATTCTACGTGTTCAAGCCTCTGCTGTTTGTTTTGTCGTGGATCAACGGCAAGGCATCCTCGGGCCTTGAGTGGGTAATCGAAAGGTTCTACCAACCTTTGCTCTACTACAGCCTGAATAACAAAGTCGTTGTGGTCTGTGCGATGCTGGGCGCAATTTTTATGATGGTCGGCTTAGGAAAGGCCGGTTTTTTGCAGATCGGGTTTTTCCCGAAAATTGACGGTCGACAGATCAGTGCCACGATTGCTTTTCCTAATGGTACCAGTGGAGATTTTGCCAGATCTGCCGCGGCGGACTTGCGTGAGGCTTTTCTCGACGTCGATCAAGAGATTCAAGAAACGGCGACAGCGAATTTTCCCGACGGCCACCCTTCGGTCGTCGGTAATCTTTACGAGAAGGTTGGCGAAAGCGGGGATCGTTTGCGTGGGCCAACCGGCGTCACCAACGGCAGTCACGTCGCGACGGTTTCAGTTCTGCTGACGTCGCCGGGTGAACGTGACGTTACCGTGCGGGAACTGATTGCAAAATGGCGTAATAAGGTCAAGAAGATTTCCGGGACTGAAGCTCTGAAATTCGACGCTCAATCAATGGGGCCCGGTGGTGCGTCGGTCGAGTACAAAATTCTCTCAGACGACAAGAGTGTCCAATACATCGAACAGGCTGTCGAAGAGAGTAAAGCTTACCTTGCGACGCAGGTGGGTGTGATCGATATCGAAGATGACTCGAGAATGGGGAAGTGGGAACTGAGCATTCGCTTGACCGAAGAGGGCCAGGCATCGGGGTTGGACGAAGCGGCGGTCGCTGAGACGATTCGGGCGGCCTATTTTGGCGATGAGGTCATGAGACTGCAACGCGGCCGACATGAAGTGAAGTTGATGGTGCGGTATCCGCGGTCGTCGCGCGTTTCGATGGAGGGACTCGAAAGCTTGCGGATTCGTGACAGCCAAGGAGTCGAGAGACCGTTAGTGGAAGTTGCGGATGTGAATTACAAGCGTAAGGTTGCCGAGATCAACAGGCTCAATCAGCGGCGAAGTGTGACGGTGACTGCTGACGTCGACAAGACCAAGGGGAACGCGGCGAGTATTGTTGCAGAGATGCGGGAAAATTTTGAGCCTGCATTGATTGAGCGTTACAAGAACGAATATGGAGCCAATCTGGAATTTGATTGGGAGGGAGAAGCACAACAAACGCAGGAGAGTTTCACTAGTATCCTAACTGGGTTTGGCGTTGCACTGTTGTGCATGTACGTTCTGTTGACGTTTGAGTTTCGTTCCTACGTCCAACCGGTGATCATCATGGCTATCATTCCGTTTGCTTGGGCGGGTGCTTTTTTGGGGCACGGGATTTTTGGTATGGAGGTCACGCTGTTTAGTATCTTTGGAATGATCTCATTAACAGGCGTGGTCGTTAACGATTCGATTGTACTGGTGGATTTTATCAATGCACGTGTCCGCACTGGAGTACCTCTGTTCGAGGCGTTGATGTCGGCCGGGAAACGGCGTTTTCGCCCGATTCTGTTGACATCAATGACAACCATTGCCGGTCTGTTGCCGATGCTGTTGGAGACCAGCCTGCAGGCACAGGTTTTGATTCCTATGGCGGTCAGTTTGATTTTTGGATTGTTGTTTGGGACTCTGCTGATCTTGATCTTGGTTCCAGTGTTTTACGACATCTACGCTTTGGTTCTCAAGCTGTTAGGTATGCCTTTGGTTCCTGATGACCAAGACGATGAGGTGGAAGTAACGCCGGTGCCTCAAGCGGTCGCTTAGAAGTGCCGCCGACCACTGAAAATCTTTAATCGCTACTCGTGAAGGCGATCGAGTAGGCTTCGGTCGCAACCGTCTGGCTTGGGAAGATTCAATTCGTTAGACTCTAGTGGTCTGTCAACATTTAATTTTTGGGTAGCTGGATTCGCCAGAATTCAGTTCAGCAGTATAAAACCGAAGTCTGGCGACTCCGGCTACGATGACACACTCTAACTTCCATCCCTGACAAACCACTCGTGAACCGCTCGCCGTAGAAACAATCACTGGAGTCGCGCAT
>CALHPU010000034.1 GCA_938036435.1 uncultured Pirellulaceae bacterium | reverse complement strand
GGAGCCAACCACGGGTCGATTTTGAAACGCCCGACAATTTTACAATCTCGATTCGACAAACAAACTAGAAGAGCAAAACAATCGAAAACGATTTTTCGTTTGTAAATTTTTCCGCTAACTTCTGGTAAAACATAAGGCTTCCAGCTTGCGAGCATCCTCACGCTCTGGGCGGCGACGGCATCCCGCGCGGTAAATTCGCCACTTTACGCAGCGAAAATCGCCGATATTTCGATTCGCTGCTCGAATTGCTTGTGTTCGTTACTGGATGTATGGCAAACTTGATGCAGCCGCACATCCCAATGTCATTTTGCAAGAAAGCCAAGTTGGACATAAGTTCAGACAAAGGAAAGCAACCTCAGGCGAGACCATTGGATCAAGGGGATGCGATTGTCGTGCAGACGATTGATCAAGACCCTATCGCGGCAGGGCTACAGCAACGCCGGACCTTTATTCCGGTGCGTTATGGTGACCTAAAGCTCAAGATTGCTCAGACGTTAGACCTCGCTGGTACCAACGCTCATGACTTCAAGCAGCTTTGTGAACGCATGCAGTCCGTTTTTCATGCCGAACATCTTTCTTCGTTACTTCGATTGGAAGAGCTTTACGGGCCCCTAGATCCCGACGACGATTCAATCGAAATAAGAGAATTGACGGCCGACGCGCGGGACCGCCAGGTTAGCCGTTTGTTGGATGAGGTCTCTGGGCTGCTTTACAGTGCACACTACAAGAAACTTTCGCGCGAGGAGATTCAGAGCGCCGTTTCGATGGGCTCGCAATGGAACGTAAAACTGGAAGTTGATTTTGACCTTTTCGACCGGCTGGAAATATTCGCACGAGGGTATCGTGTCGTAGAGATTCGTCGTAGACGCTGGCAGAATTTTTATCGCGAAGAGCTGATTGAGCTACCTGAGTTTCAACGGCTGATCATGGCGTTCCGTCTGAAATCAAGCAAAGAGATGGATGAATCTTTGGATGCCTCAAAAGTTTATCTGAAGACGTTCAAGAATATCCCCGAAACGGATTTGGAAACTCTGTTGCCGGGATCGAAGATCAAACTCTCCATGATCGATCGTGGAAAAATCATCTTGCCAACGGTGTCCGGAGCAGCGATCACCATTTTCAAGTTGTTGCGGGGCGCGATTGTACTGGCGGTCGCGTTTACGCTGCATTCGATTTTAGTGTGGTTGGTATTTCTAGGAGCAATCGTTGGATATCTGGTGAAATCGGTGCTCAGTTACTTCCGCACGAAAAAGAATTACCAGTTTGGGCTCACCCGCAGTCTCTACCTAAAAAATCTGGATAACAACTCCAGCGTGATCTTTCGAATCCTCAACGAGGCCGAGGAGCAAGAACTACTCGAGACGATTCTGTGCTTCATGTTGCTGTGGGATCGCACTGGTGCTGATCGAAACAATGGCTCGTATCCCGCAAACAAGGCTGACTCACTCGCCTCACCCGAGGGCATGACCGAACGCGAAATCGATTCGATGGTAGAGCAGTACTTGATTCGCGAAACCGACGTTGACGTCGATTTTGAAATTCACGATGCGTTGGGAAAGCTGGCCCGACTGGGCTTGGCCGATGTGGATGACCAAGGACGTTGGAGCACGGTGGAGATTGGAGATGCGGTTGATCGGCTGAACGCAAATTGGGAGAAGCTGTTCCGTCTGAGGCCCCCGATTGTGACGTGACGGTTGAGCCAAGCTGCTGAAAATCGTTCATCGCTCGAATTTATTCTGCTCGCGCCACCAATTCACACAAACCTGCTTCGGCGACTTGTTGTGGACAGCTCCACACCAGAAAGAACAGTGCCTCGCGACACCATCGGCCGACGGGATGTCCCTCTACAAATCCAGCACCCTTGGCAGCGATCATGGCGGCCTGAGTCGAACGTGTGGCAAGGCTGTTCGCGTCGGCCCGTAATTGTCCAGCGTATTCGAATGCTCCTTCGGCAACCTTTAAGGTCAGGTCAAACAACAATTCAAATTGCTGGTCAAGCGAATTGGCCGTTTCTGCTAAATCGGGCCGTGCAACAGATTCCTCACGGATGAAGTCAACCGCCGAACGAACCAGCCCCAACGCCAATGCTGAGGTTTGGACACTGCCGGCACCGGTGCCGCTACGCGAGGCCAAAACTGATTCTCGCGGCGATACGACAACGCGCGCGTCGGGAACGATGACAGAGTCGCACTTAACAACGCCAGTGCGGCTGGCAGACAACGCGATGAGCTCGAACCCCTTTTCGATTTTCACGCCTGCAGCATCGGTTGGCAACAGGAACAGTATTTCGTCGCCATTCTCGAGAACGCCGCCCATCAACAGCCACTTGGCATGACTTGCTCCCGTTACCCAAGGCGCGAATCCGTTGACTCGCCAGTGGCCTTGTTCGCGCGTCACTAGCATGACTGGTTTCCTAGTGTGGCGCCTACTGGTGGTTAGATGCGAGATGCCGACGGTGCCAGGTGTCGACCCGTCAAGCATTCCCGGCAGAACTTCCCGCTTTAATTTGGCGTTGTCACAACCTGCCACGCGTTTCAAGGCGGCGACTCGCTGTGTGACGATGAACGTGGAAGTTAGGCAGGCAGATCCTAAAGCGATGTAGCCCTTGGCGGTATCGCTTGCCGACCATTGAAGCCCGCCGTTTTGTTGGTTGACAAACCAGCGATAGACTTGCGCGTCGGCGATCAGCGAAAGTTGCTCGGTCGGCCAATCGTCGTGCGTCCAAGACGGCTGTTGTTTGCTGGCCGATGCAATTGCGCTAGTGAGATTGGTTAGCGCCGAATCACTGTCAATGGATTTGACCGGCAGGCTATCTGAGAAATCAGTCACAGTACTTCATCTTCAATTGGTTTGGGCATTGGAAGATCGCTGCTTGATCATCTCGACTTCATTGCCCGTCGCGTTGTAGGTTACCTCATCTACGAAGTTTTTAATGAGCATCACGCCCCTCCCACAAGCCTTGTCAACGTTTTCGTCTGTGGTGGGATCGCGTACGCAGTCGGGATCGAAGCCCACACCTTGATCGGTGATTTTTCCGTAGAACTGAATGTCTGAAAACTTAAGTACAACGTGGACGGGTTTGTCGGGATTACTTTCATTGCCATGTTTGATCGCGTTCATCAGCGCTTCTTCGACGGCCATTCGAATTGCAAACCGGTCATCTTGATTCCACTGAAACTGTTCCAAAGCCTCCAACAGCGGTCTGATTACGTCAGGGCAAACATCGGGATTCGATGCGATCTGGCGGTCGAGAGTCCAGTTCCAATCTTTGGCGTTCA
Source organism: uncultured Pirellulaceae bacterium (assembly GCA_938036435.1). Taxonomy (GTDB): domain Bacteria; phylum Planctomycetota; class Planctomycetia; order Pirellulales; family Pirellulaceae; genus Mariniblastus. Next base: position 65,764 of record CALHPU010000034.1, on the reverse strand, counting down.
TCAGTCGTCGATATTTACGAATCTGGGGTCATAAGCTGCCGGGAAATTAAACCGGTCAGGAGGCATCAGTCTCGAAGCGACTCGAGCGCTTCTTTGTCGTCTTCGCGAATTTGAAAGACTTGGTCTAGATGGGTGTAACTGAAAAGATCCCGAACTTCTGGCCGAAGATTGGTCAGCCTAATTTCACCACCACGGGCTCGGATGTGTTTTTCCAAAACAATCAGTTTATTGATCGCTGCACTTGAAAAGAAACTAACGTTTTCGAAGTTCACGACCATGTCCTCGTTGTTGTCGTCCTCCAACAAGGCCAATAGTTCTTGTCCCATTTTCTCAATCCGTTCCGGATCCATGACCTTAGGGTCTTTGAATTTAACAACGGCCACATTTTGTACGTTTTCAAAATCAAGGCAATCAAAATTTCCCATGGTTCGTCTGCGACTAAGAATCTCGGATCAGTTAATATCGGTCGCGGAGAAGTCCATTCGGTATGTTTTATCCCCGCCGCTAGCTCCATCATAGGTTGCACGGCAACACTTGGGAAGCTTTTTAATACGCGCTTTTGGCATTTGACGCGCCGAGGTTGTTTCGAAACGAAAAAAAACACTAGCCGAAACATCAGCAGATGATAGACCAGACATCATCCGCTTGCGTTTCAAGCTAGTGTTTTGTTGGTAAGGCCTGTCTGATTGAGAGGCCAGTTGTTTTGGTAAAGGTCGTCTCAGCAGCGTTAGCCCCGAGGCGTAATTGCCCCTTGAAGCAAAAGGAAAGCGCCGAGGAAAAGTACCGGCCAGCAAAACCAACGCGGTGGCGCGACTGTACTTCTTCCCGTATCGCGTATCGAAGCGACAGGGCCAGATGAAAAGCGCTGATTGCCGCTCGGTTGACTGTAGGACGCTTGGTAGTAGGGGGAGTTATAGTCCTGTCTCGGAGCAGCAAAATCTCCCAAGGTGGCGACGTTGGTTGAAAGTGCTGGGGCCGCCGACAACTCTTGTTGCGAAAACGTGTCGTTGAGAAAATGTGACATGCGTGGCGTCAAAGTGAACGATTCCACCAGATGCAATTGAATGCCCGCCAAGATCAGAAAGAATCCGGTAGCCATTGTTGCAGTTCGGCTCATTGAGATCTCAAAGAATGATGGATGGGCTTGGCTGTAACGTAAAACCAAGTTGGAGAGTCAAGTTTTGCTTTAGCCCAAATGGTCAGGTGATCCGGCCATTGGGCTTGGGAAGCGCTTCGCGGTGGGGAACCACGAACCTCAACTCCACACGATGAGGTATCGATCGATCCGATTGGATACTTGAATGTGCTGTCAAAAAACTAGCGTCGAGACAGTCGTGGTGCTGCTGGGAACTGATTGACGGGCACAACCGTTCCAATCATCAGGACCGGACAATCACAGCGGGCTAGTGGTCTTTCAGAGCTGAGTTGACATGTAGTGGGATTCGCCAGAATTCCTAATCAGCCAAGGATTTCTGGCGAAATCCACTACGCTTAACTGATCATTTCAGCTTTGACCAACCACTAGTTGCTAATGGAATTGACAGCCGCTGAATTCTGCCGAGTGGTGCTAACGACATGATTGACAATTTCCATGCGGACTAGATGAGCAAGCACCACCGCATTTTCCCGCGCCGGTAATGGTTGACTGGGCGCCTGGGCGACAAAAGCCCAGTGGCCAATCGCACGACTGTGGCCGATCTCGCACGGCCCGCGTGCTTAGCAATAGTGAGTCAGCCAAAAATCTGCCCGCTGAGACAAAAGGTTGCTTGACCAGCCCCTCGGTCTGCCCATATCGTTCTAAAGCCACGTCTTCAAAGTATAACTGCTGATAGCTTATGTTTGGGGCCGCCCAAGCGAAGACTTTTTCTGCGGCCTTTACGTTACCGTCGAATCTTTGAGATGATTCAAAGAGCACAAATGAGCGATCCTCGGGCGCTTCGGCACCACTTTCTAATACATCCAAATCGACTTCTTGAATGGATTTGCTTGGCCATCTGCCGAATTCCGATTGGGCGATAGGTGCATCGTCTTCGTCAAAGTCGAGTTCGTCCGATTCTTCTTCCGATTCGTTTTCCGATTCGTTTTCCGATTCTTCTTCCGATTCTTCTTCCGATTCGTTTTCCGATTCGTTTTCCGTAAGCTCTAGGTCGCTTAGCTTTTCTGGTTCGGAATCTTCGTCACCATCGTCGATGGTCACATTGTTTGTTTCTGACTGTTCCAGAACAGGGGAATCAGGTTCCGTCTCACCTTCGAGTGCGCTTAAGTCATCGTCAGGTTGTGGGCGCTGGTCCGATTGACTAAACGAGATAGTGTAGTAGCCGGTGCTGGAGTCGTTGTTTGTCAACGATACATCGCTGGTGACGTTTGGCTGCTGTAGGGGTGTCGGTGGAGAAGCCCGTTCTTTCGGAGAAAGTGACGTGTTCTGTTGCGGCGGCTGAGTTGATGGTCCGAGACTCTTACTGGTGATGATCCGTGCTTCACCTAGCTGATGTTGTGGTGCAGGCGGAACAGATTCTTCTTCTTTAATCGTAATCAGTCGAGTGGCTGTTGACGTCTCTTGTTGCGTATGGGTAGCCATTGGCGGAAGATCGCGCATCTGTACGAACGAGGCGGTGTTCTGGGCGATGCCCCCTTCCCGAACGCTGCCTCCTTCCTGAGCGATGCTCCCGTCGCATGAAATTAAAACGGCGCACGAAGCTAGCGCTACAGTCGACAAGCTTTTGAAATTACATTTTGAAAACATGACAAATTATCCATGATCACGACTTGGCCTCCTCGAATCGGGCCGCCCCACTTCTTTCATCGACCCGAAGCATCCCAACTTTCTGAAAAAAGCCTACAAGCGGTCCCCCTATCCCAGTCGTTAAACTTTATCTTAAGGAGTTTAGTTGGCTCGCCATTCGGAGATGTGAGAACACGCCTCGGAGAGGGGTGCTGTGTAGCTTGTAACGCTAGTTCCTTCGCAAAATGCCCGACCATTGCGTTGCAAACTAATTTTTCGGGTGAGATGCTTCACGCCTTAGCGAGAAATGCGGCGAGCGATTGCGGGCATGCTGAAGCGATAGGATTAGGCAGCCGTTGAGCACGCGTGAGCATGTTTCCGGTATCACGCTCAAATCGCATATCGGAGAGCGCGTAAATATGGCCCCCGAGCAATCACGAGAATGTCTATTGGTTCGTCTGAGCTGAAATGATTGGTTAGGCGATCAGGAATTCTCGCGAATCACACCACACGTCAACTCAGCTCTGACAGACCGCTAGTAGCGTCGCCCAGTGCAGTGATTCCGCTAGCGAAATCCGAAGTGTCTATAAGAATCAGCTGTCGTTCAATTCCATGATCGCAGCGTCTATCAGCGTCTATTAATCGCACCGCAGTTGGTTCTAGGAGCTTCGCCTGTTAGTTGTCGTACGTTGGAATTGATTTATCCAAAGCAACAGAAAGGATGTGGTGGGCTGAGCGTCCTAGCAATGGCTTTACAAGAGAAATCTTGCAGTCCCCTATTTACCTTAGTTCCCCCCACGAGGTCACAATGTTCAAAATTCAATCTTCGGCGTTTGTTGCTTTTGCCGTTATCTCATGTGTCAGTGTTGTTTGCGCTGACGCTCAAGCGCAAAGTGGAACACGAGGAGCTGCTCCTGTTCCTACTTTTCAGAGTGCACCTTCGTTCGACCGTGCCGCGTCCTTTTCGACGCCTATTAACCGTGCACCGCTTCAGAGAAATATAGTCGGCAGCGCTCCCGTCGTGCGGTACAGACCGGCACCCAGCCCCGTGAGTTACGCGGTGCCGCAATCGTATGCTACACCACGAACATTCCAGAGCCGTGTTTTCAAGGCACCGGTGTCAAGGACCACGAACGCTTTTCGGCGCCCCGCCTTTTCGGCTCCCGCCCGTTCAACTTTCGTTGTCCCCAAGGCTGGGTGTTCCGGTGGTAGTTGCCGTGGTTACTAGGCCGCAAAATTGCCGTGGTTACTAGGCAGCACACCTGCAAACTTTCGAGAGCTGCGCGGAATCCCGGATTGCGGCTATCGGCTAACGATCAGCTTTTGAAGCAGCTTTAGTACAAGCCCGACACGCCAGCGAGGAATCCAGAAATTCTTGGAAATATCCGCTCGCTTGCTAGGATTTTGCATTGAGGCCTGTATGGCGTTCGTAGTACCAGCTTTAGCCGGAGGGCTACAATTCCGCCTAAAGGCGGTGCTACCAACGGCGCAGGAAATTGATGCAAAATCCTTTTGCGCATCGGGCTTGTATTTGTACAACTTCAAAAGGTTCAACGCCGGCTTCGATCATGAGCTTCATGCGCTCAAGGTCTGATCTCGTATGTGAAATAGCCGGGTGGACCAACTGCCCCAAAGTGTTTTCGCAGAGAGCAAACGATAGGCAAAGCACAAGGCAGGCTTTTGCGAGCAAAAATACAAGAGGAGTTCGGCACGTCTTGAGCATTGATTGCCTTTAAAGGTACAGGGTGGACAACGTTTTGCGGGATCTCACTGACTACTTCTGAACTCCGAGACGAACGCCGATACTGTCTGACGTAAATTGAAGGAGAGATTGGAGGCGGGTTTGTTCAATCAGAAAAAGTTTCCGATCTGCATGATTATAGCTTGTCGCATCCATCGACAAACTTTTTCCCTGTCAGAGCGAACATGCCCAATATGAATTTTCCCCAATAAGTTAATAGGCTCCCTTGGAACCTAAGGTATCGCTGGTCCGCACACACCACTTCATGCACCGGGCCCACTCTTTTTCCGATAACAACCTGAAATAAACCATGGTTAGACTCCAATAACCCTTTGGTTTAATCAAGCTGCGAGACGACCTTATTTGTTAGCAAACACTCGTTTTACCGAAAAAGGCCTAAAACTAGGCAATAAAGTTCAGGTGTCGGAGATCCCTAAGTGCAATTGTCTATGCTGCACTGATCACTGTGGCGTAGAATATACCAATCAGCGGAACATTGGGCGTTGGGCGGAACATTCAGCGTCGGAGTAGGTTCCAAGAAATGGGAAAGCCGCTAGGGCCATGGTCAATACGAGATTGCGGCAAGCGTTGGCACGGCTGTACTTCCGTTGTCGCGGTGTAGCGTAATCTACTTGTAATCTACTTGCTTCGATTCATGCAAAAGCTGTAGAAGCTGTAAAGGCAGAGGGATTGTAACTAGGCACTAGAGTTTTGTACTGCGTAAAAAGTTGTATCGCCATCCGGGCTTAAGCGATCCGAAGAACAGTTAAAAGGCCGTGGTGTAATTCCGAAGTCGGTGGCATTAGGTCTAAGCCGCTGAAATTTGAATTGCCCAGCGCCCGCAATTGCAGCAACCACCACAAGGGAGTTTGTTAATGTCGAATTCTGCAAAATGTTCCGACCACCTTCTCAGCCGTCGGAATCTGTTAACGGTAGGCGCTATTGGCGGGCTGACGCTTTCGAATTTTTTCCGTATGCAATCTGCTTGCGCTGAACAGAAGTTCTACGAAAGCAAAGAAGGCTCGGCCAAGTCTGTGATCTTTATCTTTTTGCCTGGCGGGATGGCTCATCAAGAGTCCTTTGACCCAAAGCCGTGGGCGCCGCTTGAGTATCGTGGCCCCTTTAAGTCGATCGAGACGAATCTTGGTGGAGTGCGTTTTGGAGAGCTGTTTAAAAAAACGGCCAAGGTCGCCGACCAGCTGACCATTGTTCGTTCCATGACTCACGGCGAAGCGGCGCACGAACGTGGCGTTCATAATATGATGACTGGTTATCGCCCATCGCCAGCGTTACAGTTTCCCAGCATGGGCAGTGTCGTGTCGCATGAGTTTGGGCCTCGCAACAACCTTCCGCCTTATGTGTTGATTCCCAATGAGCCTAATGAGTTTGCTGGGGCGGGATACCTTAGCTCTTCGTTCTCTGGATTTAGTGTGGGTGCCGATCCAGCAGACAAGAATTTTCGCGTGCGCGACCTGCAATTGTTTGAGGGGGTAACCTCCGAGCGTTTTGCCAAACGCCGCAAGATGTTGGAAGTGGTCAACGATCACTTTCGCCAGCGCGAGCAATCGGATTCGCTAGATGCGGTCGACACGTTTTACAATCGCGCTTATAGCCTGATCAGTTCTCAAAAAGCGCGAGAGGCATTTGATCTGGAAAAAGAAGATCCGAAACTGCGCGATAAATATGGGCGTAACCAAGCCGGCGCACGAATGTTACTCGCTAGGCGACTGGTGGAGTCAGGTGTGCGGTTCGTAACGCTAACCTACGGTGGTTGGGACCACCACGATAAAATTCAAGATGGCATGAACAAAATGGTGCCCTCGTTCGATCAGGCTTATGCGACATTGATCGAAGACCTAAAAGAACGTGGCTTGCTTGATGAAACGTTGGTGTGCGTGACTTCCGAATTCGGGCGATCACCTAAAGTCAATGCTAACGCGGGCCGCGATCACTGGCCCAAGGTTTTCAGCAGTCTGTTGGCCGGCGGCGGCATCAAAGCAGGTCAGGTTTATGGAAGTTCCGATGCAACGGCCAGCGAACCGGCTGACAACCCGCTGACGGTGCAGGACTGGGCAACGACGATCTATTCTTGTCTTGGAATCAACGCTGATAAAGAACTCATGGCTCCCGGAGCCAGACCTGTCGAGATCGTCGACGGTGGAAGAGTCTGCAAGGAGTTGTTGGTCTAAACCGATGTCAAGTGTCGCACAACGCTGTGGCGACTCCCGTTGTTTTGCAATTCTCACGATCCCATGAAACTTCCGTTGGTGATTCAATCTGATGTCTGCCGTTGCGATCCTGTTGCCCGCCGCTATCGGTTTGGGATTGCGATGGGGCTGTTGGTGATCACGCTTTGGTCGCTGTGCGCAACTGTGGTCACGTTCGCCGCTGCACCTGTTGCGCCTGGTGCGTCGCCCGAGCTTCATTTGATTCTGCCTCGAGGCGTCCAACGCGGACGCGAAAGTACACTCACGTTCTCTGGGTTGAGGCTTGATAATGCACTTGAGGTTCTGTTCTACGATAAAGGTATCACAGCAAAATCTTTCAAGGTCATCGACCAGAAAAAAATTGAGGTGGTCGTGTTAGTCGCGGAGGACTGCCGGTTGGGTGAACACGTCGCACAGGTTCGCAATGACCGCGGCATCTCAGATTTTCGCAGCGTGTTCGTTGGTCCGTTTCCTAACGTCACAGAAGCTGAACCTAATAATAGTTTTTCAGAGGCACAATCTGTCAGTTTGAATCAAACGGTCAATGGCACGCTTCCCGCCGAGGATGTCGATCGCTTTCGGTTGGAATTACGCAAGGGCCAACGTTTGTCGGTCGAAATTGAAGCGATGCGTTTGGGCGCGTTTGTGGATCCTGTTATCGAACTGCTGGGGCCGCATTACGCAGATGCTCCCAGCGCGGCATCGATTGCTTTCTCGGATGACACAGTGCTGACCAATCAAGATGGGTTCTTTTCTGTAATGATTCCCGAGGATGGTACCTACACCGTCGTCGTCTCCGAATCAGCTTTTCAAGGCACGCCCCAGTCGCACTACCGACTGCATGTGGGTGATTTTCCGAGACCCGAATCAGTGTTTCCCGCTGGCGGAAAACCGGGAGACGGTGTTTCCCTAAATCAGGTTTCCGCGGATGCAACCGCCATGTTTGACGTTGACGTTCCTCAACGTGATGCCTTTCGAGATGGGATAATTGTCGCAGATGCCGATGGTGTCTCGCCGTCGCCGGTGAAGTTTCGCGTTGCTGATTTAGACGATTTTGATTTGCCGGTCGATGCAAAAAATATTGACTTCAACACGGCTGTCACGGTCGAAGTGCCATCGGCAATCAACGGCAGGCTCAATACCAAAGTCCAATACTTCAAGATTTCTGCGAGGAAGGGGCAGACGTGGGACATTCACGCGTTTGCCAAACAAATTGGATCGGGGTTAGATCCAATGCTCAATATCTTCAACGAGAAGAAAAAACATCTCATGGGTAACGACGACAATCCGTCTCGGCCTGATTCAACGGTGCGGTTTAAGGTCCCTGCCGACGGCGACTACTATGTTCGAATCAGGGACTATCAAAACCGGTTTGAGCAAGCTTTCCCGTACCGGATAGAGATGAGCCTAGCAAAACCCAGCGTCGCTTTGGCCATCAAGCGCAACGATCGATTCTCGCAGAAGCGACAATCGATTGCTGTTCCTCGAGGCGGTCGTTTTGCGGCAATCATGTCGGTAAAGAAAGACTTTGTTTCCACTGGAATTGCTTTAGATCACGGCCCATTGCCCGATGGCGTCTGCATGACGGCGGTCCCCATGCCCAGAAGTGTGGCAGAGTTGCCGATCGTCTTTGATGCAGATGACGACGCACCGCTAGCCGGTGCATTGGTCGATTTCTCTGCCTCGATTTACAATCCGAATCCGCAGTCAGACAACAAAGAGAAATCGGAAGCGATGGACTTGGACAGCCGCTTTGAGATGCCGGCGGTTTGGTCTCTTGGGATTCCCAATAATACTCCCTATCACTACTGCAATGTTGATAGGCTGGCCGTCGGTGTCACCAAACGGCTTCCTTTTTCGATCGACTGTGTGCCATTGAAGGCGCCGCTGGTTCGAAACGGATCCGCTAAAGTCAAAGTTCTTATCCGACGTGATGAAGGATTCAAAGAAGTCATCCGCTTGCAGTTTCCCTATCGTCCGCCGGGACTCGGTACGAATCATCAACTGCAAGTCGGGCCTGATAAATCGGAGTTCGAGTATCCGGTTAATGCGAACAACGGTGCGGCACTGGGCAAGTGGCCGTTTTATGTGATCGCAAATTCGAATGTCGAAGGCCTCGCATGGACGTCCTCACAGTTGTGCGAATTGGAGATTGCCGAACCCTTTGTAAAGGCCCAAGCTGACCGGGTCGTTGGTAGCCGCGCTCAAATACTGTCAGCGGAAGTTGCGTTAGAACAACTGGTCGATTTTAAGGGCACCGCGCGAGCGCAGTTACGTAGTCTGCCACCACATACCACCGTCACTGGACCGTTGGAGTTCGACAGCAAGACCGAGTCGTTGACATTTGAGATTACCACCACTGACAAAACGCCCTATGGAACTCACAAAGGGCTGTTCGTCGAAGTGGCGATTCCCATTGGCGGAGGGGTTTCCACTGCACGCGCCGGCAACGTGTTGCTGCAAGTCAATCGACCTGCGAAAAAGAAATCGGCCGACTCCAAGACAGCGCCAGAGAAAACGTCGGCTCAAGCCAAAAAAACGCCAGCAGTCGTTGCAGAGAAATCTTCTCCTTCATCGGAGGAGATTTAATGATTACAGATTTTGTGAGAGGAAATGCTCGAACCAACTGTGGTAGGTTTTTGTCGGCGGCGCTGGTCTTGTTGAGTTGTGTTGTGTGGTTGCCCGATGATTCAATGGCGGCTCGGCAAGGAGAAGATCCCGTTTCTTTGAATGTGTTTCCACAGTCGATCCAGCTTCATGGTAAACGTGATTTTCAAAAAATTGTGGGGCAAGCTGTTCGCCACAACGGCGTCACCGATGACGTCACCGACAAAGTACAAATTGTCGTCCACGATCAAGATATTGCTAAACTTGACGGTACGAGGTTAGTTCCGCTCAGGGCGGGACAGACGAAGCTGCGCATTCGCCATGCGGAGCTTGAGGTGACGGTGCCTGTTACCGTTGCGTCTGCCGAGGATGACCCGCCGGTCAGTTTTCAATTGGATGTCATGCCGGTGTTTTCCCGAACGGGTTGCAACAGCGGGAGTTGTCATGGTGCGGCGCGCGGTAAAGACGGGTTTAGGCTTTCTCTATTTGGGTATGATCCCGATGGAGACTACTTCCGTCTGACCCGCGAAATGCTGGGACGCAGAATTGATGTGGCGACGCCCGATGATTGTATGTTGTCCAATAAAGCGACCGGAAAAGTCGCCCACTCCGGGGGAACTGTTTTCTCCCGTGATTCGGATTACTACCAAACACTAAAACGTTGGTTGGTTGAAGGTGCAGAATTTGACAAAAAAGAAGTGCCCGAGGTCCAATCGGTTACGTTGATGCCGCCCTCTGCCATTTTGGATGGTGATGGGGCGACTCAGCGGTTGTGCGTAACGGCGTCTTATTCTGATGGAACGACCCGCGATGTTACTGATCTGGCTTCCTTTTCAACGACCAATGGCTCGGTTGCCAGTGTGTCAAAAGACGGCATCGTCGTCGCCGGGCAGCGCGGCGAAGCACTGGTAATGGCTCGCTTTGGCACGCACACCGTGGGGGCTGAATTCGTGACTCTGCCTCGGGGGCTAGATTTCGTGCCCGAACCGATGCCTGTCAATAATTTTATAGATGCGCGTATCAACGAAAAATTGAACAAGCTACGGATCACGCCGTCAGGTCTTTGTAGCGACGAAGTTTTTATCCGACGCGTGTCATTGGATATTTGTGGCGTCGTGCCAACGGAAGAAGAGGTTGAGAACTTTGTGGCCGACGAAGGTTCTGATAAGCGGTCCAAATTCATAGATCGTTTGTTGGAGCAGGACGCGTTTGTTTCGATTTGGGTGATGAAGTGGTCTCAGCTTTTGCAGATTCGCTCCTATAAAAATATCGTCAGCCAAAAAAATGCGTTGATCTACCATCGTTGGTTGAAAGAAAAGATCTCAGCCAACACCCCCGTCGATAAAATCGTGGTCGAATTGTTGGGAGCGAGAGGAAGTACGTTCACCAATCCGCCGGCCAATTTCTACGAAATGGAAAGAGACCCGCTGAAGATTACTGAGAATGTCGCACAGAGTTTTATGGGGATGCGAATCCAGTGTGCCCAGTGCCACAACCATCCGTTTGATCGCTGGACGATGGAAGACTATTACTCGTTCGCCGCGTTTTTTGCCAAAGTAGCACGCAAGCCAGCCAGTGACCCGCGCGAAAGAATCATTGTCGGTAGTGGCGGGGGTAAGACGAAACACCCGGTCAGTGGGAAGGTGATGGAACCGAAATTTTTGGGTGGCGCGATGGCTGAGGTCAAAGGGAAAGATCGCCGTGTAGTCCTCGCCGAGTGGTTAACGTCCAAGGACAACCCATACTTTTCACGCAATCTCGCCAATATTGTTTGGGCCCATTTTTTTGGACGTGGAATCATTGACGAAGTCGACGACGTGCGCGTCAGCAACCCTCCAGTCAACGAACCCTTGTTGTCTGAACTGGCGGAGAAGTTTTCCGAATCAGGATACGACTTCAAGGCGATGGTTCGCGATATCTGCAACTCACGCACTTATCAGTTGAGCACCGAGGCTAATGAAACCAACGCAAGTGATTTGACCAATTTCTCACACGCGTATCTACGTCGGTTGCCGGCCGAAGTGTTGATCGATGTGATTGCTCAGGTGACCGATACGAGGAATAAATTTCCGGGGTTGCCACTTGGAGCACGCGCGATTGAAATCGCCAATGGCAATACGACGAACTATTTTCTAGAAACATTTGGGCGCAGCAAACGTGAATCGGTATGTTCGTGCGAGGTGAAGAAAGAACCGAATCTGTCCCAAGCGTTGCACTTGATCAATGGCAAAACAGTCGAACAGAAAATTAGAAGCGGAAATCTCGTTGGCAAATGGCTCAAAGAAAAATTGGGCGAAGAAGAAATTATTCAGCGGCTTTACTTAAGGATATTGGGAAGGATGCCGGAGGTCGCTGAAATTGAAAACATCACGGCACTGTTTGAAGACACCGAGGATCAGAAACAAAAGAAAACGATGCTCGAAGATGTCTTTTGGGCACTGCTTAACTCCAGCGAGTTCTTGTTCAACCATTAAATAGAAGCACCTCCTAAAAGAACAACTATGTCCGCCCTCTCTGTTAGGTCCATTGTTTGCGTTGTTGCTCTGCTGTGCGCTTTGGCCAGCACTACCGCGGTGCGCGCCGATGGTGACGCTGATGAGAAAAGGCCCAAAATCACCTACGACGATCAAATCCGACCGCTGCTGAAACGACGCTGCGCCAGTTGCCACAGTGGCGATCGTACTGAAGCGGATTTGGACATTGCTAATTTTGTCGCGCTGATGCAAGGCGGCGGTAGCGGTTCGGTGATCGACGCCGGGTCGGCTGACGAAAGCTATCTCTTTCGCTTGGTCAATCATGATGACAGCCCGGAGATGCCGCCCAACGGGCAAAAGATACCTTCCGCTGAAATCAAGTTGTTGCGTGACTGGATCGATCAAGGCGCTTTGGAGAACACCAACAGCAAGGCGAAGAAACGTAAACCCAAAGCTGATTTGACAAAAGTTTCGGCTAACCCCAACGCGCGTCCGGACGTGCTTCCCGCGCTGCCGAAATTGCCGCTGGAGCCACAGTTGTGGACACAAAGGAAATCTCCGATTCGCGCTATCGCGGTCAATCCTTGGTCTCCGATCGCTGCTGTCTCCGCACCGAAACAAGTGGTGCTGTTTGACACTGAGACCTTGGCGATCAAAGGTGTGATCTCGTTTCCGAACGGGAACCCTGAAGTGTTGCGATTTAGCAGAAACGGATCGATCCTACTGATCGGCGGTGGTGTTGCTGGTGATTCTGGAATCGTGTTGATGTGGGATGTTGCCAAAGGAAGGGTTGTGCAAACCATTGGCGACGAACTGGATTCAGTACTCGCTTGTGATATCTCGCCAGATCACTCTTTGGTGGCACTGGGTGGCCCAAAGAAAGTCGTGCGTGTTTACTCAACGGAAGATGGTGGGTTGCTATATGAGTTGAGTAAGCATACCGAATGGATCACGGCAATTGCATTTTCTCCCGACGGCAAGAACTTGGCTTCTGGTGATCGCAACGGCGGGCTGATTGTCTCTGACGCTGAGACCGGAAATGAAAATTTCGACCTCGCCGGACATAAGGCGATGGTCAGTTCGATTTCTTGGCGAATCGATGGAAAGATTCTTGGTTCGGCCAGCGAAGACAAATCGGTTAGGATCTGGGAGATGAAAAATGGTAAGCAGATCAAGAATTGGGAGGCCGACGGGAAAGGACTCACCGAGGTTTGTTTCCTCCCGGGCGGTAACTTGCTGACGACCGGGCGCGACACGAACGTGAAGCTCTGGCAACAAGACGGCAAGCAACTGCAAACCTTTAATGGGTTGAGCGATATGGGAATGGGATTGGCATACTGCGCCAGTACCAAACGGGTCATTGCTGGTAGTTTTCAAGGTGACGTTCTGGTTTGGGATCAACAAAAGCCTGAATCATCAGGGCAGTTAAATTCCAACCCGCCACCGATTTCAGAGCGTATTATCGATGTCCAACAGCAGTTGTCGGCGGCACGTCAGAGGTTCAACGCGGATCAAGCCAAACTGCAAAATCACGACGTGACAATTGAGCAGGTTGCAACCGAGGTGATTGCGTTTGAAAACAAATTTTCCGACATGCAGAAGAAAATAACCGATGCCAGAGCGAAAATCGCATCCGCGCGGCAGGACAATCAGGTTGCCAAAGCGAAGTTGAAGGAACTGCTCTCAGCGGAAGACGCGAATGATAGTGCTGGTGAACAGGGTGAGGCAAAATCGAATCAACAACGCAAGCAGTTGAAGGCCCACCGCAGACTGATTAAGCAATTGCAGCAGCAGTTGACGGTACTGAACAATCAGACCGTCGCTTGGGATGGGGTGGCCACTGCCGCGAAATCTCGAATCGCCGATTTGCAACATGAAACCGGGCGACTCAACGATTCGCGGAAACCAATGGCAGACCAGCTCGAAACGTCTCGCGCTGAAGTCAATCGTTTGAACGCTGTGTTGCAGTTCTGGAAATCCGAAGCGGATTTTGCCAAAGGTGCGAAAGCTAGACGCTGATCAACTGGTTCATTGGACTATTTCATCTCACAGGCTGCTTCCCGCGGTTACTGCTGGATTAACTTTTTCGCCGTTTCGCTCTTGAGATATTTGCCGAACAGGTGGCCCCCTTTTTTTCCATGCCGCCAAGTCCCCGCGTAGCTGCCGCGTCTCATCAAGACTCGCGCATCGAACGTGCCCAGCGGCGGAATGGTTACGGAATCCAACGTGATCACCGGTGTGCGTCCAGCCCAGCGCACCTGCACCGGAACAGGGAAAGAAATGTTGCGGTCGCCGTAAGCAATTTGCGCGTTGATGATCCAGTTGTTTGCTCCCTCGTGAGAGACCGTTCCAATCACGTAGCTTTCTGGCGCAGGAGGACCTTGACCACCATCGACGGTGAACTGGCCGGTCCACGTGGTGCCAGTGAGTGCTTTTTCGAGCTTTTCGATTAGCTCGGGCGATACGTCTGGTTGCTCCTCGGCGATCTTGGCTTCGCCATCGGTTTGACCGTTCGTCTGGCCGTTGGTAACAATTGTCGGTGCGGCTTTGGGGGCCTGAGCTTGCGTCGATGAAGGGCAGCTAAAACTGAGTATCAGCGATAACGCCGCGCCGCTGGCCAAGCGAGTCGTGGCAAAAAATGGGAATCGATGGATCATTTGTCACACTTCTGGAGAGATAATTTATTTTCAGCGGCAGGTTGCCTTTTTTCACAACGGAACTGGTCTCGTTGACACCATTAAGTCTGACCGATGGGCTACATTCTGGCCAGTTCTCCATCCTAGTTGATTTAACACTGGTGTTGTCAGAAACGCGGTAAATCCTTAAGCTTCTGAGGGCCTGAGGGTCTGTTACTTAAAGCAGGATTTCTCGGCTACCCAGTAAGTTAATCAACTAAAAGTACTACACCCAAGGAGACTGCGTGTGTTCGTCGCTGCAACTACGCAATGCTATCCCGATCTGCCACTTGATCAAGCCATCGAAAAACTTGCCCATCTTGAGTTTTCTCACATCGATATCCACGTCAGCGAGGACAGCAACCACCTGAAGCCTTCGGAAATCGTGAACGATTTTCAGAGAGCGTTGGACATCTGCCTTGAGACCAAGCGTCTGGTAGTGACGGGGCTCAGTATTGAGATTGACACTGAAGCTGAGGACTACCTTGAGATCTTCACTAAATGCTGTGAATTGGCCAAGGCGGCTAAAATCGTGACGCTGACCGTCGAGTCCGGCGAGCAAGGTACTCCGTTCAACGAAGAAGTCGAAAGATATAAAAGCCTTGTGAAGATCGCCGAACGCCACGGCGTGCGTGTTGCGATGCGCACGCGCGATGGCAACCTGTCGTCGGACCCAGACACCGTTGGCGTTATCTGCGGACACGTTAAAGGGCTAGGTCTGTCACTGGATCCCAGCCACTACATGCTGGGCAACCCAGAGACTACGGCGTACGACAAACTGATGGAGTATGTGCACAACGTTTATCTGCGCGACTCGACGGGCGACAAACTTCAGGTTCGTGTGGGCCAAGGCGTTGTCGATTATGGCCGAATCATTAGTCAGCTGCGTTCGGTCAAATACCAGCGCGCTCTTTGCGTGGATATTCAGCCCACCGACGATCCAGAGATCGATCACGATGGTGAATTGCGGAAGCTGCGGCTATTGCTAGAGAGTTTGGTTCTGGTATAGCGCCGCCTAGCAGCAAGTGGTCTTCATACCAAAAGGTTTGCGCCTAATGGCATTTGCCTTGTAGCGGAGGAGCGCAAGTTCCCCGGTTTTATTTGGGCAAAACTCTGTGTAACCGGAGAGAGCAAGGGACATTGGGCTTGCGTCGTTATGCTTCAAGGCGGCGGTAACCTAAGCGGTTGGCCGACCGCCATTGTGAGCTACCGTTGATCCGGATTGCGGCGAGGCAACTCTTCTAATTGTTCTCGCAAATCGGCGACAGGAAGAACACGTTTCTGCCCCCAGTGCTGTGATGTCTGATGCGTTCTGAGCCGCACTGGAAGCAAGCGTTGTTGGACTTCGTTTTCCAGCGCAGCCAACCAAGCCGGCAGATCGACGCCTACCCCCAACGTGGTTCGGGAAAACGCTTTGGCTTCTTGGTGGAGCAAGTTGAAAGCCTTCTCCGCCGATGCGTCTTCGGCCATGGCCGGTTTTACCAACGCGGTAAGACGATCGATTTGCATCTCCGATCCGAAACGCCCCTCAACCCTTCGACCGATAGAGTTCATTTGAATCGAGTACTCCCGCCGCAACTCATTAAGCGATTCTACGTACCGTTGGGCCTCCGAACCGACACGCATTTTAAGTGACTTACGCCACATCCGCGCGACGGAGCTTTGCTGTCGCCGTACTAGGATTCGGTGAGCCCACACGACGGGGTTTAGATTCCAGCAAACCCGATCATGTCGACTACGCAGAATCAGAAACTGAAAAAATATATGCAGCAGCGCACCGTCATCAGACTGCGTCGTGGTCGTATTGTAATCCCGGTATTCATTGAAGTTTTCCAGCACACCTTCGAGGACAAGCGTCAGATACCGCACGGCTATCTTCATTGGCAATTTAGTGCCTAGGTCTCGAAACAGTGCGATGTCTGGTGGGTTATGCGATTCTTGAACTTGCCCCAACCAATCGCCGACGCCCTGATGAAGGATCGCGCGAATGTTACCGACGTGCAAGAAATTTTGAGTAAACAGATCGCCGCCGTATTCGGTGATAAATTTTACTAATTCGTCCATCGCTGCTTTTTTGTGGACCTTTTCCATCACGCTCAACCGCAGTGTCTGACTGTGCTTAAGCCACAAGATCAGCATCGACTCGGTTAGCATTTCGACACAATCGAACAGCACGCTTTCTTTCTGAGCGATCACCTCTTTTTCAGGCCTATCGGTTCCGCTGAGATAAACTTCATATTGCTCAGTCGAAGCGACAACGGATTCCACCATAGACGTGAATGCAATTTCAAACATTTCGTCGAACTCAGTCACCGCACCCGGCAGCGGAGGCTGATTGCGTTCCATGTCCAAAGCCGTTTGCGATAGTTCAAAAGTGGGCGTTAGCAATCCAATTGCTGGAAATGATCGCATTAGATCCAACAACGCCGTTTGCGTTACTCGCGCGTCGACAATGCTGTTCGGTCGCCCGCCTTTGGATAGGGGCACATACAGGGTCGTGCGTTCGTTGAAGTAGTCTTTAAGCTCATCGAAAACGGCTAGGATGCGATCGTTGTCTTTTAGCAAGATGCCCGCATAAGTTTCGATTAACGCTTGCGGGGAGGAACTATCGGAATCAGTTCCAGAATCGTCGTACTCCGTTAGTCGATCGACCAGGTTGTCTTGCGGGTTCAGCAGAATATCGATGGCCCGCACGACAGCTTCCAGAGTGCGCATCGCATTCTCTGTCTCAACGCAGGTCAGGATCGCTTGATCGGTTAAAGATTCCTTGTACAGACGATTTTGGTCGTACTGCAACATCGAATCTTGGTCGACTCCGTTGCGTGGGATTTTATAGCGGCTGATTGTCTCGCCGAGGGTGGTTAGCTTCTCGAAATTTCGCTTTGCCTGATCCAGCCAACTGCTAACGGTTTGACGCTTTTTTTGAAGATGCTGTTTATCCCCGGGCGACAGCTCTGGCGGGCCGTTTTCTCGATCAATTGGCAATGGGATGGTCGCCGCGATCCGCCAGTAACTGGCAACGGTTCCTAAAAATTCCAGCCGGTCCATCACTCGGTCGGCCTCCGCCTCAAGTGCCTCGTCCGAAGATCCACGCGTGTCGTAAATTTCGCCTTCGTTTCCGTCGTCGGCCGAATCACTGAACGTGACATTCTCGTAGGCCGCGCTGAAGAGGGATGTTTCTTCATCTTCATCTTCGCCATCGAAATCCTGTTGGTCGATCTCAGTAACCAAATCTTCAGCCCGGCTCGAGCCAGAGGCTAGACGGTCGAGGGTGAAATCTGGGACCTCCCAGTACTGATCCGCGTTGGCTTCGATAAAGTCATAAAATTTGGCGATTCGATTCCAGATGGTCTCTGAAGATTGGTCCGCATCCGATTTCTCGGCCTCAGATTTATCTTCGTCGAGGCTACTGCCATTAGCCAGCAACAGTTTTTTCTGTTCAACAACCCATCGGAATGCTAGGTTGTGAAACGAACTGTCGGCTTGTTGTAGTCCGATGACGCTGGCTTGGCTGAGCCAGTGAATTAGAAGCGCCATCGCCGTTGAGTAGTCCTTTCGGTGGATCAACGAATCGACCACTAGCGTATAAGCTTTAGGAGAATCGAACAGGTCAGCGTGGCCAGCCCAAAAGCTGATGTCGCCAGTTTCAGCGCCGCCCTGATGCCACAATCGCAATGCTTTTGCCACCAGTTCGGCCGCTTGGAAGATGTCACGTCCATCGACGGCGTCCATGGACATCACTTCGTGAGCCGCAAATGGTCGCCACCAATCAATCAGCGCGGAAAACTCTTCGCGGATCTGCATAGAAATCTCTTCTTGGTCCTGCGCCGCCGCCTCGCTCCACAGTTTTGAGCAAATTGCCATGATGCACTCGACCAAATCCACCAACTCATAAGCGCGATGATCACGCACCGAGTTTTCGATGGCCGGAAACAGGCTGTAGTTTCCGTCAAAGCCGATGATGTTCCATGGGTCAACGATCGCCCCGCACTGGATGCCGCGCTTCAGCAGTTGCTTGACTTCCGGAATGCGTTTGAGGGCTTCGGAGAGCTGCCCGTTTTTAATCGCACGGTTGGCCTCGCTCAAAAGGCAGTCGATCTGGCAAATGATTCGCGCCGAAGCGACCGGCACGAGTTCCGATTGCTCCTTGGCGGCCGCCGGGAAACCCATGCGAGCAAAAATCGAAGCCAACCGGCAGTTGACCAACTGATACGCGCGGCGGGAAGCAAGTTGGGCATTCAAGTGCTGACGGACGCCGCCAAAAATCTGTTTCTTGATCTGCGACTCTTTCTCCAAATGCTGTTGATGCTTTGGACGAATTTGTTTGGCCAACGAACTGTAAAACGAATCGCGGTAGCCTGCGATGGTCGGAAGTAGTGATCCCAGCGAAGTATTAGAGTCGTAGGCCCCCGGCGCACCGCCACTGATCCCGGATCCCATCAGCATCGTGCCGGCGAGTGCGGCAGCCGCTTCAAACATGAGCTGGTCTTGGTCGTAGTCGTCGTTTGATTTCAGCTCGTCAATACGCTGCAACAGGGAGTCCAACGTGACTTGGTGAACGATAAATCGCGTGTAGTATCCTCGATTGTCCACGATATGTTCGTCCCAAGTGCCAAAATGGTGGTTGGGGCGTTTGTTGACCGGGTGATCAAAATCGAATGAGCGCGGGTCTATTGCCAGTTCTTCTAAATGGTCAGGGTCGAACTGAGCGGCGCGTAGTATTTCCGCGTCAGTTGCGTAAAGCACTTCAACGGCGATGCGTGCGAGCGTCTCGTATTTCCCAAAACAAACACCCGCGCCTTTGACGTAGATAGGAATTGGACGAACCCATTCGTTTACGTAGGGCTCGATCTTCTGGGATGTCAGCGTCGCAACAGGACGATGGCCAATATGATCGTTCAAAGACGCAATGCTATTGGAAATAATCTCGTGAGGGCTGTCGCTTTGGGATGCTTGGGCGGCGACTGTTTCAATCACCCGCGCGGTGAGAAACGAATTGAATAACGAATCTCTGTTCTGGTGGTAGAAAAGGTCGCGGTGATGCAGCAGCCAAGCGGGCAGAAAATCTTCGAATACTAGATTCAATATGTTCTCAGCCTGAACCGAATCTCGAAATGTATCGTTGGACTCTTTGAGGTGGTTCAGCCGTTGACGGAGTAGTTGGGCAACACGATCAACAAGTGCGGTCGTAGGATTGGCGTGGTCCTCAGTTGATAACGATGATTCTTTCGAGGCCGTCAGCGCGTCACAATGACGGAAGATCGAGTCAAGATTGGAGAAGAACTTTGGATCGTGCTGACCGGAAGAGAAATTTAGATAGCCGAGAACCTTTTCCAGTATTTCCTGTACTGGTGATTCTGGTTGAGGCTTTCCCATAGATTTCCATCCCAATGCTGTACTTCGGTGGCACCATGGTAAAAATCTGATTCCGTTTGGTCTAGGGGACGAAGTTCGAGCTAGGGTTTGGCAACAAAGCTATCTCTGGTGATCAGAGGTAGATTCCTGCGCGGCATGCTTTAGCACACTAGTTGCCCTGCCGTTGCATCCACTGGAGGATGCGGAAGGTCGTACCTGCACCCACCAATGCTGCCGTCGGGGCAACTGCAGCAAGGATAGCGAAGTATCCCACACTGTTAGTCTCGCCCGAACGACTGGCGATGAACATGCGTCCAAGCAGCACCCCTACAATCGCCACCACGAAAGTGAGCACCATCATGGACCCAATCGAGAAAACCAGTTTTTTGGATTTGCGTGTTGGCGTTACCAAATTAGGACCGCGCTTCTGTTGAGTATTCAAGACTTAGGAAACTGGATGGATCGCTCAAAAAGTGACCTGCCTGATTGTCGAATAACCGATTGTCGAACAACTTTTAGACCCCGACAACCCAAAGCAACCGAAAAGGTGTTTTCAGCCGGGCGACTGTTCGTTAATGGCCTCGCACTCAGGAAAAACAATAAGAACCCTCGAGACCACGATTGGATTACGCTTTAAGGGGTGTTCTCGGTTGTCGGCGAAAATTAAAGATCGCTGCTTCTCGTTCTTCGTGGAGGACGTTTCAATGTTTGGCACGCCTCTTGCACTGCTGTAAGTTGGAAGTGGTTCGTTCTTCATCGCGAAAGTGATGAAGAGCGGAATAGAGACGAGGCAGTACCTTGGTTGTCGCTTTTTAGTGGCAATCAAGGTCGCAATTATAAGAGTATTTTGCTCAATACAGGCCGGTTTGCTGATCAGCAGACCGGCCTGTTGCATTTTTGAACACATCAAAAAAGCACATGTGTTTAAAAATCAAACACATTTTGTCGTTCGTTTTAGGCTCTCTTCGACCTCTGCTCGTTTTTTTGGACGTTTTCCAAAAAAATGGCTTAGATTCTTTCCCTCGCAAAATGCCGATTTTTCCAATATCTGCTGGTTCAGTACAACCGCAGGAGGATTTTTGAATGTCTCGCTGAGACCGTCGCCGTCCAATTCGTTCCAATTCGTTCCAATTCGTTCCAGTTAGGTTGTGACAACTTCCGACGACATAAGATCTTAGGAGTTTTTTTGGGGTATAATTGAGATCTCGCCATTGCACAAGGAAATAGCAAATGCGCCGAAGCCATTCAAATATCCACCATTTCAACCAATTCAGGTGGTTGCAATCAAAGCCCGCTGATCGCCTATCCGCTGATCGCCTATCTGAGGCAAAGATCCAATTGGGTACGCGGTGCCCGGTCAGTACAGTCGAGGGCGTAGAAACGAAGGCCAGTAGGTTGCGATTGGTGCTCACGTTATGCCCAGCGTTGACCATGATGCTGACGATGTTTGGTTGCTCTGTGTTGCACGCCACCGAACCAGCATCCGAAAGTTCGGCTGGGGTTAACTTGCCAGAGCAGGTTGTCCAAATCGATGCGATGATCGAAGAGGTGTGGGATGCTTACGAGCTTACCCCTTCTCGCAATGCGTCTGATTCGGAATGGTGCCGGCGCGTGTTTCTTGATTTGATAGGTCGGATCCCTTCGGTTGACGAAGTCGAGAACTTCCTTGGCGACAAGGCTTCCACCAAAAAGCAAGCGCTTGTCGAACGGCTTTTATATGACGACGCATACACCGAAGAATTAGCGCGGAACTGGACGACGATTTGGTCCAATTTATTGATTGGTCGAACAGGCGGCAATGCTAACGGATCGATGATCAACCGCGACGGTATGTTGAAGTACTTGAGAGATTCCTTCGCACGCGGCAAACCCTATGATCAGTTTGCCCATGAGCTGATTACGGCCACAGGTTCGACTGCTCCGGGAATGGATGACTTTAACGGCGCGACAAATTTTTTGATTGACAAGGTCAACCCAGAAAAAGGTTCTCAGGCGACAGCGGCAACCAGTCGTATCTTCTTGGGCTTACAAGTTCAGTGCACTCAGTGCCACAATCATCCTTTCAACGACTGGAAACAGAAAAAGTACTGGGAGATGAATGCGTTTTTCCGTCAAAGTCGCGCCATGCGTGGCGAGATGCTATCTTCAACGGAGACCTCAGCGACTCTTGGCGATGTCAACTTTGCTGGGGAGAGTGGCAACAATCTTGACGAAGCCGAAATCTATTATGAGATGCGAAACGGTCTGGTGGCTGCGGCTTGGCCAGTTTTTGTCGATGGCACCGAAGTGGACAAAAGCGGCGATGTGAGTGTCGTTAACCGGAGAGAGAAATTTGCTGAACTTACGATTGCCTCTCCGTTTTTTGCTAAAGCAATCGTCAATCGTACGTGGGCACATTTTCTCGGATACGGTTTCACTAGCCCCATCGACGATCTGGGGCCGCACAACATTCCTAGCCATCGGTCCCTGTTGGAATACCTTGGCAATGAGTTCCGAGGTAGCGAATTCAATTTTCGTCAGTTGCTGCAGTGGATTGTGCTTAGCAAGCCTTACGCACTTTCAAGTAAGGAAAACCGCACCAACAAATCGGACGATCCGCTACTTGGCGAAACGCCAAAATTCTCACACTTTTACCTCCGGCAGATGCAGGCCGAGCAACTGTATGAATCGTTGGCGGTGACGACTGGAGGTGCGAAAAAGAATCTTTCGTGGGAACAGCAGGAAGAGATCAAGAATCAGTGGTTGCAACAGTTCAATCGCGCCTTCGGTAATGACGAGGGTGGAGAAGCGACCAATTTCAATGGCTCCATTCCGCAAGTCCTGATGATGTTCAACAGTGACATGATTCGCGAAGCCACAGGAGTTGCCGAAGGCACGTTGGTGTGGGATATCGCAAACAGTTCTATGTCTCAGAAGCAGATGGTCGACGCAATCTTTATGGCGGGCTTGTCACGTAAGCCTACACGCGATGAGGTGGCTCTGGCAAAGTCTCTGGTCAATGCGAACAACGGCAATCTGCCTCAGGGGTTGAGCGATCTTTGGTGGGTAATCCTCAACACCAATGAGTTTATCTTGGTTCACTAAAGCTGGTCGGTGAACTGACCGAGTCAATTACAAAACGAATTTCTTAGAAACTCAGGCAAAAAAATGAACTATAAAACTCCGCGCGGGATGAACAGGCGGCACTTCATGAGCCACCTTGCCGGGGCATCGGCTTTTGTCGGTAGTGCCATGGCGATGGGCAGAACTCTGGAGGCCAACGCCCAAACGCTGACCAAGAATCGCAAAGCGGCTATTTTGCTGTGGATGGGCGGTGGGCCATCATCAATCGACCTGTGGGATCTTAAGCCCGGCGCCAGCACCGGCGGGCCGTTTCGTCCAATCTCCACCAAGGGCGATATGCAAATCTGTGAGCACCTGCCTATGATGGCGAAGCAAATGGATAAAGCATCCATCGTACGTTGCATGAGCACGCGCGAAGCAGACCATTCGCGCGGGCGGTACTATATGCATACCGGCTACGTGCCCAATCCAAACATCATTCATCCCAGCTACGGCTCTGTCGTGGCCCACCAGTTGGGTTCGCAACGTCCAGAGTTGGAGATTCCTGCTTTCGTTTCCGTTGGCGGTGGCAGTGAAGGCCCTGGCTTTTTGGGAATGGCGTACTCCCCGTTCGCGGTGAACTCTAGTGGACGCATTCGAAATTTGAACCTTGGCATCTCTCCGGACCGTGTGTCGAGCCGACTTGAGGCACTGAAAATGATGGAATCTGGATTCATCAATCAGAATCGAGGTTTAGCTGCTATCGAACATGCCAAAGTCCTCGGAAAAACGGTGACTTTAATGAGCAGCGAGCAAATGAAGGCGTTCCGAGTGGAGACCGAGCCCGAAAATGTGCGACAGCGATATGGCGATACCAATTTCGGTCGCGGCTGTTTGTTAGCGCGGCGACTAGTGGAAGCCAGCGTGCCCTTCGTAGAAGTGAACCTCGGCGGATGGGACAACCACCAGAATATTTTTGACACACTGCAAAATAACAAGCTTCCAGAACTTGACCGTGGCATGAGTGCTCTTTTTGAAGACTTAGACCAACGTGGCATGCTTGACGATACGGCTGTGATCTGGATGGGGGAATTTGGTCGCACGCCAAACATCAACGGCAACACCGGACGCGACCATTGGGCGCGCAGCTGGTCGGTTGTTGCTGGAGGAGCCGGCATGACGCCGGGCGTGGCGATCGGTCAGACAAACGAAGATGGAACGCGTGTCGAAGGTCAAACTTATTCGTCCGAAGATCTGATGGCGACAGTTTGCAAGGCGCTGGGAATTGATCTAGAAACGACCTTCACCAGCACCAGCGGTCGTCCGATGAAGATTGCCAACAGTGGCAAACTGATCGAAGGCCTGATCTAGAATATGTCTGCCAGAGATCTGAAAGGAAACGAGGTTTCCGACTCCGGAGTAGCCAAGCCTGCAACGAGGTTTCTGTTCATTGGGTTGGCGGCTGTTTTGATCGCGGCCATCTTGGGGTATCGAATACACGATTGCACCACCTTCAATCACCTCAATCGGCAGCGATTGAGAAACTTGGAGAACTACGGTGCGGCCGCAACGATGCGCGATGGTCGCCGAGGCTGGATTCCTTCCTGGTTGGTAAAGGACACTTCGCCAATCGAATTGATTTTCTTTGATCACCCGCGCTTCAAGCGAAACGCGCTGACGGAAGTCGACATTACTCGTATTGTGCGATTGATCGATGCTTTGCCGAACGTGTCTTCGATCCATATCGCCCGCAAGAGCATGTCAACGGAGATTGTCGATCATCTCAAGGAGCAGTTGGGCGCCGTTGAGTTCACCACCGAGTGAATCGGATAAAGAATTGTTCCTTCTTAGGTGTCGTTAGCTATTGTTAGGCGTCAACGTACTAAAAAAGCCAAGTCATCCGAGGGTGACTTGGCTTTAAGAAAAGAGCAACCAACCGTTCGAGTCTTCGCTCGTTGCTCTTAGTTGCGGTGATGCCGACCATAGAGGCCTGTTGGGCCCATGATGCCCAACAGCGCTGATGCGGAGAACTCGCGCCGCTGCGGCTCGGTTCGTTGGCCGCGGATGACGTCAATGAGCAGTCGTGTCAGTTTGCGGGTAAAAACGGGTTTCACAACCATGTTTCATCGCCCAATATGACTCTCACTTATAGTTGTCACGCCCTCGAACTTCTCTTGCACGATTTCAAGATTTCTCAAAAGAAAACCGATTCGTCTTCTCAAACCTAGCAACACCATGCAGCAAAAAACCTACCGGATCGATTAATCCAATAGGCTTTGTGAAAGAATTAAATGCGTGTTAGAAGCTATCGCTTCTCAAGAAATTCAAAATACTGAATCAATCTAGCAGAATCCAAAGGCGTGACTTCACAGAAAATGAGTCCGTTTTTCTCCACCAGAAATACATTCAAATTTGAACCAGTATCGACGCTCGCGATAGCTTGGTCGCGCTCACTGGCTTCATCGACAAATACCATGACGGGATTGCCGTCCACTTCACCAAGCATAGCGGTGGTATTTCGACTAACACCGCCGGTATAAGACAGCCCCAACATGCGCGAGCCTTCGGGCAATTCCGACAGTGCTAGTCGGTGCCCGTGCCGCGCTTCAAAGGTATCAGAAAAACGCTGCGGGTCTTCGCAATTGTAGTAGGGCCGAAATCCACGATCTTTGGTTTCCTCGTAAAGCATCGCCAACGAACGGGGACGGAATTCGGGGCCGATTACTTTAGAGCCGCTATACATCCACCCAACAGCGCCGATGGCAATCAACAGCGATGCTGCCAGAACCACCTTAAATACGGAGCTTTCTGCAACCGAATTAAGCTTTGAAAGCAACCCATTGGCTTGCGGCCCTGAGTGTGATTTCCCTAGGAGGCTCCCTAGAGCCTGCTGAGTAACAGTCTCCGCGCTTAGCGGCTCAAACTCGAACGACCGCCGTAATGCTTCATCGATATTATTTTGGAGTTCGAGTTGTCGCGCGGCTTCTTGGCGAGTTTCTGGATTGGAGAGAAACTCCTCAGCTTCTGCGTCATTCAACAAGCCATCGAGGAACCTGTCCATTAAGGCGGGATCTGAGTGGTTGTTTGGTTGGTGTTGGTCATTCATGGTGGTTCTCCCTCGTCGCACTCGTTTTACCTGACGACTCATGGTCCGCTAGGATTTCACGAAGCTTCGTTTTGCTTCGGTGGACCAAATTCATTGCGGTGCCTTGGGGAATGTTCATCAAATTCGAAATCTCTTTGTAACTCAATCCTTCAACGGTCCGAAGCAACAAACAGCTGCGTGCGTTTGGAGCAATGCATTGCAGCGCCGCTCTAACTCGATCATCAAAAGAATTCTGCAACGGTTTCAACTGGCCTGTCTTTGAATCGATCGGGCTAGATGATTCAGTGACCGATTCAACCGAAGCCATCTTGGTGGGGTCTGTAGGATGAGTATCTCGCCGCGAGAGCTTTCTTTTGTAATTCAAGGCACAGTTTCGAACGACTCCTGCCAACCATCCAACAAAATGTGATTCGGACGAAAAACTCATGTTTTTTTCTATCGCTATTGCTATCGCCTGTTGAACGATATCTTCGGCATCCGATCGATTCCCCGTAATTCCAGCAGCAATCATCGCCAAACGCGGCGACGCTTTACTGCATCGCGCCGCCAGTTGCCGAGCTGTTTCTATCTCATTGGTTGATCTAGCTGAATTCAATTCTTGAAACCAAATTTACTTGTTTGACATCCTGCGGTACTATTATGCCTGCTACTGTTTAGTTGTCACGAGCGTAGCGAAATCTAACTCGGCATATTGCTGAATTTTAAATTTACTCAGTATTTCTCGGTTATTACCGTGTTTTGGGCGGTAGGGCAAAAATGAAAACTCAGCAATGTTCTCGCCACTACGCCTTTACTCTTGTTGAATTATTGGTCGTAATCACCATCATCGGCATTCTAGTTGGAATGCTATTGCCGGCAGTACAAACCGTTAGAGAATCTGCTCGCCGAACGACGTGTCTGAATAACCTACGCCAAATCGGGTTAGCGATTGCCAATTATGAGTCCTCTTTTGAGGTCTTCCCGCCTGGCCGAATCGGTTGCGATGACATTGGCGAGTCAATGGCTGTTATCAGCCAATGTAGCGGAGAGTTGACGCCAGAAGA
Organism: uncultured Pirellulaceae bacterium; assembly: GCA_938036435.1. Lineage (GTDB taxonomy): Bacteria > Planctomycetota > Planctomycetia > Pirellulales > Pirellulaceae > Mariniblastus. The sequence continues at coordinate 38,792 of CALHPU010000034.1, read as the reverse complement.
CAAAAATGGAGCCGGTGGATTTATTTCGATTCTGCCTCAACTTGAACAATCGAATCTTTTCAATTTGCTATCGGTCGACGATGGAGGGTTGTGGAATCGCGATGTTGATGATCTTGGTTGGTGGATGTACAGTGAGCAAAAGCGCGAAGGGATCTTGGTTCAGCCTCCTGTATATTGGTGTCCCAGTGAAACGGGCGAGAGAATCAGCGAAGCCTATTTACCAGTCAAAGCGGCCACGTCGAGTTACGCTTTTTCTAATGGTTCCCTTGGTCCCGACCATTTAGTTCATACGACGAAGTACAAGAACAACGGCGCGTTTGTATATGTCACACCGCGTAGCCATGCGAGCATTCGTGACGGGCATTCCAATACTTTTTTTGTAGGCGAAGTTTTACGTCCGGATCTTTGGGAATCGTCCAACGTCTGGACCTATGCAATCGCCAATGCTGATACATTGCGAACGACAACGAACCCTCTCAACACTCGCCCCGGGGCTGGCATTACCATTGACCTGCGAAACGGCGCGTTTGGTAGTTCGCACCCCGGAGGGGGGAATTTTATCTACGGAGATTCGCACGTTGAATTTGTAAGCGACTCAATTGACTTGGATTTGTATAGATCTTTGTCAACGATTGCCGAAGGCGAAGTGGCGACGGAGTAGGACGTTAAAAATGCACTTTTCTGTTAGTTGTTGAGTGTAAAAGAAGCGCACCATCGATAGGCGTGGTTGCATTTCGGCACGGTTGCATTTCGATTTGCCTCGGACTATTTAACTTTAACGCCCAATAAGAATCTGATTAGATTGAACTGGCCGTCGGCGCAAACCGTTGGGTATGAGGCGGTCAATCTCGGGTTCAATTCGACAACAACATCCGGACCTTCATCAGCCAGTACCATATCGATACCCAAATACCCTCGCCAAGTTGGCAAAGCGTCGGCGACTGAAGCTGCCAATGTCTCCGCCCGCTGCCGGAGTTTGTATTCAAGGGGATAGGTCGATTTCAAAAAGTGTCCAATCGGTTCAGGGGTTGTTTTTTCAAAATCGAGTGGTCGTCGCTGCTGGCATGCGTTAGAGAATTGCTGTTTGGTTGCGGGAAGCAGTCGCGTCTCATGCTGGTTGCGAGCAATTGAAACACTGGCTGGTGTCCCAGCAATATAGCGTTCCGCTCGCAGATCTTCAGTGCATTTTGTCTGCATCGTGATTGCCCACTGCAGTTGCTGTGGATTACTGCATAGCAGCACATTTTCACCGCCAGCGCCGTCAGAAGGTTTCACCACCAATGGCCAAGCAATCCCATCGGTTGCCGTAATGATTCTCCGCAACGCCTTTTCTACTCCGCCGACGAGAATGTCCGGTGTTAGTGCAATGCCCTGCGGCACGGCAATACCTTTTGAGGTCAGTAATTCTTGCGTGGCATTTTTGTTGGCGAATATCTCAATAAGATTTTTAGGGCCGCAAAGCAGTTTTGATTGGAACTCATCCAGCCATTGAACGCAGCGATTGAGGATTCCCTCGCATTCAGGTGCGATCAATAGAATATGATCCGCTCTTTGTGCCAACGAAAGAAGGGTTTGCTTAATTTGTCCTGCGCTGGTGACAGGAGTAAATTGAACGTTGTCGTTGTGGCGCAGTTCTTCAAAATTGACGATTCTCTCGGCGCGTTGCGGATCGAGAGGAGAGGCAACTTCGAACCCTAGTTCAAGGCAATCGTCCACGATCGCCCCATACATGTCCGCGCCTTGTGCGAGAAACGGATCGTCAGGTGATAGCGATTGGTCACCGGCGACTCCTCCACCGACCAGCCATTCAAAAACAAGTATTCTCATTGGGGAAGGTTGGTGTGCGATTTTATAAGACAAGCGTTAGAGCTAAGTCAGAATAGTCGACTTGCGAGTTGGGCTTTGGTGCTCGGTTGGTTTACAATGCGAATCACTGGTCTACAATTGAACCATAGAACCAAGCCTTTCCTTTCGGTGTGTGATCGATGATTGTACTTGGGAAAATCTATTTTAAGAATGAGTGGTGCTGGGGTGACAACACTAATAACAAAACGCGAAGGTTCCGTTTTGATCGTCAATTTTCAAGATGTTAGCCTGATCGACGAAACCCGAATTGAGTCTGTCGGTGAAGAGTTGCTTGAGCTGACAACCTGTGGCGTCAACGAGAAAATCGCTCTTAATTTTCAATCCGTCGGTTTTATGTCGTCCGCCATGATCAGTAAAGTAATTGATTTCGGCAACGCGTGCAAAAAGGAGAAGATCAAACTGCGTCTTTGCAGTATCAACGACAACGTGAGAAAAGTGTTTGACCTAATGCACTTGGAGAAGGTTTTCGAAATCGATGCCGACGAAGAAACGGCCATGGGAAAACTAGCCAACCGAGGCTGGTTCGGGTAATGAATCTCCAGCGCCAAACCAAATGGTAGTCTTAGGTGTTGCGTTGGAGTGCGTTACATTTCTGGCTTGCGAATTGGTTCGAACACGGTTGTTCTGCGGTCCGAATGGGCTTGGTAGATTTGATGGGCTTCTTTATAGAGTGCCTCTTGGCTGCGAAACGAGCGTTTCTTTTTTTTCTTTTCTTTTTCCTCTACGACGCGGTAGATTCCATCGTCCCCCAAGATTGATGCGTTCGTGTTGTCTTGAAAATATGCGTTCAGCATTTTGATTAATCGGCCCTTGGCATGGTCCTGTTCGACAGGCACCAGCAATTCGACTCGCCGGTCCAAATTCCGGCCCATCCAGTCCGCACTGGAGATGAACACGCGATCATCGCCGCCGTGTCGAAAGTATAATACCCGAGCGTGTTCCAGAAGGCGATCAACAATGCTGATCACCGTGATGTTCTCACTCAGGCCTTTTTTTCCGGGAAGTAAGCAACAAATTCCACGAATGTTCAAACGGATTTCTACGCCTGCCTGAGACGCCTTGTACAGCGCGTCGATAATTTCTCGATCAACCAGCGAGTTCAGTTTAGCAATGATCAAACCAGAACCTTCTTTCTTTTGGTTCTCGATTTCGATGGCGATCATTTCGAGGAGCGTCTCTCGCATATTAATCGGTGCGGCGGCAAGTTTGCCAAGTGACTGGGGAACTGACAGGCCCGTGATCGCGTTGAAGAAATGAATGGCGTCCATCCCAAGCTGTTCATCACACGTGAAGAGACTGATGTCGGAATACAGCCGGGCCGTCGATTCGTTGTAGTTTCCCGTTCCAAAATGAACGTAGCGACGGATGCCGGTGGTCTCCTTTCGAACGATGATGCAGACTTTTGCGTGCGTTTTCAGTCCTTGAATTCCGTAGATCACATCGACGCCTGCCAGTTCCAAACGTTTGGCCCACTGAATATTTCTAGCCTCGTCAAATCGCGCTTTGAGTTCGACGATACACGTCACGTGCTTTCCATCGAGAGCAGCCTGTTCAAGGGCCGACGCGATAGCGCTATTTTCACTGGTGCGGTAGAGGGTTTGCTTGATGGCGATAACTTTTGAATCCGCCGCCGCTGCTCGGACGAAATCGACTACCGGATCATAAGACTGATAGGGATGAATCAGCAATCGATCTTGGATTGCAATCTTTTCAAAAAGTTCCCCCGGTCGCATCATTTCGGCGATTGGTTGCGGCGGCCAAGGGACATCTTTGAGGTGATTGAATCCTTTCATACCGCAAATCGCGAAAAGGTCCTTCATCGCCAACGGGCCATCGATTTCGTAAACGTCATTCAAACTGATCTCTAACGCGTCACAGAGGAATCCGGTGAGTGATCCAGACGCCGATGCGCTGATCTCAAGTCGAACGCACTGGCTGGTCTCGCGCACCTCGAGCATTTCTTGCATATTGATCATCAAGTCCGCGCGACTGTCTTGGTCAATTTCGACATCGCCGTTACGTGTCACGCGAAAGGGAGCCCATTCCAAAATGTCTTGCCCGCCAAACATCTTTGACAGAAACATACCGAAGACTTCTTCCAGATACATGTACGTAAAAGACTCCGCTCCGGGGACTGCCCAAATTCTGTTAAGCGAACGTCCCAGAGGAACCAGCGCGTATCGCGCGTTAGGCTCTTCATTTTCGTTTGATGTTTGTGCCGTTTGATCGGTTTTCGGCACGCCCTGCCCTTTCTGGAGGCTGATGTTTTTTTGCTCGTTAGACTTCAGTTTGACGCACAAGCACAGTCTTGTTCCCGACAGCATTGGGAATCCAAAATTGTTCTCTACCGCCAATGGAGCCGCTGCGGCAGAGAGCTCTGTTTCAAACTGACGCTCAAGAAAATCGCGTTGAGCCTCGGAGAGGTCGTCGGGCCTTAAACGGATAATGCCATTGTCGTGCAGGTCAGTCTCTAGCTCGTTTAGACAACGGACTTGCGTCGCGTACATTTCCCTCATCCGTTTTGTGATTGCTGAGAGTTGTTGGGAAGCGGTCATGCCAGCGATGTCAGGCATGCCGCCGTCCTGTTGTTCAACAAGTTTGAGCCCACCGACCCGCACCATCACGAATTCGTCAAGGTTGGAGGCACTGATGGCTAAGAATTTTAGCCTTTCGAGCAACGGGTTGTTTTTCAAAAAGGCTTGGTCAAGCACGCGTTGGTTGAAGTCAAGCCAGCTGAGTTCGCGATTGAGGTAGTTTGATTTGTTCTTTTTCATATTTCATCGCGTGTAGACTTGAGGCGGGGAGTTCTTCCGAAAATTGAGGTGAATAGCGACCCCGTTTGTTTGAGTTCCAACTTTTCAAGTGACAGGTCAATTGACTGATCAACAAACAGTTCCATTTCCCCGGGCGCGAGCTTACACTCAAATTTGGAAAACGATTGCCGATGGGTGACATCAAGCGACTTGGCAATCCTCAAAATTGCAGCAAGTTTTGAGATGGCCACACGGTTGTTCCGTGATAATTTGGCGTAAGGAGGGTGTGAAGGTTGAGGCCATGCGCCGCGAAAATACCGAGCGATCATTGCAATCATCTCTAATTCTTGTTCGCCAATGCCAAACATTTCGCTGTTGTTAATCAAGTACATTGAATGCTTGTGGCGGGAGCGACTGCTAATGTACAAGCCAATCTCATGAAGCAATGCGCCAATCTCTAACAGACCACGCCAGCGGCGGGGCAGTTGATGCAACACTTCCAGTTGATCAAACAATTGACAGGCTAGACTGGCGACGTGCGTTGCATGGGTTTCGTTAAAACTGTACTTGCGCCCTAACAACATCGCGCTGCGAACCATTTGTTTTTGGATGGAATCGGTCCACTGATGGTTGTCCGTCATTTCTTTGATCAGACCATCGCGGAGATTCACATTGGCCACAGCGATCTTTTCGACCTTGAGTGCTTTGGCGAACATGACATGTGTCAACAAGCTTGGTCCCAAGCTCTGTGCATCGGGAAGGCTCAAATGGTACTTGGTCACAAGGCTCTCTGGCGATCGCTTCAGTACGTCGTCGGCGAATTTAGATAGCTCTTTCGTTGACAGTTTGACGATCTGATCGACGACAGATTTTTGCTTGATTGACTGTACTGCAAACCGAACATCACTGCCCATCGACACGAGGTATTTTGGTGCCACCTCTCCTACCGAACGCAAGAACTGTTCAAGAAAGCGCTCGATTTGTGCCTCCATTAGCTCGCGCGATTTGATCAGCGGTGCGTCGTAGGCCTCAAGCTGTTTTCGCAAACGCAGCGCCCCCAGCCGATAGGTTTTTGCGAAAGACACATCGTGTTTGTCCAGCAGCAATAGCTCTGTCGTTCCACCACCAACTTCGATGACGACCGACTGCTTCGCAAAATACTGCGGTTGGTTCTTGAGATAGGGCAATAGCCCGAGGTAGGTCACCCGATGCAGAATCGATTGGTCGAAGTCCTCGATCTCGAACTGAGTGGCGATGAAGATTCGGTCTTTAAATGCCAAACTATTTGACGCTTCGTTGACGCCACTTGTCGCAATAACGCGAATGGCCTCCGGATCGGTGATGCCGTATTCATCCAGTTTTGCTCGATAAACGCTCAGCAGATGAACGCAATCCTCAATCGTATTATGTTCGATAAGACCTTTGCTGAAAGAGTCTTTCCCCAAGCTCAACCCTTGGGAGAAAGATTCAATTTTGCGGATACTGCCGTCAACACGAATTTCGGCGATTTGCATTCGCACCGATGATGCGCCAACATCGATCACCGCAACCAGTTTCGGTTCCGATGGCGTGAGCGTGTCAATGGGATAGTTGGAGTCACGGTTGATCATGCGTCAATACTCGTCGGTCTGGAGAGCTTGAAATCAATCTTAAGCGGTTGCTTCCTTCACCGCTTGTTTGGCTAATGCAGCGGCCCCCATGACACCAGCGTCATCGCCAAGTTTTGCCGGGACGAGTTTATAAACGTCACGCATTGCAGGGAGCATTCGTTTTTCAGCTCGTTTTTTGATCACGGGCAACATCGTGTCCTCCATGGCTTCAATCATGCCGCCGCCGAAAACGATAACATCTGGCGCCAACAAGTGAACCATCGTCACAACTGCGACTGCCAAATACTCGCAGGCATCTTCAACGATTTCTTTGACCGCTTTGTCACCTTTTTCAATCGCATAGGAAATCGCGCCGCTGCGAATATCGGAAATGTCGGTGCCAGCTTTCTCCAGCAGATGAGGTGCCTCTCCTCGGTAGGCAGCCAGTGCACACTGGCCAGCAATGCTCAACCGGGCAGCGACGGCCTCTAAAGAGCCATGGTTGCCGGCACCATCGATGGGGCCGCCCGGTAAGACTGGAATGTGACCGATCTCCATACAAGTGCTGTTGGCGCCCAAGAACAGTTTCCCTTCATAGACACAACCGCCGCCAATTCCGGTGCCGGGGAAAATTCCCACCACGCAACGCGCACCCTTGCCGGCTCCGAATTTGTACTCGCCAAATACGCCGGCATCCACATCGTTGGCAACCGCAACCGGAAATCCAAACTCACTCTCAATCGATTTGCCGACCGGAGCATTTTCCCAACCCAGATTCGGTGCTGAGCGAATGGACTTCTTCTTGAGATCCAGTGGACCCGGGCAGCCGATCCCCAGCCCTTTCACTTGTGCGGCCTTAATGTTGGCGTCTTCCAAAGCATCGCTGATGGTGGCGTTGATGCGCTTAAGGCCTGCCTCCATGCCCTCGTTGCCCTTGGTCTTCTTTCGAGCCTTGCCGATCTGATTGAAGTCGTCGTCAAATACGATCGCCAGCATTTTGGTGCCGCCCAGATCAAATCCAATCCAGTAATCCTGCGAGGCTTCTGACATTTGTTTTCCCAGTAGTGGTAAAGTAAAATTCTGATCAACACAGTGTAGTCGATGTGATAGAGCGCTTGAATATGAGACCTCAGGGGCGCGGTTCACTCAATTGGCTTCGATTGTTGAAATGAAAACACTGCTACATCAGTTCGAGGTAAGGGGCAGTCAGCTAGGGCGGTGCCGGAGGTTTGGCCATGACTTGATGTTGGCCGATTGCGTCGGCGGGAGGGCGTAAAGTCCGGTAAAACACTTGCCAAATAGCCGAAATTTGGTGAAAATGACAAATCGCGGCATTGAGTGACGGCCAAGTTGTCGATAGAATCTGCCACTTCCGAAATTTAAACGCAAGAAAATTTAGAAATCACGCAGGTTATTTATAATGGCTGTTCCAAAGCGCAAACACTCAAATGCTCGCACCGGTAGCCGACGCGCACACGATTTCATCAAGCCGCGTCCTCTGGCCGTGTGCTCCAAGTGCAGCACGACTATTCCGACGCATGTTGTGTGTCCGAACTGTGGTTTTTACATGGGCCGTGTCGTGACTCCAGAAGTCGATGAAGCTGGCGCCGAGTAAGCTCGATGCGATGTCAATCTATCTGAAAGCCTCCTCGGAAGATCCTGAGGAGGTTTTTGCATGCGCCCCCCGGGGATCGTGTTCCTCGGATAGCACGACGGGCAAGAGCGCTCATCTTGGGGCACCAAGGGCGAAGTTGGTTATCTGTATGATGGGCACTGTAGGCACTCTCGCCAGTCGCTTCTTGGGTCGCTTCAAGTCAGCGACGAAACTCGAACGTAAGCCCGAACGTAAGCCCGAACGGCTAAGTGCAATAGGCTAAGTGCAATACGTTCAGGCCGCTTGGGGAGCAACGCAAAAAAGCCTTGCTGGCGATAGGCCGGCAAGGCTTTGATGCTTTTTTGTTCAAGCAAGTTCAATGGCTTACTTCAATGGCTTACTTGTCGTGGAAATCTAGATTCCACCAACCGTCATCCCATTCCAAAGTTACCTTACGCCATCCCAGCGGAACTTGCGGATAAGGGTAAAACGGACCGATGTAAGGCCATGCCGACGCCGAGTGCTGACGTGGGTAGCTAACGGCTCCATAGTTCGGGGCAGCAGCGTAGGAAGGCCAAGCGTAACCGGGCAAGTTCGCCGGTCCAGAAGCTCCTGCTCCCCCGCCGCTTCCGTCTGCATAGCCTGCAGCTAGTGGTTCACCACTGTAGCCAGAGGCCAATGGTGCGCCAGCGTAGGAATCACCGATGGTTCCTTCGATGACCTCGCCACCATAGCTACCACTATCGAAAGGGACTCCGCCGCCAGAACAGCTTTCACAGTTGGCAAACGGTAGAGGCTCGTTGTAGCTTTCCGTGTACTGCTGAGTAGGAGCGTAAGGAGCACGTGGGGCGGCCGGCAAACGTCGGGCAACGCGAGCCGGAACAATAGGTGCTCGATAGCTGGCTGACTGAACTGGTGCCGGTCGGCCATACGCTTGGTACGCTGCCGGAGCAGCCTGATAAGGGTTCGCTCTACGAACCTCAATATCATCCACCACTTGAACCACTCCCAAGTGACCGGCCTGTTGTGCCGTTCGCAGAATGGTCATCTGCTGTTGCGGTGAAGAAACAAAGCCTTCAAACCAGACCGTTCCGCCATCGACACGCATGTCGACATTGAAACCTTTCAGGTTTCCAGCATCTTGTTCTGTTTTGAGTCGGCTCTTTACATACTCAGCAATCTGCTGGTCATCGGCCATGCCAACGACTGGCATGAGCGATGTTACCGCGACTGCGATTCCAAGCACTAAACGTCGCATCGGATCCCTCCTGGTTCGTAATCACGCATCGCAAACAAAATTGGGGTACCAATTGCCGTTCGCTGAGCGTTCAAAAAAAGTGTGTCTGTAATTGTTGCGGGTGCAGGTTCTACTGTTTGTGGCCCGAAGGTGAAAACAAAACCAATCCTTTGGCTCGAGCATCGACAATCGGATCGTGGCACTCGAGATTCGAGTCAAACAATCGGCGGCCGTAGATTTTTTCCTTCAGGTTCCGTAACAACGAACCCAACCTTGTTTTCGGCAGCGTCGGACACCATCAAAGACAATATTTCCGATTTTGACGATCTTCTGGGAAAAACTTCGCTAGGCCGCAGAGTTGATTTGCTTCAACGCTAGCGGCCTTTGTAAACCTGAATTGACTGGGTTGAGTTTGCGGCCACTTCCTCAGATTTCGATTGGAAACGAGAGGGTGGCTGATGGTTCATCTAAGCCGCCATCATCAGTTGCAAGTAGTGAGTTTCACCTAAAATCCTCGGCCAATGCGGAATTCTGGCCAATCGCGCGATATGTCAACTCATCTCTAAAAGACCGCTCGTGTCGCTTTGCTTATACCAGCAACCCCAGCCCCGTCATGCCCAGAGGTTCACGAGAGGTAAACGGCTCGCCGTATCGCACTCCAATCGAGCGACCCCAGTAACTGGCCTCGTCGCGCAGCTGATCGAGAAACGCTGGACTGACGTCTTCACGTCCTTTTATGAATTGGCTGTGATAACATTTAATGGCCTCAAATTTCTGCTCCCATTGATCGGAGATATCCAGAACAAATTTTGGTTGGGCATGCATCTTGAGGTGGACGCAGTAATAGTTGTAAATGCGTTTGGGGTGGAAACGCTCGCCCGGCATGTCTGTCTTGGACAGCTTCGCCCAGAATCGGGCGGCCTCCACCAATTCCGTCGCGGCCGTATGATCGGGGTGCGCGTCAGTCCAATACGGTGCGAAAATCCAATCGGGTTGATGCAAGCGAAATTTGGAAGCCAACAGCTTCCGTGCTTCGAGAGTTGCCTCTAAGCTTCGGTTGGGTAGTCCCAGATTCTCGCGCCACGAAAGGCCCAGGGCTTCAGTGGCTGCGGCCGTCTCGGCGGCTCGTTTTTCCAATGAACCGTAGGGCGTAGGTTCGCCGGTTGTGAGGTCTAACACGCCTACCTTCATTCCGGAGGCGAGCATGTTCAGGATTGCTCCGCCCATGCCCAGTTCCGCGTCATCAGGGTGAGGAGCGACCACCATTACATCCAATTTCATTATAGATTCCTCAGGTTAGATTCTCATGGGATTCTTATCGTGCGGCGTGCCAGCCCAGATTTAGGGTTGCAATCTACGTAGCTAGACTCATCGAGTCGACTTTTTCACGCCTCAGCGAGGCATGCCTGTTTGAAGGCAATCCTAAATCCAAGACGTAATGACGCACCAGCAGGGGCGTCAAAGACCAACCCAAGTTTCGTGACTGCCGGCAGAAATTAATTTTTGGCCAATTTGCGGTAATGGGGCAGCCCTGATTCCCTTCGGCGGACTTAATGGCAAACCAGTCAGCTTCCGCTGATTAGGTAGTTTATGATACTGGACACCAGCACATCTCGCGACGATAACCCTATATTGTATCTTCAAGATGTGATGCCCTGTCCCGTTAGTAACCCCTGATCGGCGAGCGTGATTGAAAATGGAGATCCAAGATAAGTCAACATTTTATCGAGGCACATGCGTGAACTTTCCACTTGCGTCATTAGATAGCGAAGTCCTTCGTCATCTTAACTACTCGCTTGGACATCACTCCAAGACCGTCAACCACAGTTACGTCTATCGTGCTTTCGCGATCGCGGTTCGAGACCGCTTGGTGAGTAACTGGTTGAAAACGCAAGAGCGAATGAACGCTTCGGACAGTCGGCGCGTTTACTATTTGTCGCTTGAGTTTCTCATTGGTCGCTCATTCTCCAACGCAGTACACAATCTCGAACTTGGCGACGCGGCGCGAGTGGTTGCGCACGACTACGGTGTTAGTCTCGAAGAATTGGCCGAACAGGAGCATGACGCCGGGCTTGGCAACGGAGGGCTCGGACGTTTGGCGGCCTGTTTCCTTGACAGTTGCGCAAATTTGGAACTGCCGGTCGTCGGATATGGCATCCGTTACGAGTACGGCATGTTCCATCAACACATCGAAAATGGTCGTCAGGTAGAGGACCCCGATCACTGGTTGCGCGACGGCAATACTTGGGAGATCGAAAGACCTGAAGATGCGCGGAGGATTCGTTTTTACGGCAACACCACACAAAGCATCGACGCAGATGGCGATATTCGCCAAGTCTTGATCGACACGCATGACGTGTTGGCGATTCCGTTTGATATGCCTATCCCCGGATTCAAAAACTCTACCGTCAATACGCTTCGACTTTGGAAGGCCACTGCCACCGATGTGTTTGACTTGGAAGAGTTTAACTCTGGGAGTTACACCGAGGCCGTCGCTTCGAAGAATAGCGCCGAACAAATTACGATGGTGCTCTATCCCAACGATGCCAGTGAGAACGGAAAAGAACTTCGTCTCAAGCAGCAATACTTTCTTGTCTCGGCCAGCCTTCAAGACGTGATGGCTTCGTGGGTGAAAAAGCACGGTGAAGATTTCACAGGGTTCGCTGAAAAGAACTGCTTCCAGCTTAATGATACCCACCCCGCGTGTGCCGTTCCGGAGTTGATGCGTTTGCTGATCGACCAGTACGGGAAGTCGTGGGACGATGCTTGGGCGGTCACTACCAGCTGCATGGCGTACACCAATCATACGTTGCTGCCGGAGGCGCTCGAGCGTTGGTCGGTGCGGTTGTTTGGGAAACTGCTGCCGCGTCTACTGGAGATCATTTACGAGATTAATCGCCGGTTTCTAAAAACCGTAGCCGAGCAATATCCGGGGGATATTGAATTGCAGCGTCGTGTTTCCTTAATTGAGGAAGGTCACGATCCACAGATTCGCATGGCGTACTTGTCGATCGTTGGTAGCTACTCCGTCAACGGTGTGGCTCAACTGCATACTGATCTGTTGACTGCGGGCTTGTTTTCAGATTTCTATAAGATGTGGCCGGGCAAGTTCAACAATAAAACCAATGGTGTGACACAGCGACGATGGTTGGCTCACTGTAATCCAGAACTGAAAGATCTGCTGAACGAAACGATTGGAGACCAGTGGCAGAAGGACCTTAGCAATATCAAAAAATTAGAATCGTCTGCCGAAGACGCCGAATTTCGCGTCCGATGGCGAGAGGTCAAACATGTTAACAAACAAGCGCTGGCTAAGTATGTCAACGAAAATGCTGGGGTCGAGTTTGATCCTTCGTTCTTGTTTGATGTCCAAGTCAAACGTATCCATGAATACAAGCGGCAGCTGCTAAATGTTTTGCATTGCGTTCATCTGTACGATCGAATTCTTGCCGGCGATACTCAAGGGATGACGCCACGTTGCGTTCTGATCGGTGGCAAGGCGGCTCCCGGCTACCACTTGGCTAAATTGATTGTGAAACTGATCAATGACGTTGCCTCGGTTGTCAATTCTGAACCCAAGGCAAAAGACTGGTTGCGCATTGTCTTCTTTCCGAACTATCGGGTCTCGGCGATGGAAGTGATTTGCCCAGGAACGGATCTTTCAGAACAAATTTCCACCGCTGGAAAGGAAGCCTCTGGTACGGGAAATATGAAATTCATGATGAACGGTGCGCTGACCATTGGAACGCTCGACGGAGCCAACATTGAGATCCGCGAAAAAGCGGGCGCTGAGAATTTCTTCTTGTTTGGTCTCGACGCGGCGGAAGTTAAAAAGACGCGCGAGAATTATCGACCCAACGAAATTATTGCTGCGGATCCCGAAATTAGGCGTGTGATGGAATTGGTCGAAAGCGGCCACTTCAATCAATCGGAGCCTGGGATCTTTGATATCTTGACTCGTGGTCTTCGAGATGCTCAGGACCAGTGGCTGACGATTGCTGATTTTCGCAGCTACATAGATGCGCAGAAGCGCGTCAGCAGCGTTTATCAGGATCAGGAACAGTGGAGCCGTCAAAGCATCATTAATGTTGCTAACAGCGGCTGGTTCTCCAGCGATCGTACGATTGGACAGTATGCTGACGAGATTTGGAAAGCGAAAAAGCTCTAAGCCAATGCGCTTGCCAATGCGCTTGCCAACGCTTAACTACGTTGCGGCTTTTTCATTACTGACTGCATCAGTAAATTTGTCGAATTCCGACAGCAGCTCATTTACTTGGCTTTGAATTTGCTCCAGTTGGTCTTTCTTTGCCGCCGATTCAATTTCGAACGCGAGGCTGAAGATCCTATCTGCTTTCACTGTTGCGGCTGAGCCTTTGAGGCGGTGCGCGAGGCAAACAGTTTGCTCTAAATTCTGTTGATTCAAACAGACAGCAAGTTCCGCTCGGTATTCGGGGAAAGTAGTGATGAACTGGCTAGCGATGTCGAGGGCGAAATCCCTATTGTCAAACTGGTCGGTCAGATTCTCGATGTCAAAGACTGGTGTGCCCGAGTGGCTTTGGTCCGAGACATGCGTTGGGTGAACTTTTGCTGACCCTTGATTTGAGCGCTTCTTGGTATGAGCGTGAATCTTTTCCAGAAAGTCGTCGATGACGAAAGGTTTCGCCAAGTAATCATCCATGCCTGCTTCAAGGCACTTCTCGCGATCACTAGCCAACGCGTTGGCCGTCAGTGCAATTACTGGAATTTTTTCAATAGAGCCCTGTTGGACCATCTCCTGAATTTTCTTTGCGGCTTCAAACCCGTCTAGCACTGGCATGTGGCAGTCCATGAAGATTACGTCAAACTCAGAATCGTTGACGAGTTTGTCAATTCCAACTTGACCATTATCACAAATAACAACCTCGATTCCAGCACTTCGGCAGATCTCTTTAACGACCATTTGGTTAACCGTTGTGTCTTCGCAGATCAATATGCGCAAAGCTCGTCCGGCTAGTTCGTGTGCCGGCAAATGCTCTGTCACTGGCTGTTGCTGAGCGTGTTGGCCGGAAACGAGTGGCTGTAAGAAGCGCGTTTGATTGAACGGTTTGAAAATCGGGGGCATGGCACCTTGAATTTCCCATTCTTGCTGCTCGATAACACAGTTTGGCGGAACGACAGGAATGACAACCGGAGCGCCAGCGTCTGAGAATGCGGGTTGCTGGTTAATGTATCTACCGACAGATTCTGCGTCACAGGAATTATTCAGCAGGACCACATCAAATTGGTTCTCGGGTAATCGGTCGGTCTCGCTAAAGAACGCAACATCGACTTGGTATGCCGCAAACATCTCACCGAGGGTTTTCTCAATCGGCTCTTCAACCCCAACGACAGCCAATCGCTGTTGCGTGGGGATGATCTCGGTTTTGCCCTCATTGCAGATGGTGTTTTCTGTGGCAAATGGAAGACGGATTTCAAAAACGAAGTCACTGCCTTTGCCTTCGATGCTTTGAGCATAGATTCGGCCGTCCATTAATTCAACGATTTGTCGACAGATGGTAAGGCCAAGACCAGTGCCTCCATACTGACGAGTCGTTGAGGAGTCACATTGCTCGAAAGGCTCGAAAAGTAAGTCAATCTTCTCTTGAGGCATGCCGATTCCAGTATCCGAAACAACGAACCGAATATCCGCGAACTGGTCGTTGACTGCGGTGCATACGGCGGAGACAGTGACGCTTCCTTCGGACGTGAACTTGATGGCGTTACCGATTACGTTGAAGAGCACCTGCCGCAGCCTATCGGCGTCGACCATCACGCTCTTGCTCAGGCGAGGGTCAACAAAACTTGCCAGATCAACATGGCGTGTCCCTAGTTGGAGGTTGCTCGCGCGAACAACATTTTCGACAAACGGGATCAGGTCGGTCTTCTGAGAATCCAATTCCATTTTGCTCGCTTCCATTTTGGAAAAATCGAGCACATCACCGATGACCGTCAGCAGTGTCTCACCACTGCTTTTGCATGCAGCTAAATAGTCAGATTGTGTTGGTGTTAGTTCTGTAGTTTGAAGTAGTTGTGTCATGCCAATAACACCATTGAGGGGCGTGCGAAGTTCGTGGCTCATCGCAGCTACGAATTGACTTTTCGCTTTGTTTGCCTTGATCGCTTCATCTCGAGCTTCTTTTAATTCGTTTTCGTATTTGAGACGGGCAGAGATGTCAGAGACGATCGCAATATATGTCGCCTTGCTAGTGTCATCCGAGGCGATCAAGTTCTTGCAGTGCACCTCAACTTCTTGTTGACTGCTGTCTAAATTTTTAATCTTGGTTGGAAACACAGCAACTTCTCGGGTGTTCATCGCCCTCAATAGATTTTCCTTAAATTGTTCCTCAGGACTGTTTTGGTCTACCTCAAGGAAGCTCATGTTGCGCAATTGATCTTTTGAGTAGCCGGTCAAGTCGGCGGCCAATTGGTTGGCATCAACGATCTCCAGGTTTCCATTGAAAACAAATATCGAACATCCAGCGTTGTCAAAAATTGACTCAAACCTCTGTTTCTGAGCAACTTGAGATTTGAGCACCTTGATCCACACTGCGGCCATAGCGCAGACTCCCAGCAATGACGCTAACCCCGGCAAAAGAATGCTCGATAGAGATGCCTTTTTCTCGATCAATCGCGCGTCGCCGTGGAGCGCAACGACGATTTTAAAGTCGTGTTTGTCGTCAGCTTTGGTCACACCCGTTACTCGCACTTTTCGAGCGATACTTGGATCAAGGGATGCGAGCACATCAGCGGCGGCGTCTTGAAACTGCACGGCAACAGTTGTTCCACTATCCTCCAAAATTAGATGCGGCCCATTGGCTCGGTTTTCCACATGTAACGGCGTTCCCTCTATGGAAATTCGGCAATCAGGTGCGAAATCGGCGGCTGCGGCTTGGACAGAGTTCACTTCGAGACTTGGAAACTCAGAAAGGGGCAGCTGACGTAGATAATCGACTTCGAATCGAGGTTGACCATTAGAATCGATAATTTTCTTGCCGCCTACTCTTACGACCATTCCAGCTTTCAGGCCGTCGGTCGAATGAAGATCGAATCGCTTGAAATTTGAACCGTCGGAAATCACAAACCCTTTTGGAGACGATTGTTCAACCATACAAATTTGCGCAAAGCTGACAAAACGACCTTCTTTAAAGTCGTCTCGTTTCAGGAGTGCCAGATCTACCTCTTGAGCTGATTTGAAATCATCCAGCTTGTTCTTCTGCTTGACGATCTGGATGTCTTTGGGTGAACTGCAAAAAATCTTGTAGCCCACGATATTGCAGCCGAGCTCACCGGGTTTCCGGAAAGCAAAGCCCTCAATCAACAGACCCAACACGCCAGTACATCTGATTCGATTGCCTGCGAACCTAGAAACATCCGGTAGAAAAGCGTCTTCGTGATGCTGAACCGCGATACAGACGCCTTCGTCATTGCTGGTTTTTGCGTAAAGAAACGTCTCGGTTGCACCCTCGGTGGTCTGTAGTATCTCATACTCGAATTGCAATAGTCGGCAATCATGCTCAACACCAATGACTGCGACATCTTCAATTGCGGGCGGACTGCCCTCTCCAACTACGGTGACCACTGGATCTGAAACTATCGGCAGCAGATCACCTTTGGCCAAACGGCCTTGGATTCTTACACGTTGATTTGGCTCAATGCTGCTGAAAGTCGGTCGATGAACAAAGATTGCATCTTGACCATCCTGAACAAAGATAAAATCACGCATGCTGGAGACATAGGTAACTGTTGCCTCGAAATCGACGACATTACCGGGGGCATCGTCGGGACTCAGCGCGCGAATCGATTTAAGGGATCTATAGATTTCGGTTTCCGCAAGAACAACAGTTTGGAAACCAAAGAGAAGCATCATTGTGAAAAAAGTGATTGCGACAGTTAACCGCCGTGGGAAGCTGTTCTGAGGCAGATTGACATTTTGGCCTTTTTGGGCCTGAGGATTGAAGTACCGTTTGAGGTTCCAATCACTTGAGTGGGTGGGATGCATGATTCTCTTGCGCTGAATAGACATAGCGTGGGGGGACTCGGAAAAGTGAGGACAGCCAGATTGAATCTAGTTTGTCCATGCGATCTGGGGTCGTGTGTTAGAAGATTCACACGCGTTGGAAGAAACGTAGTACATGGATCATCCTTGGCGCGTCAAAAATTTTCAGCATTGTCAAACGCCCCTGTTCTGCGGTGGTTTACGCCCATTGCGAGGGAAGGATGCGCTGGTCGTTTCGAATATGACGAAGCGTACGCGGTAGATGCCTGACACCAACGACTGCACTTGCTGACTTGGCCAAGTTCTGATGATTTTGTCTACTAGCTTTTGAGACCGGTTTCGTCGGGGCGGCAGCCGAGTTCGAAAATCTTACGCGGCAGATCTTTAGCCGCCTCACCAAGTACGTTGACGCATCGAGCAACGCACGATTTATTCGCAACGTCAGTTGCCTGCGATTGCCGATGTGCGTAGCAAACGTGGTGTTCAAAGGTGAGTCAGTAACCGTGGAGCCGCCAAGGCGTTATCAATAATTCAAGCAGTGACGGGTTCGCCAATGATCGCACGATTGGAAAAAATGCGGATAAGATCCGTAAGCCATAAAGGGGCTAAGCGATTCGTATTTCGTTCGCTCCGTCTCGCGAAAAACTGTGGCCACGAAACGAGTCTGCGTAAAACAAACTCGGTCTTGCCTTGCGATCGCTGACGACTTTGTGAAATTCTACAAGTTCGACGACAGGCGTTTGAAGCCGCCCATCTCTTTCCAGCTCATCTGACGAAGCTCACCCAAGGCGGAGCCAATGGGCTTCGACGGATGAAGACGATGCCAAACCATTTCAGCTTTCATCTCCGCCAAGCGTTTAAAGCACTCATCGACCAGAGTAAAAGGGGCTCAGTTGAAATTCGCGATGAAGCAAAAGCTGGCCCACGAACATTTCATTTTAAACAATAAAATATCTAACTTCGCAGGAAACTTAATAGCTAACCTATCACTCGCAACGCAAAGGACTCTGCGTCGTCCAGATTTGCATAACGGATCGTGAAGCTACTAAATGGCCAAGATTAGGATCGAGAGGACCGGAATCGAAAGTCTTTTCAACATTCACACAGGTCGGTGTGTGAGAGGCTCTTGGACCAAAGGATGGGACGTTGGAATGGCTCCGAGAGAGTCGCGGATTTGGATCAAACGTAAAACCACACCGACGCGATTGTGGACTTTGAGCTTTCGATGGATTTGCTCCATGTAGTGCCGCACAGTTCGAGTGCTAACTCCCATCGCCTCGGCGATTGCCGCGCGGGTTTGTCCATCACAAAGAAGCCGGCACACGAACTCCTCACGATTCGAAAGACCCAATGAATTGCAAACATGCTCCCATTGTGGACTCGAGAGTTGGCTTTGACCTATTTGCTGTTCCTTCAGCACTTTGACATCCAATGAATTCACTAAAACAGCTCCCATCGTTGCTTTCCCCAATGCTGCTTCGGTATTGTCTCAAAGAATCGCTTTGAAGAAGCAATGCCCCCGACAACCCCACCAAATGTTTGCTGCCCAAAGACGTTTACTGTCCGTTGGACAGGTAAGGGCGCTGATGTCAATTTTCTATGAATTTGAAGATCAGCCCGGACCCTCCCTATTTCAAAGGCGAACAAGATGGCCAAAACGTCCGATAGAAAATGAATTTTCTTTAGAAAAAATCCAGCAGCCTGGCGCGGTTCTAGTTCGTTTGCACAAGAAACCGAATATTTACTGTGAGGATTGAAGCCGTTGCCGCTGTTTTTTGTGACCTCGCGCGTGGTGGGCCTGAAAGCAAAAAGCTGTTAGATAGATGAATAGACCGGACGTTTAGGCGTGCGGATCTTCAAAAAACTCCGAATTCATAAATATTTGCAGTCAAAGAAATTCATCTAAAAACACAACGAGAGTGAGTCGTTGGCCTGCTGGCCCCCAACCGGAAAGTCTCGCAAATAGGCGGACTTAGGTACATAACGGCAAAATCTGCAATAGGCGCTGGAGGCTTATTTTTAGAAAGGGTGTCGTTGGATGTGTGAAAGAATACCGTTTCAAAAAACTTGCATTTCAGAAAGTTAGCAGTTTAACTAATCTCGATGAAGATTGAGATGTGTTTCAATTGGCTGACGATTAATCAGATACGGGTTTCTTATGGATCAGCGTCACTCAAGCTCCGCAATTGGTCACCAGCAAGCAAATTCTTGGAACGCCAAAATTGTAGCCGCGAGAAACGGCTGTGATGAGTCGCTAGCGTGGATTGTCCAGCATTTGCGCGACTATCTCGTTTTGGTTGCGCGAGGTCAAATTGGTGAACAAGTACGATCAAAGTTTAGCGGATCGGACGTCGTTCAAATGAGCTTGATTGAAGCAAGTAAATCGATCAGTCAGTTCAAGGGATCCACCGAAGCAGAGATTCGAGCTTGGATGAAGGGAATTGTTCTTCACAACTTAACCGATGAATCGAAGCGATACACTCGAACCAAGAGTCGTGCCATCAATCGAGAACGGTCGATGGACCAAGTCGCTTTTGCGTTGCCTGATGAGATTGGCGAAACGCCAAGCGTCATGCTGCGTCGCAAGGAGTCTGACACGCAATTACGTCGTTTGATCGAACGGTTGCCTCCTCAACAACGCCGCGCTGTAGAAGGAAGACACCGGTTCGGATTTACCTACGCTGAGATCGCCAGACAATTGGGGATCAGCGAGAACGCCGTTCGTAGTGCCTATTCTTTAGGTAAAATGAAACTTCGCGAATGGATAATGTTGGGTGAAGGATCTGAATAATGCCAGAAGTGGAGCTGCCCGATGGCGACGCTGATGACGCGCTAGACTCGCGATTGAAGCGACTGTGGGAAAAAAACTTTGGTGATTTTGGCCAGTTGCACACCACCCTTAAACAGGGACAAAAAGTCGCGCACTTTAGAATTAGAGCGCTTCTAGGCTGCGGAGCGTTCGGGATTGTGTATCTGGCAGACGATACCAACATGGACCAACCAGTAGCGTTGAAACTGCCTCGTGTGGAAGTATTGCTGGATCCTGAAAAACGCCAACGTTTTCAAGTCGAAGCCGACATCATCGAAAAGCTTGAGCATCCCGGCATTGTAAAGGTACACGAGTCGAACGTTGCGGGTCCAGTACCGTTTATCGCGACGCAGTGGTGCGATGGCCCTGACCTTTCCCAGTGGCTTGCCTTTCGGCTAGAGGATGGTCTTCCCTTACCTGATTGGAGAGAGGCGACTGAATTGATCGCTGAAGTTGCCGATGCCCTCGATCACGCCCACGAAAATGGGATCGCTCATCGAGATCTTAAGCCAGCAAACATCCTGCTGGCCAGTACTCTTGTTGAGGATTTGAATACCGACGGGCTGCGGCAGTATAAACCTCAAATCACAGACTTTGGTTTGGCGAAATTGAACGAGGTAGCTTTGGTGGATTCACGTTCGAGCTTGATGGTTGGAACACCGATGTACATGGCTCCGGAGAGACTGAACGTTAAACCGCCATACGACGGGATGAGTGCTATGGCGCGTTCGGTTGCCGGCGACGTTTACAGTTTAGGGGCAATTCTTTTCGAACTGTTGACTGGACAACCCGCTTTATCGGGAGCGACTTACCTACAATTATTGAATGGTTCAGCTAAGCCCGCGTCATTGAATCGTAGTGAAGGGAGAGGGGGTATTCCTCAGTGCGTGGAGCGCATCGTATCGACGTGTTTGAAGCGAAACCCGCGCGCTCGTTATACTTCAGCCGCAGACTTGGCTGCTGACTTGCGTCGATGTTTGGCCAATCAGAAAATTCTCGGACGGTCGCAAACCCTAAAACAACGAGTCGGCTATTGGGTGCTGCAAAAAAATTGGTTGGCGATGGCTGGTTGGTTTGCAATCGTTTCGCAAAGCGTATTGGCTATTTGGTTGATCTTAAGTGATTTGTTCAAGATTGGCTTCGGAATGTTGAGCGTTCAGCAGTACACATCGATGTTGCCGCAACTTGTGATGATTGCTGCAACGACATCACTGACAACGATTGTGGTTGGGGTTTTCTGCGTGAGAGGTTATCGCTGGGCGATCGGATTGGGCGCCATCTTGGCAGCGGTAAATCTATCTGCACCTTTGGTCGCGCTACTGGATAAGCCGCCTTTGTTTCGTGATATTTACGAATCCAACGAGCCCTATTTTTCGTTTCAGATTCATCTTGTCATCGCAATGACCTTCTTGCTGCAACTGACGCTATACGCAATCGCGGGCTGGACCGAATTTAAGATTCGCAGGTCAAGCTGACTTTAAGTATGGATGTCTAATTTCATCGCAGGTGCTTTGGAAACGTCTTTATCGTCAAGGTCCTAAAGTCTGTCGCCGTTGGCTGAGTGAGACATTGGCAAATTAGCGTCAAAACAATCCTCAGTTTTTCGGGGAACAGGCCAACACGCCCCTGTCGCGCTATACACAGAATGCGGTTGACAGTGGAGAATATCTGCAAAGCCTTTAAGGCTTTCATAAGAGTTCATTTCAGACGCAGGAAAGAAAAGTAGTGCCCGATACACAGACAAAACCACAGCCGCACGAATTGCCAACTTGGAAAAAACTAGGCCAGCACAAGGAAGCGATACAACAGACTGACCTTAAAAAGATGTTCGCCGAAGATCCAGACCGGTTCGCGAGTTTTACCCGCAGTCTCGACGGTGTTTTGGTGGACTTCTCAAAAAATTTGATTACTGCAGAAACGGTCAAGCTGTTCACTGATCTCGCGGCCGAATGCGGTTTAGCTGACGCCATCGACGATATGTTTTCGGGGAAGAAGATCAACATCACCGAAGACCGTGCTGTGCTGCACGTCGCGCTTCGTAACCGCTCCAATCGGCCGATCACGGTGGACGGCGAAGATGTCATGCCGGAGGTCAATGCGTCCTTGAAAAAGGTCCGGGCCTTTGCCGAAGCCGTCCGCTCCGGGGAGAAGAAAGGTTTCACTGGCAAAGTCTTTACCGACGTCGTCAATATTGGAATTGGTGGTTCTGATCTCGGCCCGGTGATGGTGACCGAGGCGCTGAAGCCCTATTGGAAGGAGGGCTTGCGGCCTCACTACGTATCCAACATTGATGGCACTCACATCGCCGAGACGTTGAAAGGACTTGACCCAGAAACCACACTCTTCTGCGTGGCATCGAAAACGTTCACGACCCAGGAAACGATCACTAATGCGAAATCAGCGCGGACATGGCTCTTAGATCACTTGAAAGATCCCAAGGCTGTTGCGTCTCACTTTGTTGCGTTGTCCACCAATGCCGAGGGGGTTTCAGAGTTTGGTATCGATACGGCCAACATGTTCGAGTTTTGGGATTGGGTCGGCGGGCGCTACTCGCTGTGGTCGGCGATCGGACTATCTATTGCGATCGTCATTGGCCCGGACGCGTTCGAAGAACTGCTTGCGGGCGCCCACGACGCCGATGAACATTTTCGAACCACAACAGACTTCTCACAGAACATCCCGGCTCTTATGGGGCTGTTGGGTGTTTGGTATCATAACTTTTTCGGTGCCGAGAGTCACGCGATCCTTCCTTATGACCAATACCTGCATCGTTTCGCGGCCTATTTTCAGCAAGGAGACATGGAGAGCAACGGCAAAGGTGTAGACCGGCAGGGGCGACGGATTGAGGACTATACGACGGGGCCGGTGATCTGGGGTGAACCCGGCACCAATGGTCAGCACGCGTTCTACCAATTGATTCATCAGGGAACTCGTTTTATACCCTGCGACTTCATCGCGCCGGTTCACAGCCAAAATCCGTTGGGTGATCATCACGACATTCTGCTGGCCAATTACTTTGCTCAAACAGAAGCACTTATGGTCGGTAAGACGCCCGATGAAGTTAGAGAGGAACTAACAGCCTCCGGGCAACCATTTACCGAAGAATTGGTGACTCACAAAACCTTTACCGGCAATCGTCCTACGACATCGATCATGGTGGACCGTTTAACGCCGCGCGCCTTAGGTCAGTTGGTCGCGTTGTACGAGCACAAAATATTTGTTCAAGGAATCATTTGGAACGTCAATAGCTTTGACCAATGGGGCGTGGAGCTTGGAAAGAAACTGGCCAAAACTATCTTTCCCGAACTTCAATCCGATGGCGAGATTAGCTCTCACGATGCTTCTACCAACGGGTTGATCAATCACTACAAACGAAAGCGCAAAGCGATGACGTAGGCCCAACGGCTACTTTTTTAGAACAGACCAACTAGAGACCGTCACAAAAAATGCCAGTTGTTTCGACTTTTGAATAGATTCTGGGACAAGCGAGAAAAACGTTGACTTGCGAAACCAGCAGCGTTACTCTAAACGTGACGACAAAGACTAAGTTTCTAGCCTTTGCTATCTTTTTTCTTTTCTATGGGAAGTTTCGATGCTCAAGAAAATTCTAATCGTGGCGGCTATTTTGGTCGCCAGTCCCTCTTTGGTTTTGGCTCAGGATATCTTTTGGTCCTTCAGTCCTATGACGTTAAGGACCAGCTCCTCTGGAAACGCCAATGGATCGTTCTCAGCGTACATTTTGTCTGATGGGTTATTTGGTTTTCACAATCTCAATCTCGATTTCACAACTACGAATTCAGATGTGATTCGGTTTACCGGTATAGAGGCGTTCAACCCGGTTGCAACCGATAATACCGGCACGAGGTATACCCCTGGTGTGGCTGCAAGAATTGAGCCAGGAACTAATTCAGGATTCTTCCTCACCGTTAATGGTCTTGGCCGAGCAATCAGAAACCCTGCGCGAGAACGGTTGGTTGATCCCTTGTTCATAGAGGAAGTGGGGCCCAACGGCGCTTTCATACTTGCTCGGGTAGATTTTGACATTGTTGGAGAAGGTACCGCTGATTTGGAACTTTCGCTGGGGGATAATGGTGCGCTTGATATTTCCGGCCAGCCAGTTGATCCTGCACCCACATTCGGGTCAGCGACGCTAGATACTTCGTTACCAATCGATGATATTGTTGGAGACGTCAACATGGACGGCGACACCAACTTTTTTGATATCCCGGCGTTCATCGCAGTTCTCATTTCAGGTGTGTTCCAAGCCGAAGCTGATATTAATTTGGATGAAGAGGTCAACTTCGGAGATATCCCACCGTTTGTCTTTATTTTGAGTAATCAATAAGCGAGAACAAATCGCGTGAAGTTAGTTGGCGTTTGACGGAGAAGGGCGGCAGAGCTGCCTGCCTTCTTTGCTTCGCAGTACTACTTTTTTCTGAACCTCATCACCACAGGAGTTTCACATGCTGAAAAATTTACTAATCGCGGCGGGGCTTTTTATCGTCAGTCCCTCGTTCGTTTTGGCTCAGGATTTCTTTATCTCCTTCGAGGAAAACGCCAGGGTCAACACTTTAGATAGTTTTTCCAACTCCACTGGTTCAATCTTCATCTTTGCTGACGAAGCAATCGATTTCAATCAACTGGATCTCCAATTTAACAACAGCAACTCCAGTGTGGCTGCATTTACTGGTGGAGTGGTTTACAACCCAGGAACTCCAGATTCAGGTACTTCCAGCAGTGTTTTCGGTGGTGCTTTCACATCATTCGACCTCTTGGACGTAGCGGGGGCAGATCCTTGGAGTTCTGCAACTGAAGGCAGAATTTTTGCAACTTCTTTTCTATCGGCTGGCCAAATCCCCGGCTCTGGAGCATCTAACTTCCGCCCGGGAGCGAGCGGATTTTTACTTGCTCGATTGGACTACGATATCGTCGGATTTGGTTATACAGAATTCTCGTTGATCTTGGGTGACCTAGGTGTCTTTAACGATGGAGTGGGACAGCTGGATGGTCTAACTTTTGGGGCTGCTACGCTGTCTACAGGCATTCCGGTTCCTCTTTGCCTTGGTTTTGTGCCGGGCGATGTTGATCAAGATGGATTGGTCACGTTTTCGGACATTCAACCATTTATTGAGATTCTTCTCGCTGGAGGGTATCAAGATGAGGCGGATTGCGATTTCAACGGAGAGGTTGATTTCTTCGATATCCCAGCGTTCATTTTCTTCTTGAACGCTGAGTAAACGGTTGCACACGCACCGGTTTGCAGCAAAAGAACAATAGTCGTGCTTTGCAATGGACCTAAAGCAAAACGGTGTCTTGGTGATCCTCTCTACGCCGACGCAAGAGCTTGTTCCACATCGGCGATGATATCGTCGATGTGTTCAATGCCAACGCACAGTCGAATCATATCCGAGGTGACGCCAGCAGAAGCCAATTCTTCGTCGGAAAGCTGACGGTGGGTGGTAGACGCCGGGTGAGCCGCTAAGGATTTTGCGTCGCCGATGTTCACCAGTCGCTTGAACAATTGCAGCGCATCATAGAATTTTACGCCTGCCTCAAATCCGCCCTTGATTCCGAACGACATCAGCGCCGACGGATTTCCGCCAGCGTACTTCTGAGCGTTCTGGTAGTACGGAGAATCAGACAGGCCGGCATACTTCACCCAAGCCACTTTGGAATGCTTCGCCAGGTACTCCGCGACGGCTTGGGCGTTTGCACAATGACGCTCCATCCGCAGCGCCAATGTCTCCATGCCTTGCATGATGAAAAATGCGTTCATCGGACTGATGCATGATCCCGTGTTACGAAGCGGTACCGTCCGAGCACGCCCAATGTAGGCGGCCGGACCAAGCGCCTCGGTATAGACGACGCCGTGATAGGAGGGCTCAGGCTCGTTCAACATCGGGAATCGAGCGGCATGATCGGCCCAAGGGAACTTGCCCGAATCGACGATCATTCCACCGACAGAATTACCATGACCGCCCATGTATTTGGTCAACGAGTACACAACGATATCGGCACCGTATTGAATCGGTTTGATCAGCGCCGGCGTGGCTACGGTGTTATCGACGATCAGCGGAACGCCATGTTTATGAGCCATGTTGGCGATCGCTTCGAGGTCGACCACGTTACCGGCGGGATTTCCGATCGACTCACAGTAAACGGCACTGGTTTTGTCGTCGATAAGAGCCTCCAGCGCCGCCGCGCTGTCGTCCTTGGCGAACCGCACTTCGATACCTTGTTTGGGCAGCATATGAGCGAACAGCGTGTACGTTCCGCCGTAGAGCATTGGAACTGAAACGATGTTGCGTCCGGCTTCTGCGATCGTGAGGACCGAGTAATTGATGGCCGCACTGCCTGCGCTCAAGGCCAATCCACCAACGCCGCCGTCCAGTTCGGCGCAGCGCTTCTCCAGCACGTCAGCAGTCGGGTTCATGATGCGCGTATAGATATTGCCGGGCACGGCAAGATTGAATAGATCCGCACCATGCTGAGCATTGTCGAACTCGTAGGCGACGGTCTGATAAATTGGAACTGCTACGGATTTGGTGGTTGGATCTGTTTCGTATCCGCCGTGAATCGCAATCGTTTCTGGTTTCATTTTTTTCAGTCCTAGTTTTCTGTTTTAATTCCAAGTGGATTGTTGGGGTCGACGCCCTCGGCGAACGAGATTGTTCGGTCGGTATGAGTTAATCGGTACACCATTCCCAGCCAGTTGTTTACAATCGATTTCCCTGTGTCCAGCCAAGTATTATCTAAGAAGGGCTCGATTTGTTTTTCGGGAAAAGGTGGAACAGTGGATTTTTGCTTGAGGCAGGCGTGAACGATGGCCTCATAGGCGTCCACAATTTCGGCAGCTTCTGGCGAGAAATAGTTCTCGACGTGGGTTGGGTAATCGTCTCGCTCACCGGCCACGAATCGGCTGACCTCGCGCTTGTATTCCTTGAGCAGACTGTTGCGATCGTATTCCGGATGTCCTTGGAAATAGACAACACGGAACTGGTCTGGGCTGACCGCTAGGTGAACACCACTTTGGGCGCTATCGGCCAAAATTTTCATTCCAGCTGCCTCCATTTGAGCGCGGCTGACGCCATTGTATCTAGAATGCGGCACATCAAACCGGGTATTGATGTCTCGCAGTAGCGGATGGTCTATCGGCGCGATCCGATGCGGGTAGACGCCCCATCTTTTTTCTGGCAACCGTTTGCGGTCTATTCCGTGAATCGCTTTGGCAAGCGCGTGAGTCGCAAGACAGGAACAGAGAACGGAGGTTACGTGTTCGGCTGCCCAATCGATGATCTCGAACAGTGCTTTCCAAAATGGCTCCTGTTCTAAGATCGGGTTGGCGACGTTGGCGCCAGAGATTATCAGCGCGTCTAGCCCCTCACTCTTGAGCTGTTCGAAGGGAAGATAATACTTGTCGATGTAAGCCTGCGCCTCAGCCCCGCGCGGCAATCCGGGAATCGTAAACGGGTGGACAAACAGTTGAGCGATCTGGTTGCTGCTACCGACCAATCGCATGAACTGTCGCTCAGTGACCACCAGCGCCGAATCGGGCATCATGTTGAGAAAACCAACATGCAACTCGCGAATGTCTTGCTGCAACGCTTGCCCGAGTTCAAGCACGTTTTCGCCGCGTTTGTGCAGATATTCGAACGTGGGCAGTGGTATGTGAGCAACTAGTGGCATCAGTGTCTCTTCAGCTTTTTCAAAATTCTCGACGCAAATAGGTCGAGATTTCTATCGTTTGTCGGTACTAAATAAGCTGCTCATTCTACAGACCAATCTCCCCATTGCCCATTGTAAAACAGGAATTCGTCTGACTCGTAAGCATCACGCCGGAAAAGCTATACCCTATTAGATTGAAATGCCCGTTTGGGGAGCTACACTTAGGTAGATCGATAACTCGATTTCTTCTTGCTCCTCGGCAAAAACTCCCATCCTCAAACTTCGACGGCTTTCCTCCATGAATCAGCATTTCGGCCGCAGCCTGTTTCTCTCTGCCGCCCTTATTATTGTGTGTGCATTTTTTGTTTCCTTGAAGTCGCACGGCCAAGTGATCATCGACGAACAATTCGATGGTAACTCAGTGGATACTTCAGTTTTCACCTTTGATAGCGGCAGCACAATATTTGGCCGAGTGCGACTCAACCCGAATGCTCCGCCAGTTCAAAATGGAACATTGCGACTACGGTTACAATCGTACAACCCAATTGATACTGGTAGGCTTTTTTGGGCGGATGAAGTTCGGACGATTCAAACTTTCGCACCTACCGCGAATTTGGGTTATCGATTCGAAACCCGTGCGCGTTTCGTAGATAATTCCACCAACCCACTCAGGCCCGGCGTTATCGGTGGCATTTTTCTGTTTGGCTTAGACGCGAATTTCCCCAACCCAAACGAACGTGATGAAATTGACTTCGAATTGCTCAGCAACAATCCGCAAGACTCGATATCGACCAACATTTTCAACGATGACGGATTCAACGTTGCCGGTAATTTTGTCATAACCGACGTTCCCGGTTTAGACCTCACGGAATTCAATGACTATCGAATTGAAGTTCAGATCGACAACACGCGCTTCTTCGTCAACGATCAACTGATTCGCGAAGAGACGGCTGATCTCGCATTGGAGCCGCAGGATTTTCGGCTGAACATCAACGCGCAGGGGCCTGAGTTTGCGGCCGCCTTCAGCGCTCAGATCCAACCGACTTCCAACCCCGCTAATAATCAAATCATCATCATGGAAGTCGATTCGCTAGTAATCACACAAATACTTCCGATCGAAGCGACCCCCGGCACTTTCGTGCTTGCTGATTTCACTACCAGCACCACTGCCCAAGCCTTTGAAGGGTTTGATGGTTTAGGAGCCCTAACAAACAACGGATACGAGATTACCTTACCAGCAACCGCGGGGAGTAATTTT
Organism: uncultured Pirellulaceae bacterium; assembly: GCA_938036435.1. Lineage (GTDB taxonomy): Bacteria > Planctomycetota > Planctomycetia > Pirellulales > Pirellulaceae > Mariniblastus. Next base: position 10,007 of record CALHPU010000034.1, on the reverse strand, counting down.
GGTTTGGTGGCGGAGTTCGATCAAAATTTGGTCACCGAGGGTATTGTCGTCGACAACGATACTCAGCTTCTGGTCGAGGCAATTATTGGTGGAACCAATAACACCGATTTGGTAGTTGCCATCCGCGAAGACAGTGGCGAGTTCTTCAGTGTGAGCGTGCCGGCGGCAGATCTTGCCGACGACGGTCGAGCGATTGTTAACTTGAGTGATTTTTTCTTTAACGGCGACACCGCAGACGGCGTCCTAAACGGCACGATTGTTGAGGTCAGTTTCCAGTCCCCTTTTGGATCTGGTAATGCAGTCGATTTTTTGCTTCAACGCATCTCTGTCATCAACGGCAGCCCGGTAATGATTTTGGGCGATGTTGATATGAACGGCACCGTCAATTTTTTGGACATTGCTCCGTTCATTGCTCTCTTGCAATCTGGAACGTTCAAAGCCGAAGCCGACATTGATGAGAGTGGGGTGGTCGACTTCTTAGATATCGCACCGTTTATTGCAATCTTGACCAATCAGTAAACGGTGCATGATTGGCCTAAAGTTGCCGATATAGATAGCTAGAGATAGGCCCGTTTTACTCGATGCTGAGTGAACGGGGAGATAAATTTGACAGATGAGGGAATCTCGCCTACCCTGCTGACTGATGCTGCACTAGTGATTCCCTGCGATATCTAACTCTTCCATTGGAGGGCGATGCTATGTTTCGAAATGTTTTGATTGCTGCTGCGATCGTGATCGCTAGCCCCGCATTGGCCGGTGCTCAAGATATCTTTTGGTCCTTCAGCCCAACGGAGTTAGTCACGGAATTGTATTTTGCTTCCGGTGATCCCTGCGAGGATCCCTCAGCATACGATGGCCCTATCGGTGCTACTGGCTCAGCATACATTTTCTCTGATGGTCTGTTTGGCTTTCACGCTATTGATCTTGATTTTACACTTGGTCATTCAAATGCGATCAGTGTTACCGGTGGAGAGGTGTTCAACCCGACATTTAATACGATCGGTGGTACGCGTTTTTATTCGAGCCCTTCTGACCCTAGTCTATCGTTTGAAATTGCCCCCGATGGTAGCAATACCGGACGTTTGCTTGCATTTAGTTTTGGTAACAACTTCGGTAACAATGGCGTCAACCCAAATTTAAGTGCGCTTTAAGACCCCGGTTTTCAAACTGATGTAGGACCAAATGGAACTGTGTTGCTTGCCCGAGTAGATTTCGAAGTCGTTCAGTTTTTTCTTTCTACGGATCTAGAATTCAGTTTGGGCCAAGCTGGTGTCGCGCCGATTGCTCCTAGTCCAACTAACCCGTCGTTTGGATCTGCAACGGTCCACGTACTTCCGCCCCATGTAGGTCCTTGTCCCGAAGATTATGGCGACCTAGATTACAACGGAGTTGTCGACTTCAGGGATATCCCTCGATTTATTGACGTATTGCGAAACGGTTACAACGAGATTTTGGCAGACATGAATTTTGATGGAGTAGTTAACTTCAGCGATATTCCTCCGTTTATCCAACGGTTGTCTCAATAAACCGCTTTGCGCTTCTGGCTTCATGAGCTAAAGATTGCTCAAGATGAAGTCCACCATCAATGAATGAACGTCGTCGCGCGATCGGTCATGATGGGTTTCGTGTCGTGCTTCATTAAAAGCGGTGAAGTCACAATTGCTCGCCTGATTGGCGAAATGCTCCGATGCATCGAAGCTCGTGATTTTATCCGCTTTGGAATGCCATAGTCGAAGTTGTTTGTCCCAACGGTTGGCTTGCGCGAGAACTTCTTCTCCGGTTTCAATCATATCTACGGCCAGCCCGATTCCCACTGCGCGATGCCGAAGTGGATCGTTGTTGTAGCGGTCTTGCTCTGCAGGGATCGTCGAAATTTTGTGGCCCGACACAGGAATCGGCAGTGTCCCCGTTGGGTGTATCTTGCGTAAAAATTTCGCAAACCCGCGAGTCAAACTAGAGACTGGTTTGTAAGGCCGAATCAACGGGGCCGAAACCAGATAGCCTGAAATCGCCTCGTCGATCTTGGCCGTCATGCCGTGATGCAGCACCAACCCTCCTCCGAGCGAGTGTCCGAACAGAAACCGAGGTAGCTCCAGATATTGAGACTTCGTTTCTTCAACAAGCGTACTGACATCGCCAGCGATATCAGTGTACTTTCTTGAGACACCGCGCCGACCGGCGGACAACCCGTGCCCTCGCAAGTCAACACCAACGACATCGATACGATTTCTGTTGAAGCATTCGGCGATTCTATCGTACCGCCCGCAGTGTTCGGCCAGTCCATGTACGAGACTCATCACCGCGACTGGATCTTTGGCGCACCATCGATAGCCTTGAAGCTTCAAACCATCGGAAACTGAATTGATTGAGAATTTCTGCACGACGGCATTATGGCTTGCCTTAGAATTCGAAGCAACTATCCAAGCCCACTTGGTTACGCTTGTTGCTGATATCCACAAGGGCCTGTCTTTTGTTTCGACTCCGGGTCAGATTTTTTTCGTATCACCGATTTGCTCAAAGCCAAATAAGAATTCTGTCCGCTTTGTTACAAACATTGAGCAATGTCAGATTATCGATCGCGGTTATAGATCGTTAAGGCTAACCACTTCACCACCGGCGCGACTGCCTAGGGCTTGGAACAAATCATCAGCAACAGTGTCGGAGACAAATTGAGTCGATCCGTCAGCCAAACCGATGTTGACCCCACCCGGATGATAACTGCGGAAATCTTGCAGGCCTTGGTTTGGATTATTCGGAGCCCGATCGGTTGCCCCAACAACACGCGCGAACGGTTCATCGATCCCGTCAATAACGCCCACCCAAGTCACAGCGCCAATGTCGTTTCTGCGTTCACCAATCAACATGGTATTGCTCGACCCGTCTCGAATGTTGCGAAACCCAATTCGGCTGTTACCAAAAAAGATCCCGTCACCTCTAAAGGGATCCTCGGCTGCCTCAATGTTCCCAAAGACTCCAGAGTAATTGCTTCTGGCAAGCAGAACTTCGTCACCAACGCTTGAGCTATTATTTCGGTTGCCGCTACCGGAGCCAACAGGTTCCGCAACTTCAGTCACAAAATTCAAAATTTCAGGGGCGGGGTCCGAAGGACATAGGTAGGTATCGACGACTTCAGTAGTCAGCGGAAGATTAGAAGGATCAAGGATCGCGGAACGAAAATCAATCTGATTTGAAAGACTAGCTTGTTCGATAAAGGGAAGCACTTCGGCAGACCATCCCCATCCCGGCAGTAGCCCGTCTGCACTATTACGTGCTGAGGTCCAACCAGAAGGGAATCGCCTGTTAGCGCTTTCAAAGTTGATCACTCCAAGCGACAGTTGGCGAAGTTTATTCGCACACTCAGTTCGGCGGGCGGCCTCTCTTACCTGCTGCACCGCAGGCAACAGCATCCCAATGAGAATTCCTATAATGGCAATCACAACCAGCAGTTCGACCAGAGTAAAACCTCGCCTCGCCGAAGATCTAAGCTGTAACATTTCTCTCTCCTAAGATTTGTTGCATGTTCAAGTGGTCCAAAGGCAAGTCGATGGACAGGTGAATGATTTTTTCCTTAGAGAGAGGCGGCTGCGAGATCCTACCCGCCGGCCAAAAAATTGTTCTGCTTTTTTCCCAGCCAGTATGCCAAAGCACAAACTGGGCTTCCGCAAACCCATTGGTCTCGGAAGGCATAAAACGCGAGTTCTTTGAGATATTTCGCTATGGCGAAACCCTCAGCCGATTTCCCGTATAATTTGGACTCTCTCGTAAACCATTTTTGAATACGCAATGGCCCAAAGAAGTTTGGAACTCAAATGACATCCATAAGATCTATGCTTGCTTCTTTGTTGTTTTTTGCCTTGATTTGCTTTCTGACGGTTTCTTTTTCCTTTGCCGCCCCAACGCCAGAGCCCGATGACGATCCAGCTGAAAAAGCCGAGGCGTCCAATTCGTGGTTGATCGACTCAGACGAAAGCTGGAAGGAAAACATCTTAAGGAAACAAGGGCTAGAGATTAGTGATGGGAAAGTCACGCCAACAAAGACCGAGGCGACGAAAGCAAATGAGCGTCGGTTGGTTCACTTCAGACAGCATCGACGAGCAATTCAAATGGTGCGGCCAGATAGGAAAAGGGCATCCAGACCCAGATATCATGTTCGCCGAGGGCAAGTTCTACCTTGCAACCCAACAAAAGGACGACTTCATTAGCCCGGGACCTTGGGTCGAGGATGTCGAAGTACGGGTGGGTGTGGACATCGACAATGACCAAACGATCGACCAGTGGACCCAATGGACCCAATGGACCCAATGGACCAAGGCCAAGGAGACTTACGATTATATCGAGGGGTTCTCCAAACAGATCGCCAAGACGCCTGCCAAGGTTGATCTGTCTGCGCTGCCCGCGGGCTTCGGATTCCAATTCGAAGTGAAACTGAAAGACACAACAAAAAATGAATCGAAGCCCATCCTTGAAGAGATCGAGGTAATCTTTGACGCGCTCGGGCACGCCTTTGGCAATTAGATGCCGTAGTTTAGATGGTTGTCAGGATGTCGATAAACGGAGCAATATCAAGAAAGTTCACGACACCGTTTCGGTCGCAATCCGCTTCATCGAGATAGTCGCCGGTTGTCAACAATGCGATAAACGGAGCGATGTCCAAAAAGTCTACGACGCCGTCTTGGTTGCAATCTCCTAGAAGAAAAGGATCCACCTCGGCACAAGTGAACCAGTCTCGGATGATGCCTCTCACGTAAGTTCCCGATGCAGTCAAATCAGAATCCGACCATCCACCGTTGGGATTGGCGTTGGGTCTGAGAACTGAAGCTCCCTCGACCTTGTCGTGAACAGACCAATTCAAATGTGACAAGTTGTGCATGTCCATAAACAGCAACCACTGTTCGGTCGAAACTTGATCAACGCCGCCATCTCCATTGGCGTTGACAGTTCCCCACTCTGTTACCATCAGCGCAAGCCCGTTGTCGATTGCCGTTTCCGCTCTAGCGCGAAGGTTGTCCCCATGAGTGCCTGCGTAGAAATGTAGGGTATAGGCAATGTTGCTGTGTCCCGTAATCGGATCTTCCGAAACCACATCGACATTCTGTGAGAAGAATGGAGTGCCGACAATGATTAGGTTGTCAGGATCGATCGCTCGAATCGCTGCGATTACCGCTTCGGAGTAAGGTTTGATCGTGTTAGACCAATCACGCGTGATTGGTTCGTTATAAATTTCGTAGATTACGTTTGGTGTGTGGCCATACTGCTGAGCCATCTGGGTGAAGAATTGAACGGCATCGGATTCAAAATCTTCAGCGTGATGGGAATGCCAATCGATGATGACATACATGCCGTTTGCAATCGCGGCGTCCACTACCGTGGTGACCCGGTTCATGTTTCCTCGCGGATCACTCAAGTAACCTCCAAATTCGTCGACGCCCATTGCGGCGCGTACGATGGTCGTATTCCAGTCCTCTTGAAGCCATTGAACGACGCCTGATGTGTAGTACTTTTCAGCTCCAAAACCGGTGTTTGACCAGAAAAGGCTGTTGCCTGCAAAACTAACGATGTTGCCGTTTTCGTCCACGATGTTGGTGCCGCTGACACTCAGCGCGCCGTGAAGCGACACAGGATCGTCGCATTCGCTTGGTTCCGGCCCCGGCCCCGGTCCTGTCCCCTGATCGATACCGATGAATTCAACGCTTTGGACTGTGTAGCGGTGAGCGGCTGTGCCTGCATACGGGGATTGTATTCCTGTATCGCTGAGAGAGCCGTTGAGTACACCGTCGGTGACATCTCCGTTAAACCCAGAAGTAGGGTCGATGGAAACTGTTACAAAACCGCCACCTATCGGGAAATTGCTGGCTGGGATTGTGTAAGAAAAGAATTCACCAAGGGCTTGATCTCCAACGGCGGCTTCGCGAATTGAAATAACCAAATCGCTTTGGTTCCCAGCGTCTGCTCGCGCAACGACTTCGATCGTCGTCGTACCGGTAATGTCCACTTGAGGAGTTGTTGGATCTACTCCTAGACCACCAAAAGAATCCGAACTCGCTGGGATGTTCGTTGAAACTCCCTCTGACGAAAACGAGCTGGCCGAAGGAGAGTCGAACGATCCAAAACTATATCTTAGAGTTTGGTTGGTCGTAAAATCCTCGAGGTAAAGGCTGGTGTTTTGCGCCGATGTGCGATCCACTGAACCGCAAAGGCATACCGTTAAAGCCAGCAACAAGTGAAAAAGTTTTGATTGCATGAAAAGTTCGTTGGTTAGATGGAAGGAAGGGAATTCAGGCGGGGACAAACTTGCCAAGTGCTCACTTCATCGAGACGAATCGTGAAAGCTACATGAAACACGGGGGAAACCGTTACCAATCTAAGACAAGAAAGCCCAGCGACTTTAAGTTGGTTTGAGGCGAAAAAGCCAATATTAGGTAGGATCAAGAAAGAAAGTGTACGTCGGTTCGCCCCGAAAAGCAAACTTTTTGACAAACGTTGGGACCAACTAACGCGACAAAAGCCCATTTGAGCTCTGGTTTTTATGGCGTCAGTTTGGCCTTTAGGGAGGCTTTTGGCCGAGGCTTTAAGAGCTTGTGTCAACGTAAACAACGCGGGCTACCTGTTTCCCAGCCTTAGAATTTGCCTTTAAACAAGAAACACTTTCTGTGACCCAACGCACGTTTTGCGGAGCTATCAGATTTGAACGCGCTGTAGCAGAGGCCGTAAAACAGAAGTCCCAAGTTTGAAGCGGAGGGTAGTTTGAAGTGGTCGCTAAAGGAGAAAACCAACAGCGGTTCAAACGCTACCTGCTTCTTTCTTGGGCGCGTTTCATTGAGTGGGTAGCAACATCTTCCAACCAACCTAAGTCCATGCTTTGGTGAGCCTCACAGATGAACCAAGGCTCGCGCGAGTCGGGCTCCAGCATCACTCCAGCATCGATAAGATTCCAAGCGAATGCCTCATAGAGTTTGCTGTCCGTTTGCTTCCAGTGGCGATAATTGGTTGGCACTGCATCAGAAAAGTGAATGCCGAACATCGCAGGTGGTCCGGCAAAGCGATGTTCAATTCCTGCGGCGGTAAACACGCGTCCGAGTACTTCCTGAATGGCATCACCTACGCGGTCAACCGTTTTCAGTGCGTCGGTGTTAGTGAGAATGTCGAGTGTAGCATGTGCGGCCGCCAGCCCGACTAGGTTTCCGGTGTACGTGCCACCGTGAACAACCCCTCCCGGATTGGAGCCCACCGAATCCATTACGTCTTGGCGACCTCCGAAAGCAGCAACTGCATACCCGTTACCGATCGCTTTGGCGTAAGTGCTGAGATCCGCGTAAATTCCGTAGCGTTGTTGAGCGCCACCTTTGGCCACGCGGAATCCTGTTTTGACTTCATCGATGATCAACATCGTCCCGTACTCGGTGCAGAGATCGCGTAGGCGCTGCAACCATTGTTGGGTGGCCGAGATGCTTCCGCAGTTTCCAATAATTGGTTCTAGCACAACACCAGCCAGCTGCTGCCCATAGGTGGCGAACTGGTTTTCCAAGGCTTCAAAACTATTCAGCGGAAGCAGGTCTACCAAATCTCTCGTTTTATGAGGAATCCCTCCACCAAAAGGAATGATCTTCGGCGATACTCCGGTGTCGTTCCAATTCTCGACATCAGATTTCCACATCATCTCATCATAGAGGCCATGAAAACCACCCTCGAAAGTCGCTACTCGGTCGCGGCCGGTGTACCCGCGCGCCGTACGCACCGCACCCATTACGGCTTCGGTACCAGAGTTAGCAAAACGGACTTTTTCAACTTGCGGACACAGTGTTTTGATTTGTTTCACCACTTCAGTATCAAGCGCGGTGGCAAATCCGGTAAGCGTTCCGCCTTTGCGAATCTGTGAAACGACCGCTTGATCAATACGATCATCTCCGTAACCCAAAATGATTGGGCCGTACCCCAAACGGAAATCGACGTAGGTCTTTCCATCGGTGTCAACGATCTCGCAACCTTTGGCACGATCTACAAACACCGTCCGATCGTCGCCCCAGTAGCGGTAGTTCTCCGCGACTCCCTGCGGCATATGCTTGTGAGCTTCTGCCATCAAAGCCGATTGACTAGATCGCTCGCCACTCTCAGCCACTGCATTGTTCGGCTCAGAGGATTCGGCTTCGTTGGGGCGCAACAGAACGCCCATCTTCTCTTCAACCAACCGCGCGACCGAAAGCTCGGGAGCATCGGCACCGTATTTTTCCTTGGCCTTTTCAAACATGGATCGCGCAACCGAACCGAGCGTCAGGCTAAGTCCTTGGCCTTCTGCAATCTCGTGGACCAATCGCAAGTCTTTGCAGCACAATTCCAAACTAAAGCTCGGGTCATAGTGTCCGGCGAATATGGAGTCGATGTCGTGTTCCGCGACCCAGCTGTTACCAGCACTGCACCGAATGGCTGCCGCGACCGTTTCCAGAGGAATGTCAGCCTGAGCAGCAATCATTAAAGCCTCACCAATGGCGGCCGCGTTGATAAACCAAAGCAGATTAGTGATCAGCTTGGTCGTGGCTCCGTTTCCGTGCCTACCGGTGAGGAAGAAGTCGGTTCCCAGTACCTCAAATATCGGCTTGTGGTCAGCAAAGACATCGGCATCTCCTCCGATAAAGAATGCCAGCTCACCACGCGCGGCACCGTCGATCGCATTTGTTATCGGTGCTTCAACGAAGTTAAGATCGCGCGTGTTTGCCTTTTCCGCAATCTGCACCGCAAGCTCTACCGAACTGGTGGTCGTATCAATAAAAGTTGTTCCGGGCTTGGCATGCGATAAAAGGCCATGGTCGCCGAGGTAAACTTCCGCGACTTGCTGTGGCCCTGGAAGCGACGAAATCACAACGTCCGAATTTTCCAACCCTTCGGTCAGGTTGCTCGCCCAAGTCGCCCCTACGGCCAACAAGTTTTCGGCCTTGGATTTCGATAGGTCGAATACGGTTACGTGGTAGCCTGCCTTGAGCAGGTTGCAAACCATGGGGTTTCCCATGTTTCCCAACCCCACGAAGTAGATGGAGGGTTTTGTTTCTGGCACCGCTCTACTGCTTCTGGTAGGTGAAAAACTTGCGAGTTGAATTTAAGCCAAGCGGCTTGCATCCCAACTCAAGAAAGAAGTCGTGGATCTCCTGTTCCGAGATGACTAGGTAGCGGTAAAATTGCTCCGCCACGACTTCGTTCTCTTTGGTGAACGTGTACTGCTTGGTAAACAGGCCTGCGCCCTCATCATGGATGGCCTGCGAATAGGTCAGCTCATCGGTCAGTGGTTTTGAGTAGTCGGTGTGAGGATCCTGTAGCGCCAAACTCAAAACACCACCGGGCTCAAGATGTTCAATCACGCGCCGCAGGCTTTGCTCGCATGTCTGGCGATCATCGATGTGACTGCAAAACTCAAGTCGGTCTCCATGATCAATAAAGTACCAACAGCCGCCTACCGAAAAGGAAGCTTCAAACGTTCGGTCCAAAGAGAACGTCGTGACATCTTGCAGCTCGTACTTGATCTTGTCGCCCAACCGCTCTTTGGCTTGAGCAAGCATCGATTCCGTGTTGTCTAATCCGGTAAGTGACAGACCTGAGTTTTGTTGAAGCAAGCCTTCAGCGACCAGCCCCGTCCCGACACCCAGTTCCAAAACTCGTCGCCGTGAACCAAGCACTTCCAATAGGTTGCGCGTGATCTCTTCGTAGTTGTAGTACCCGTTGGTCATCAAGACATCGTAGTAGTCCGATATTCCGGAGTACGTATTGAGATCTTGTTCCGCGTAAGTAAATTCTTCTGCTGCTTGGTTCACGTGGTTCTCCGAATATTTCACCTGATAGCCATTGGATTGCCGGGCAGAACGATCTCTGCCTTAATGGGATGCATGGCTAATTAAGGAGTATGTTTCTAACGAAACGGATGAGTGCTGGAATGCTCTTGGTTGAGGTTTCAAAAAGGCAAAATGATACCAACCAACAGCGCAATGAAGAAGGTGAACTTGGCTCCGGGCTGAAACAATGGA
>CALHPU010000033.1 GCA_938036435.1 uncultured Pirellulaceae bacterium | reverse complement strand
GTCGTTGAATTACTTGGCAATATCTCAAGCGTAACTTTTGCCACGTCAGAATCGCAGGCGCGCTGCAAGTGGATTTTCAGTTTGCTAACCGCGTCTGCTGTTGGTTGCTGCGTTTGCGTTGACGCTGGCAGTGTACGGCATCAGTTTATCGTTGGTGTCGTGGCTGAATGAATTAATGGCCGCAAAGAACGCCAGAAGACGCAAAGAAAACGCGCGGTATCATTCTTGCGATTTTTTCGTTTCTTGCGGCCAATTCACTTTCGGTCCCTCCCCGTCGGTGAGCCCCCAAAACCTCCCAAGGGAGGGAGACAGGCGCTTGCGTCTCGCGATATCAAAGCAATCGGCCTAACTTGAATGTCTAACTTTCGGCAGTTGGCTACAAAAGATGCTAGCGGATTTGCGCCGAATATTTGTCCCAATCGTAAAAGTTTCTCATGCATTGGAGGCTGGTAGACGATAATTCAATCGTAGTACTGGGGGGTACCGTTGTTGATTGCTGCGCGCACTTGAAAACCTTGTGAGTTACCGTGTCCTCGACTCCCCAACATATTGAATACGAAACACAGCCGCCATTTTTGGTGGGATGGGTGTCCAGCTGGGGCCGTGTGGTTATCGATACGGTGATCGCGCTCGGCGATTTCTCGCTGTTCTGTTTCCGGATGCTGGTCTGGATGTTTACGCGTTTGCCGCAACGGGAAACTATCTGGCCAAACTTTCACCAAGTGGGCGTTCTCTCTCTGCCGGTTGTCGCGCTAACTGGAACCTTTATCGGCATGGTGCTGGCGGTACAGAGCTATTTTCAGTTTCGCCAGATCGGCCTCGAAACGCGTCTTGGCGGCGTGATCAACATGTCGTTGGTGCGAGAGCTTGGGCCGGTTTTGGCCGCGACGATGCTGGCCGGTCGAGTGGGAAGCTCGATGGCGGCGGAGCTTGGAACGATGCGGGTCACAGAGCAAATCGACGCTTTGTCGGCGATGGGCGCCAACCCGATACGCTACTTGGTCGTTCCTCGCTTTTTAGCTTGCCTGTTTTTGATACCCGCTTTGACAGTGATGGCTGATTTCATGGGGGTCGCCGGCGGTCACTTCTACAGCGTTGATATTATCGGCATTGACGTGCATCACTATTGGCATAACAGTGCAAAATTCGTGTCCAACTTCGATTTGTTCGTCGGACTGTTCAAGAGTGTCTTTTTTGGAGCGGCGATTGCGATGATCAGTTGCTACCAAGGATTCAATTGTACTGCGGGAGCAGAGGGAGTGGGGCGAGCGTCAACGGCTGCGTTTGTATATTCGTTTGTGGCGATTTTGGCGTTAGATTTGATGTTGGGCATCGCGTTGGATTCCATCTATTTCACTTACTATCCGGAAGGAGCCAGTTTGCTTTAGTGCGGCGCTGGAAGAGGTTGAAATGATTGAAACACTATTTGAAGAACGAGACGCTCTGGTTGACGTGAAAAATCTGTCAGTCAGTTTTGGCAATCAGAGCGTTTTACGCGACGTGAATCTCTCGATTCCTCCCGGGCAGACGTTGGTGCTTTTGGGGGAAAGCGGTTGTGGAAAAACGGTGCTGATGAAGAGCATCATCGGTTTGGTCGAGCCGACGTTTGGCGAAGTCTATTTTGATGATCAAAACATCAATCGGTTGAACGATCGGCGGTTGAGTCTGTTGCGGCTGCGGTTTGGATTTGTGTTTCAGAACGCAGCGCTCTTTGACAGCATGACAATTGGGCAAAACGTCGCGTTTCCCCTTCGGCAGCACGGTCGCTTTAGCTCGGATCAGATTCGTGAAATGGTATTGTCGCGATTGTCTGAAGTGGGATTGCCCGATTCAGTCGTTTTCAAAAAACCAGCCGAGCTTTCTGGTGGGATGCGTAAACGCGTGGGCCTCGCGCGAGCTCTTATTATGAATCCAGAATTAATCATGTACGATGAACCCACAACGGGGCTTGATCCGATCATGAGTGATGTGATTAACGAGTTGATTATTCGCACGCGTCGACGTAACCCGGTGACCAGTATTGTCGTGACGCACGACATGAATACCGCCCGAAAAGTGGCTGATCGCGTGGTGATGTTAATGCCTCGTCATCGTTTACAGGGCAATGAGCCGCAGATGATTTTTGATGGTACGGTTCCGGAGTTGGATGCTTGTCGCGATCGACGAGTACAGCAGTTTATAAACGGCGAGGCGGGCGAGAGACTAATGGAACTCAGGAGCCAGCGGTCTGGATCGTAGTGAACAACTATGGATGAAAATTTACTTAGATTGAGAGTCGGATTGCTGGTGGTGATGGCCATCATCATTCTGGTGATATTGATCTTGCTCAATAGTGAGGGCTGGGTCAGCCAGTATGACGTGATTCTCAAGCCCGGGTCTGCGCCGGGAGTTACCGTTGGTACTCCGGTTCGTAAGAACGGAATTTTGATCGGACGCGTCAAAGACGTGACAACCGAGGATGACCATGTACGATTAGTGTTGGGGGTTAACGAAAAAGAATCGATCTATGCCAACGAGGTTGCGTCGATCGGAGCGGAGTCATTTCTGGGTGATGCGGGGATCGAGATCCTGCCGTTGCCACGCGATCAACGCGGTGCGCGTGTGTCATTCGGGGATTCGATTTCACGTGTGACGGTGAAGCGCAATCCAATGGAGATCGTGGACATGGCGCTGGACCTAGAAGTGGAGATGTTTAAGACGTTGCAAACCGTTCAGGATGCAGGCGAACATGTTAGCAGCGCCGGGGCTGGTATCGATCAACTAGCGCAGACGGTCAATATGGCTTTGACCAGCGACGATAGCGATCTCAAAATGATGTTGACGGATTTACGAAAGGCGAGTGCCAAAGCGTCCAGTTCGTTGGACAACTTCAATCGCATCTTTGAAAATCTTAACGATATCGTTGGCGATCCAATGCTCAAGGATAAAACGAACGAGGTGTTTGACAACCTGTCGGCTGTCTTTCGCGAGGTACGGACAACAGTGGCCGACACGCGAAAGACGATTAATTCGTTCGGCGGTGTGAGCAAGCGTGCCAATAGCAATCTTGACAATCTCTCGGCGTTTACCGACTCTTTAAAAGACAACGGGCCGGAGATCTTGGAGCAGGTCAACTCAAGCTTAAGGAACGTGGATAAATTGCTCAGCCAAGCCAAAGGGTTCTCGGGGGCGCTGGAACGTTTGGAAAAGGCGTTTAGCAACAAGGACGGGACCATTGGGAAATTGCTTAATGATTCTGCGATTTACGATGGTGTGAGGGAGACAGTCGACAACGCGCGAGACGTAAGTGAACGGGTCAAGGAGTTGAGTATCAAGCTCGAACCGATGGCGCGTGACCTGCGTACGTTTGCTGACGGTATTGCTCGCGATCCAGGCGCCCTTGGGATTCGAGGAGCACTCGATCGCCGACCGACCAAGTCGGGATACAAGGGGTCGAAGCGCGGTAACGGATTGTTCCGGTAGAGGCTGGGTCGATACTAACCCGACGCGTAAGCGAGTTTCCAACCGATCAGTCTCGCACCTCGCTTAGGTGTTTCGAAGTTGCACAAATACAAGCCCGAAGCGCAAGCGAGCGGATATTTCCGAGGATTTCACGATCCCTCGCTTGCGCGTCGGGCTTGTATTGGAACGCTTCGCATTTTTTAATTTCCACGTGTTTTATCAAGTAGAACACGAAATTTTGTCTCAAATGTGCAACTTCAAAACTTACCGGCTTGTTGGTTTAGTCGTAGCTTGGGCACTCATGATGCGCCCGACAAAAGCAGCCACTTGGGGTTATCTTACCTTCGCAAATGCGCTAGCCTTTGGTTGTTCTTTGTTT
>CALHPU010000032.1 GCA_938036435.1 uncultured Pirellulaceae bacterium | reverse complement strand
CATTCCATTTGTAGGTGTCTTGTTCGAGTATTTTTTTGCCGTCCTTTGCTTTCCCCCCAAGCGGCCTGACCACATTGATCAAAGGTCTTTCACCCACAGGCATGTTGAACCGTCGGATGGGAGAAATCCGATTGCTGACATCCCAGTGATAGTGCATGGGCTTTTTTCGTCGGGCTGACGAAGAGAAGTCACAGGATAGGGTGACTTGTGAAATTGCTGGAGCTGGATTGCTTGAAATTGTGATCACCACAAGCAAGGCTACCAAGACCAATGGCTGAATCCCGGTCATCATGCCAGTAAAAGTTTTCATGACCGCGCGTTAAAGTAGAAGGTGTGTCAGAATTTGAGTGACTTGGTCAGAAGGGAAGTATAAACTCACCGGTCAGGATATTAAAGCTCGACGGATTTCTATCGTTTATCTGTCGGGTTGTTCTGCCATCTCAAAACCTTGAAATCAAAACGAGCAGATTCGCTCAAGTCCCACTGCAGGAGGGGAGAACGCAACCGTGACACATTCGCTGATGAAGGGTTTTATTGATGTCAAGGCAGGCGATACGCCCGTAGTGGCGGTTGCGATTCATGATGGGCATGTGGTGCGAGCCGAGCTCGCCGATAAGCCTCAGATCAATGTTTGCACGGGAGGGATGGGCCCAGACCGGTGCCAGATAGTCGTCAAGTGTTTTATTGAATCGATGAAGTCTTTTGACTTCTTGGGTGGTCTGTTTTCGGCACTTGCAAATCCCTAGATTCAATGACACTTTAAAGGGCGAGACAGTCTTCATCCTTGAAAAATAGTTGTCCCCTCCCCGTGTTTCCCATTGCTCTCGTTTCACCCTTTGTGCTAATTCGAGGCTGCGGCGTGTCCTTTTTGTGACTTGATTCACGAGTTTTAATCTGGCTCCGCTAAGGCCAACAATCTTGTTCGAGAAGGCTATCCCAACGCCGCCGCCTCGTCCACAATAATAGATCGATGCTGAAGTGATCGGGCACAGCGATCGAAAGAAAAAGGGTTCTTGTCTCTGACAGGCAAAAAGAGAAGATTAATGCGTGAATTGACGAAGTGGAACTGACGTCGCTTTATTCGCTTAATTCGCTTAAGGCTCTAGGTAAACAGTTCAGAAAATTGGCACCGTTGTAAACAAGAAAAGAATAGAAAAATGAAGTCTACGAGTACAGTGATCGCGATCGTTTTGGCGTTGTGCATTTTTTCGTTCGTGGGGGAGTCGTTGGCTGAAAAGCCAAGTGTGCTGGTGGTCAACACCACTGTGTTCGAACCGGTGAACAACGCGTTGCTTGGTTACAACATCCTTCACTTCAAGAGCCAAGGCGAACAGGATTTCGTCAACCGCATGGATCCCGTGGCGATGCGCTTTCCCGACGGTGTCTGGGGTAATTTTTATGACTGGGAAACTGATGGCTTCACAAACCACGGCCACGAGCACCGCCGGTCCGATGTCTATGCCCCGGTCCTTGCAAAATGGAAGGAACGCGGCATCAAGGGAGGCTTTGACGGGCTGAAGAAACTTAATGACCAAAAGAAACAGCGAGACGGTGCAGGACATAACATCGTCTGGCTATACAACGCCGCGTTCGACAGCCCCGAAAAGAACGTCGCCCGTATACAGGACAGCATCGAAAAAGGCTTCGTCGTTCGCGACATCGAGCTTGGAAACGAACAGTTCTGGCTAACCCAAGTCTCAAACCAGACGCTGACCCCGGAAGGCTACCGCGACTCTGCCCGCGGTATCTCGAAAGCCCTTAAGCAAGCTCAGCCCGATGTGCGCGTCTCGGTCACTTTGTCTTGGCGGAACCAGCACGACCGTTGGAACAAGATTGTGGCCGATGATGGCCAATACTTCGACGCAATTTCGCTGCATAAGTACAGCGGGCCGGGCAAGGACGAGCCCAAAGACGACCAGCTCAAGGCTGTCCTTGCCGGGAGAAAGCACTTGGCCGAGTCCGCCGCGTACGTCCGCAGTTTCGCCAAGAAGCCAATTTGGCTGACTGAATGGGGCTTGAATGCTGGCGAGGACGCGAAGGCAGTTGCCGCCCTGACCATGGCAGATTGCTACCTGTATCTTTTTGAAAACCAAGACACCTTTGACCGCGCGAACTGGTTTTCGGTTAACGGCGTCGCACGCAGTTTCGTCGCCATGGGCAAGAACCGACGGCCCGCTGAACCGATGCAGAAGACCGCCTTTGGCTGCGTGCACGAGATCATGCGTGGCATTTTTGAAGACGCTGATCTGCTTTCAACGGACGTCGAGACGCCGCCGCTGGATACCGGCGCTGGTATCGTCGACACCGTTACCGCTCGGGCTGTGAAAAAAGATGGGCGTTTGGTCATCTTCGCGATCAACCTTTCGGACAAGCCCCGCCCACTGGCGATCACAATCGACCAAGACAAACAACGCTCTGTCCTCACCCACGAGGCCTTGGCCTTCGATGCGATAGGCGAAACCCGTCTGTTGGACATCGACGCCAACCCGCTCGAATCGACTGAGCTCACCAACGACCGCATCACACTCGCTCCGTTATCAATTAACAAGATCGTGATGAACAACGACTGAAACCTCCGTTGCTTTTTCACAAAAGCGTGAGCCACTGCGTTGAGAAAAAGTTCGAGAAAAAGGGGGCAGGTCGGACAGCTCCAGTTTACCGCTTTATGGGTCTAACGGGTCTTCGCAGGGTGGGCTCGAGCCCCGGTTCTCTGGCGGTTTGCTTAGCCCAATCATCGCTTCCATAAGAGGGGGCCGCGAACGCAACTTCGACGAATCGATTCCAGCTTCTTTTCGCTGGCGAGCTCGTTGCCATAATCGAGCCACCGTCGGGGACGGGGTAACGAACCTGTTGTCCTTCCGCTTGAAATAGAAAACTTGAATGGGTGGGGTGTTGAGGGAGTGTTTCCCGCGCACGAAAAAACCGAAGTCTCATTTGACTTCGGTCTAAGTTGGATCAAAAAATACACCCGGGAGGATTCGAACCTCCAACCCTCGGTTCCGAAGACCGATGCTCTATCCAATTGAGCCACGGGTGCATGTGATTTCTCTCACGAAGCTTAAGATATCGCTTGCGTCAAATTTATCAATAACGGTTCTCGAAAATCTTCGCTGGCATCGCAGTTGACAGGAGGGCGGAGAATCGATCTTTCATGAAGGTTCTCCATCTGTGCCTCTCCGGTATCGTCCTAGTAGGTTGTGCGGCAAGGTTGGCTATTTTTGAAAAATCCGGAAAAACAAGGAGTGTTGGCAAAAGACCGGCTCTTTGGGCCCCTCTGACCGGACGTATCGATTGCCTTTTGCATTAAAATTTGCAAAAATTCCGAGGAAAAGCGACGGTCTAAGGCTCTCGTGTTAGAATTGAAAAGACACGACGGTTTTACTGAATAAGAACTTTTTTTAACAATCCACCGTTGAGACCTCATGGAATGAAAATCGTTCGGGGTATGGTTAAAGCCCACTCATTGATTAAGGCAATTTTGTATGAAATCCATTACGTTGCGAGTCCTAGACGGCGCCAACCGTGGAGAGGTCTACGAGGGGATAAGCGTGCCTGTGACGATCGGACGTGAAGAAGGCAACACGATCCAACTCAATGATGAACGCATTAGCCGATTTCACTTGAAGATTCAGCAAGACCACGATGATCTTGTTCTAACAGATTTGCAGTCCACCAACGGCTCGCGGGTCAACAACGAAGAAGTCCAGCTGAAGATTCTTCGCAAAGGCGACCTGATTTCAATCGGACGAAGCACTTTGGTCTATGGAGCACGCGAGCAAATTGGCGAGCGGTTTGATGTTTCGCAAACACCTTCTGATCCGGCTGCTGTCGACAAGTTCGTCGCGATGGGAGAGGTTTTGCTTTCGGAGGAGCCGCCTGAATTGCCCAAACGGCTTTCACCCGGCCAAGCGGCACAACTTGCCGAAGTGATCGAGTACCTTCATCTCCACCTGCGGCACATTATTCAGGACGCTGAGATGTCACAACGCGGCCAAGCGATTCATCTGTCTCAGGTCAAATGGCAGCAGATTGTTGATTTGCAGTCGCGGCTTGCAGAGTACACCAACAAAATCGGCAAGCCAGCGAGCTAAATCCGCACTGATGAGAGTGGATCAGTCTGATTTGGATTAGTGCCTTCGCCGGTTGGACCTTCACAGTCTTTTCGCTTGCCGAAACGGGAACCGCTCTATTTCTGTCGGTGGCCAAAATGGGCCTTTAAGCGACCTCGGCCTCTGTCTAAATTATGTCGCTTTAGAGACAGCACTTCTGAGTGGAAGTGCGCGGCTGCTCTGCAATCGCTCGCCAAATTCTGGTAACCCGAAAGAAAAACAATGTTCGAGTCAGTTCCCGTTAATCCGCCAGACGCAATCTTCGGACTCAACGAACTTTTCAAAAACGACAGCAACGCCAATAAGATCAATTTGACCGTCGGCGTTTACAAGGACGCCAGTGGCCAAACGCCAATCATGAAAAGCGTTAAGCTGGCCGAGCAGATTTTGTTGGATAACAGCACGACCAAAAGCTACCTGCCGATTGACGGATCGCCCGCGTATCGCACCGCCGTTGCTGAATTGATTCTTGGAAAAGACCTATCCGGCAAAGCCTTGGCATCGACTGCGCAAACCCCAGGCGGCACTGTCTCTTTGAGAGTCGCTGGCGAATTGGCGCGACGCGTTCTGGGGGTGAAAACCATCTGGATGAGCAACCCGACTTGGGCCAACCACCCAAAAATCTTCGGACAAGCGGGGCTTGAGATCAAACAGTATGATTACTTGGATGAAAGCGGCACGGGGCTGGATTTCGAAAAGGTAAAGGCCTCCCTTTCCAGCAGCCAGAAAGGCGACGCTGTGCTGCTACATACAGTCTGCCACAATCCAACCGGCGTTGATCTTTCGAGCGATCAATGGACTGAATTGGGCGAGATCATGAAAACCAAATCACTTCTGCCGATTTTTGATTTTGCCTATCAAGGGTTTGGTGAGGGCCTAGAAGAAGACGCGTCCCCAATCCGTAAGTTTGTTGCTTCCGGTGGTGAGGCGATCATCTGTAACTCGTTCTCCAAAAACTTTGGACTCTATGGGGAGCGCGTTGGCGGAATCACAGCCATCTCACAAACCGCAGAAGCAGCTGCTGCGATGCAATCACAAATCAAATCAACGATTCGTACCATGTACTCCAACCCGCCGATTCATGGTGGAGCTATTGTGCAAACGGTCCTTACCGATGCAGATTTGCGAAACACATGGGAAGACGAACTGACGGGCGTGCGCGAAAGGATCGTCGCTCTACGAAGTCAGTTTGTGGACAAGATGGCTGCTCTGGTACCGGGAAGAGACTTCGAATACATCAACCGCCAGCGCGGCATGTTTAGCTATTCCGGATTGAGCAAAGATCAGGCCGAGGCGTTGCGAAACGATCACTCGATCTACATTCTTGGCAGCGGCCGGATCAACATCGCTGGAATGAACGCGGATAACATGGACGGTTTGTGCAAGGCGATCGCGTCAGTGCTGTAGTCGCTCCTGAGTTGGAAGCACAAACCGAACAGGATCAATTGGGCCGGGCGGTGGAGGTTTTTGTCTGTGCACTGACCCGGTGGTTTATCTCACGGGGTACGCGGTGATGACTTGGTTGCCGTTGGCGAGGATGAGTTTGATTGAGTTCAGGCTCTTTCCTCCATTTCGTTGCCCCTTTTTACCGCCGTCAAAGCCGACCTTGCGTCCCATGTTCACGGTCCAAGCGTCGTTGCCTTTTGATTTCTCGTATTTCGCTTTGGGAGAATTTGCCTCGGCAAGCTTCCACGCATCATCAATTAATTTTAGCACCGTATCGCGATCCCCATTACCGATGAAGACGCCATGCGCTGGTCGGCTGGCCATGTCTCTGGAGTGCCGCATCACGTGTTCGATGCGGTGTTCACCACGGGCCCCCATCGTGTACAGCAGGCCCGCCGGCGATTCGAATCGATCACGACCTACCTCTTTCAGTTGGAACCCACCGCTGCCATTAACGCGCCCACCGGAGGTCTTTTGTCCAGACTGTTGCGGAAAGTTGACGGTGTAGTCTTTGTTGCCATTGCGATCGCTACCCCGCGCGTTTGGGGATTGGTGGTTGTCTCGATCACCGTTGAGCGACGGTAGGTCGATGCCTGTCCATTTCTCAAGAGTGGGATGAGCGTATTTGTAGCCGACGAAGATCAATATCAAGCCAACGGTGATGATCTTCCGCCAAGGTAGTTTGTGTTTAGTCGGGGCTGAGACGTTCATGAATAGCAGCAATAACAGATAAACTCAGAGATCAACACGAGCAAGGAGATCTTGCCCTTCGAGGTAAGGAGGTTGACTCCTTAGCCACGGTCTTGAAGGCCCATTTGAATTGCTGGCCCGAAAATTTGCAAGATTGAGCTATCTGGCTCCTGTGAGCGAATTTCCAATTGATTTCGCAGCCACCGCAATTCATGGGGGCGGTGATTGGCGTCAGCGGTCAAAGATTGTTCAACTAGCGCACCGGCAGCGGAAAGATTCGCAAGTTCAAACTGGCACCAAGCTTTGGCCAGCAGGGAGAAACGGCTTTGCGGGTTGCTACCTCCGTCAATGTCCTCAATCGCAGATTCCCACTTTCGTTGTTTCAGTTGAATGATTAAGTTCAGCCGGTTGAGGGTGGTGGAATCAGGAAGGATGTTTGCGGCCAATTTGCAGAAACGGTTAAGCGTTTCGTGGCTTCGGAAGCCTTGAGTTTCACGTTCTTGTTCCGCAGGTGTCTTGACCTCAGAGACCATCACTTCGGACAAGAATATGCTTTCGGTGATGCGGTTGAGCAGCATCGGCCGCTCAGATTTTAAAAGCTCCAGTTGGTCTTTAAGAGGTCCAATTTGGTCGTTGGCGGTCATGATCAGACAGATGTCGTGTAGCAGCTCGGTTGCATCGGGCCATTTCTTGAAAGCTGCTGGCAGTTCCTTTTCGACTTCCTCGATCCTGTTTTCGGCAAACAATGCGCGGTACCGAAATCCTGCCCCGCTTGAAGTGAGCTCGGCAACTTTCTCGTGAGCCCTTAGTAATTGAACCACCTCCGAATAGTCGCCTCGGTTCTCAGCGAGCTGGACTTTGAACATGAGTGCGACCAGGTTTTTGGGATAGCTGGTCACTACTGGATCAATGTACTCTTGGGCTTGGTGAAATTCTTTTCTGGCGATGGCATTCTGCGTCAGGTGAACACGCAGCCAACTATTGCCGGGTCGCCGTTGAAAGGCTTTCCCCATTATTTCTTTTGCATATTCAAGTTCACCGATTTCGGTTAGGCAGTGTCCCCAGCGTCCGGGGAAAGGGAAGTTCTCTGGTATCAAATCATAGGCTGTGCGATAGGCGAGCTCCGCCAGTTGAAACTGTCGCTGACCATAGTGTGCATTGGCAAAGTTGATTTGCTGCCCAAAAACTTGCTCAAGTACGCCAGACTTGAAATCGATATCCTGTGCCTTGCGGGCGAGCAAAATTGCCCGAGCCAACTCCGCCGAGCCGGGAGCGGGATTGCGTCGCAAGATTGTTCTGACGGCAATTGCAATGGAGTTAGTATCTCTGGGCTTGAGCGCGTATGCCGTCCATCCATAGTTAGCCGCGGATTCATGATCAGGCGGATTTTTAAGGGCGGCAGCACGGGCTAGAGACACGAGGGTTCCGTAATTTCCCGGATTACGCATGTATTGGTCGTCGAGAATTTTCATTGCCACATCGGCGGGATTTTGCCTTGGCACTTCCACTGTTTGGTCACACCAAGAGATTTTAAATCGGCCAATTGAGTCATACTCAGAAGTCGATGGCTGGCCAGACAGGATTACCACTTCGTATTCCAGTAACCCGTCTTTAGAGTCTTCGGGGTGCACAGGAAAAATCGCGGTTCTGACCGGGACGTTCACGGGATGTTGGGGCCTCCAGAACGTGCGTTTGTCTGAATCTGAAGCTCGACCGATATCAGTATCAACGGAACTTGGAAAGTTGGATCGCGCTGTGTCAAACGTGACGGGCTGACCATTACGCAACAAGCTCAATTCGGCGATCGAGAACATGCCGGTGCCGACGCCGCGCCCCGGTCCGCCGTTTGGCAGCGATTGATCTCTTATCGACTCAAATTTTAGGTAGGTGATAGGGCGCGGGGTGCGAAAACGAAAAGTGTGCTGGTAGCTGCCTGTGATCTCAGAATTGGATTGGTCGGTCTGACCGACTAACCACGACCCATCAATTAACTTTTTTGTCGGTGCGATGCTATGAGTCTCGTCGCAGTCGATGACTCGCCAACGGCACTGCCGATTCATTTCCCCAATCCACCACGGTTCACTTTGCTCCTTCAATGTTTCTGCGAGACGAATTGCGTAGACTCTGTGCTGCTGCCGGCAGGATTTACTACTTGCCAAATGCAGTAGGTCAGCAACCAGCTCATCGCCTTTACGCTTTCCACGTGCTCGCCAATATCGCTGTTCCCAGCGATTTGCTCTGCCGGCGATCACTTTGTCGGCGATCTCGCCAGCCTGATTCGCAAATTCTGCGACCGCGGTTCGAGTGGGAACTGATGCAACAGACACTCTAAACCGACCTAGGATTTGATCTCCCCATGGACCGGGAGAATTAAATTTCAAAATTGATTTCATGTTGAAGCCATCGAGACTTTCGACGGGTTCTTTGAGGATAAGGATTGCATGTTGATCCTTCGAGGGGGCCATCACGCAGTGCCAATGATGCTGATTGAACCCTGACTGTGGTGACTGAAACGTGGTGAATGCATCGTGAAAGTTAAGTTGCAAGAAAGTAAGGGCATCCGATTGTGCGTCATGCGTCGCGATGCCAAAAGCCATCCAGCTAACTGTGAAGTCTCCCTCGCTGCTGCGACCGGGGCCCAACATCGGTAAAGACGGATCCGTCAAAGCCTCAACTTTTAGCGCGGAAAATTGGTTGACATCGGTGGAAAAAACCAAGCTGTATTTTTCTCCATTGGGAACGGGCCCGGTGGCAAGAATTGATCCGTCTGGTAACTGTGAAAGAAGCGAGCCATTGGTGTGGTGTCCAGTCATTTTCAGCGGATGCCAAGTCGCGACGTTAGCCAGCATGCCGATATCCGGCGCGCGATAGGATTGTTGAAGTTGTTTCAATCCATCAATGATAGGTGGTTGAGCCCATGATGGCATCTCGAGAATTTTTTCGGCTGCGCGTTGTCGATCATCCCCGCTAATAGAACCTAGCCAGTCGGCAAACAGTTTGTATCGTCGTGCAGAATGAACCTGTTTCTGTGAGACGGCTACTTTCTCGCGTTGGCCGGCGAAAAAATGATGGTGTTCACCTCCGTCGAGTTCGTCGGCGACCAATGCTGTGTGTTGGGCTTCCAGTTCGTCGACAAGATGTACCGCTGCTTCCAGCGTGGCCAATCTCTCAGTAAGCTCCTGATGCTGGATTCTAAGTTTGGGATACACCGCTCCGTTTTCAAGCTTCTTGTCTAGAGTTGCTTTGGTTTTTTGGATTCTCTGCATTGAATCACTGTCAGGACGAACTGCAGTTTTGGCGAACGCGCTTTCGACAAACGCATCGCAGATCGCTATCTGATTCTGCAGCTGCCGGTAAAAATTACGCTGGCGTTTAAAGGACTCGGCCTCTAATTCGGCAGTGGCGATGCGCGACGCATTTTCGGCCTCAAGTAAAGCGACTTGGTTACGCTGAGCGACAAATGCGCCGACGCCTGCTAGGATGCTGGCCAGTATTGCGATGGTCGCCATTGCAGTGGCGATCTTGCTCCGACGCTGTAAACGCACCGAAGCCTTAACCGCTTCTTCCTCTCGCGCTTTGGCGGCAGCGGATTCGACTTTGGCTTCATTCAACTGGTCGGACACAGACGCGATGTAGCCGCCGATCTCCAACGCCAACGTTGCGGCGTCCAACGTGCGGTTGGCTTTGCGGGGTGCCAGTGCGCTTCTCAAAATTGTTTGTAGTTTAAGGTCGCATCCGCTGGCCTCAATCCGTTGGTAGCAGGCCTTGAGATCTCCGTTTTCCGCCATCTCTTGAAGCGATTTCGAGGAAGAGCCAACGTAGGGTGGCTTGCCAGTGAGAATGCAAGCAAGAATCGCTCCGAGCGCAAAGACATCTGCTGCCTTGTCAATTAGGTGAACATGCCCCAACGCTTGTTCGGGTGGCATGTAGGCCAAGGTTCCAACTATGCTGCCAAGTTGTGTTTGGGCTTGGTGATCGGGTGACGCAACGCCAGCCTCACGCTCAACATCGCGCGTCGTGCGTACACCGGAATCATGAGCGTCGCCGTGAAGGTCAATGTCCGATGAGTTAGAAGGGTGAATTTCAAATATCTCGCCTAGCGAAAATCCATCGCAAACGACTTTGGCCAATCCCCAATCCATTACCTGCACCTCACCGAAGGCGCCTACCATTATGTTTGCAGGTTTGAGATCGCGATGAATGACGTGGCGCGAATGGGCGTAAGCAATGGCGTGGCATACCTGTTCAAAGATTCCCAAATAACGGGTCAGATCTTCGCTGACAGAAGATCGTTTTCGCAGAAGTTGGGCAAGGGTTTGTCCTTTCACCAGTTTCATAGAGAAAAAGGGTCGCCCGTCCTCCAGTTCTCCAACGTCGTAAATCGGAACGATTCCCGGATGCTGCAGTTGACCGGCGATCTGCGCCTCTTCGATAAACCTTAGGCTGGCGCCTGGTTGGTCGGCCTTCGATTTCAGCAACAATTTGATGGCCAAGTCGCGTTGGAGTTCTTTGTCGCGACTATGAACGATGACACCCATTCCGCCGCGCGCGATCTCATCTTTCAATTCGTATCGTCCGGTTGCATCGACGGGGGCACAGTCAACTACTTCGCTGGCGGGGAGACCAGCAACGCCGTCCGGTCGACAATGGAGAGAGGAATCAACCGTTTTTTGGTTATCAATGCCCACGACTTCGACTTGGCGGCCAGTGTTTTCGTCAATCATTGCTAACAGCTCGGCAGGAAATTCGAGAGTTCGAGGTGATGCCCGGAGATAAACTGTGCGCGTGCCACTAAATAGTGGTGATCTTTATTGAGCAGCCTAAGTCCAAATATCAGCGTACTGAAGCCTCTCGCAACGAGAGCCACGGAAACGCTCCAGACGAATTTTAATATGGTTACTATCGGTTTTGGAGGTAATTTCCATGTTTTATTACAAAGCGACATATTTGCTTCGCGGTTTCACAATCGAAAGAGCCCAAAAAAGGCTTTCACCCAGAAGAGAGATTTGTACCTTGCGCGGGTTTTCGACCTCCCAACGTAATGCTCGAACCGTAACTCACTTTTCCAGCAAGCGACTTGCCATCGATTTTAGCGATTCGATGGTCTCAACGTCTGGATTGATTTCCGCACTTTGGCATTCCTTTCGGTTTAACCAAAAAGCGTTCCAGCCATGCCGACGCGGCCCCCAGAAGTCGTTTTCAATGCAGTCCCCCGTCATCCAAACGGGGACGCTTAGCTCAGCCCCCAGCTGCTGTTCGATGGACTTTTCGACAGTGGCGTAGAAAGCAGGGTCAGGTTTGCGAAAACCAAGACGAGCGGAACAAAAAGTAAAATCAACGCAATCCAGTTCTCGAAACGCGCTGACAACTCTATGAAGACGACTGTCAAAATTGGAGGCAATGCCAATCAAATAGCCAGCGGACTTGAGAGATTCAATCGTGGAGGCCGCGTCATCGAACAACTGCCAATTGTCGGGGCTGGCAAAAAATCGCCATAGTTCCTGAAACAATGGTTCGGGATTTGCGACATCGACAAAGACCCCTTTGATTAGCTGGAACCAAAGATCGTGTTCTATTTTATCACTTGAGATAAGTTGCCCGGCGGTTTGCCGCGTTGCTGACGTCTCTAGCCCAAATAGTTTTCGACGTGAGTCTTTGAATCGAACTTTGATTTCTGCAACGGACAGCGCCGACCCATGCCGCTGCCCGAGAGAGTGGTAGACCTCAATGACTCCCGGAGTGGTCTTCAGAATCGTACCAACGGCGTCGAATAAAACGACCTTACTCATCGAACCTCAAAATTAGCGTTCGATGTTTAGATCGTCAATTGAACCGGAAACATTATCCGAACTGATCTGAATTGTCTTCAAGGCAGCGGTCTCCGCTTCCTTGCGAGCGTTGTAATTTTTGTCAAATCCCGGATCAAGGTCGCGCACGTTAGTGAAGTTTCTCAAGCTGCCAATGGCTGCTGATGAGGTTGATTCTGCTCTCAAGATTGGAAGGCGAGCAATTTTGATGACGCTTTCTTCATCAGGTTCCGCCTTTAGTTCCTGAGCGGGAGTCGACAGTGGTTGCATTTTAGATGATTGCTCCTGCGTCTCTACAGCATTTCTGTTCAGCGACGGGGCTCCCGTGTTGTTTTCTAGATTTTTCAGCTTGACCGGCTCTTTCTTCATCACTGGCAGTGGCTTGAACTTAAGCGGGCCGGGAGCTTCTGCGGTGTGCTCCAGTGGTCGGGCACCAAATTTTTGGTGGAGAGGTCGTAGAGTATTTTGTTCACGGAAATGCCGTTTGTGGGTGACTTGTTGCATCTCAACCTTGTGCGATTGATTGCCTTGGCTTTCGGCCAACTGATGCGACTGAACGGGCCGCGCTGTCAGGGTCAGCATCTTAGAACGCTGCTCTACCACCGATTCTCCAGCTGAAGTTGGGGTTTGTGTTTTGAGAGGCCTAAGAGGCTTTAATGCCGTGTCGAGAATACTGGTTTCAATTTTTTGAGGGGTCGCTTCCAAGGCATCATTTTGCTGTTCGAGCTCAATCGCCGCCGAATCCAAGGTTTCGATAACACCCTCTTCTTCGCTGTTATCAGGGGTAACCTCGAGAGTGGGGGGGCTCGTAGAAATTGGAGCTTCAATTGGATCTGTCAGTTCAAGCGGAGCAGGCAAAGCGTTTTCGAGGTCCAAATCATCTTGGGCTGGCTCCAGCGGTAGTGTTGCAGGCAGCGTGTCATCGGCATCGATCTCGACTGTTTCTTGACTCGCAGCGACCGGCATGTAAAACTCGGAAACAGGTGCAGACACAGCGTTGTTGCATCCACAAGCACTCGGCGCAGGTTCAGCAGCCACCACAACGGCCATTCCGGAATCAACAGGTACACTGCTGTTGTGAGAGGATGCATAGCCAAAATTCGCGGCAGCGGCCGGGGTCTGATAGCTCATCTTTTTCTTGAACAGGCAGTTCCTCGATTTTCGAAAGGCGTCGGCGATTCCTAGGTTAAGATTAGTCTTGCTGCCAACGGAACATCCACTAATGACAATGCTTGCCGCGCCGAAGATAAACCACTTGTATTTGTTTGTGCTCATTTGCGTAACCCAAGTTCTGGGCCGATCGAGGACTAAATTAGTAGACGGGTGAAACGTGCCACAAGCGGAACGGTTCCGATAGAGGTATCGACGTGTACAATCCGGTCCACCCGATTTCGAGCATCCATGAAAACAACCGGGTTAACCGTCAGTGAGCGCACGGTGATCAGATGTGAAAAAGAGAGCAGGCTTTCGCTAACCGCTACAGCTTTCGTGAAGATGGAATGGTTATTCAGGTCAACTGGCCCCTTGACTTGAAAAGAGACAGCAATAGCGGCCTAGTGAGTGACAGCAGTACCAGCATTGCTTGACGCTGAAGCAGGCGACTCGCATCCTCCAATGCGGGAGTTTTGAAGTTGCACAAATACTAGCCCGAAGCGCGAGCGAGCGGATATTTCCGAGGAATTCGGGATTCCCTGCTTGCGCATCGGGCTTGTATTGAATCGCTTCGCGATTCCAGATTAACGTGCGTTTTCTGGAATAGAGTGTGAAATTCTCTTTCAAATGCGCGACTTCAAAGTGCGAGGCAGATGGCACGCGACTGTTTAAGACAGAATCTCTCTCACAACCCGTGCGGGTTCAACGCCCGTGAGTTTAATGTCCAGCCCTTGGAATTTCTCGGTGAATTTCTCATGGTCCACCCCGAACAGATGCAGCATAGTCGCATGCAGATCATGAACGGTGACGACGTTCTCAACACTGTTATAGCCCAGTTCATCGGTTGCGCCGTACACGGTACCCGGTTTAATACCACCGCCAGCCATCCAGAGACTGAATGCATTAATGTGATGGTCGCGGCCGGTGCCTTGAGCCATCGGCGTTCGACCGAACTCACCACCCCACACGATCAATGTGTCCTCCAATAACCCGCGCTGTTTTAGGTCCTTGACCAGCGCCGCACTGGGCCGATCGCAGGCTCCGGCTGATGTCGTAAAGTCTTTCTCCAGATTCCGGTGATGATCCCAGCCACGATGATACAGTTGCACGAACCGGACACCACGTTCGAGCAGACGACGCGCCAGCAAACAGTTGGACGCGAACGACCCATCTCCCGGTTGCTTCACGCCGTACATTTCGAGCGTGTCTTTGGATTCGTCAGACATGTCGGCTAACTCAGGAACCGCCGACTGCATTTGAAACGCCATCTCGTACTGCGCGATGCGCGTTGCAATCTCTCGATCGTTGTGGCGATTCTTCAGCAAGCCGTTGATGCGCTGGACCTCTTGGACAACTTGGCGCTGTGTCGATTGACAAACGCCATTGGGGTTTCCGATGTAGTGGACCGGCTGGCCTTTACTTTGAAACGCAACGCCTTGAAATTTGCTAGGAAGAAATCCGGCTGACCACTGCCGTGCAGAGACGGGTTGCGCTCCGGGGCCTTGGGAGGTCATCACGACATAGCCGGGTAGGTTTTCTGTTTCCGCACCCAATCCGTACAGCATCCACGATCCCATCGAAGGCCGGCCCTTGATAATCGATCCCGTATTCATAAACGCGTGAGCCGTATCGTGATTGATTTGCTCTGTCTTCATCGACCTGACCACGCATATCTCGTCCGCGATCGAGCCGATGTGCGGGAACAGTTCCGAGATCTCGATGCCGGCGGCTCCCCATTTTTTGAATTTCGCAAATGACTTGCGCGCCTTCAAACTCGCATTCTGGAGCTGCGCCAGTTGTTGGCCAGCAGTGAAAGACGCAGGGAAATCTTGGTCGTGAATTTTGTCCAGTTCAGGCTTGGGATCAAATGACTCAAGATGCGATGGGCCACCGGCCATGCACAGATGAACGATGCGTTTGGCCTTGGGAGCGTGGTGCGGAAGCCCTTGAAGTGTCGGCCACGGAACGTTTTCATCGGCTTTCGCTTGATCGACTGCTGAGAGCGATGCCAAAGCGAAACTGCCAATGCCAGCGAAGGAACGAGAAAGGAACGTTCTGCGCGACCAGTCCGTTTTCAGACGCCGCCACATTTGTTGTTGCTCTTGTTGTTTCATAATCAACGTAGTGATTTGGTAAGGATTAATATCGCGTGATGGTTTCGTGCAAATTCAGTATCACCCTGCACACTTGCGTCCACGCTGCCAATTGTGCTTGTGCTTCAGTTTGGTTTTCTCGGGCTTTGCCTTGCGAAGCCTTCATGTTGCCATTTTTTGTTAGCTGCCGCGCTTCTTCAGGCTGATTGCGGTAGTGGCCCATCTGATCGGCGAACACTTTTTGCAATCCTTCCTTTTCCGATTCGTTGGCCGATCGACCAACGGCCAATAAGAATCCACGGTCGAGGATCGATTCAAAATTATCATCGGCGCTAGTGTTTTGTATTCGCGTTGCCATCGCGCGAGCCGCTTCGACGAAAGACGGATCGTTGAGCAGTGTCAATGCCTGTTGCGGGCTGTTGGATTCGGGACGATCGGCCGCACACTCGTCGCGCGACGGAGCATCAAAATTGACCAACATCGGATGAAGAAACGAGCGCTGCCAGTGCGTGTAAACGCCGCGCCGGTATTGCAGTGGACCGGGACTGGCGGTGTAAATTCGGTTGGGAAATTGAATGTTGGAATAGTGTCCCTTTGGCTGATAGGGGAATACGCTCGAGCCGCCGATAAAACTGCTCTCCAGCAATCCAGAAATCGCCAACGCATTATCGCGGATTGCCTCGGCTTCCAACCGCCGCGCTGATTGCTGAGACAAAAGTCGGTTGTAGGGGTCGATTTCGGTCAAATCAGACCGCACTGCGGCCACTTGGCGGTAGGTGTGGCTGGTGACGATTCTCCGAGCTATCGCTTTCATGTCCCAGTTCTCTTGAAAGTCGGCCGCCAACCAATCCAGCAGTTCCGGATGGCTGGGCCATTCTCCTTGGTTACCGAGATCGTCAAGTTTGCTGGAAAGTCCTTTGCCAAAAAAGTGTTTCCAAGTCCGATTGACGTAGTGTCGTGCTACCAGCGGATTTTCTTTTGAGACTAACCATTTGGCTAACTCAAGTCGTGTCTGGCGAGGTAGCTTTTTCTGTTGTTCGAACTCAACGTGTCCGGGCAAGAAAGCCGGTGTGGCCGGTAGAACTTCTTCGCCCGATTCGTCCTGCCAGTTGCCGCGTCCAAGGACACGTGCCGTTTTTATCTGTTCGTTGGCAATCGTTTGAGCAATTGTTGTCAGTGCGTATCCCGACCGCGCGACAACAATCTGATCCCGGGCTTTGATCAAGTACTTGGGGCAGTCCTCACTGTCGGTGGTGGACCAATACATGGCCGAGACAACGGCGCTTTGCTCCGCAGCGTTCAGGGCTTTTTTCGCGTTGCGTTTTCCTACCGCAGCAGCCAATTGCGGTGTGAAGAATTGTTCCTCGACCACAAATCTGCTAAGTGGAGAAACGGAGAGACGAAACTTTCCAACGCTCTCTGATTTAAGCGTGACCACCAGTCGCTCGTTTTCCGAGAGTGACAGTGCATTTTTGAATCGATAGATGCCCGTATGCCGAAGCTGCGCTTCGTCGGTTGGCAATTGCCAACGCGCTGGACCAGAGGTCCAAACTTCACCGGTGAAAAGTTCTGGCCTACCACTGATATACTTTGGCGTCTCCCGATCGGTTTGTACGCATTCGAGTTCTGCATCTCTGGTTGATTCCGGATCATCCGCGGTGGTGATTTGTACAGATAGAGAAATGCGAAACCGCCCATCCCCTGCCCTGCCAACGTAGTTGCGATTGGTCGCATCTGGCAGAACCTCCAATCGTAAATATCGAATCGAATTAGGCCACGGCGTCGATTCGCCGGCAGTAACGGTGATCACTTGATCTTTGATCGCTGGCCCCGAGATTAATGTCGAGCCGTCTTCCTCATCGACTTCCTTGATAGATTCTTTATGGGTTGAATCCACATTAACTTTTAAGATCGGCAACCATCCATCGGAATACTCGGAGAGGAAATCGACGGTCGTGTCAAACCACGAGCCAACCTCTGTTGAATTAAATGCCAATGACTTTTTGCTTTGATCGGTGAGCTCTTCCAAATGCGATTCCAGAAATTCGATTTGCTGTACTAGCGATTTACTCTTGAAACGCATTTCGGGAGGAAAGGGGTGGTTGTTGCTGAACCCCTGTAGGTCTTTGTTGGGCGTGTATTGGTAAGATGTATAAACGCCCCACTGACGCAGGTCATCAAAGTAGGCCCCCAAAGAATAAAAGTCTTTGGCGGTGAACGGATCATATTTGTGGTTGTGACATTCGCAACAGCCGGTCGTCGCTCCCAGCCATGCCGTGCCCAACATGCGCACACGATCAGCGGTGTATTTGGCAAGATACTCGCCCGGTTGGGCTCCGCCCTCACGCGTCATCATATTCAGACGCACCAAACCGGTGGCAATCAGCTGCTCCGTGGTAGGGCTGTCCAAAAGGTCGCCGGCCAATTGCTCGATGGTGAATTGGTCGAAGGGTTTGTTAGCATTAAAGGCATCGATAACGTAGTCACGATAAGCAAAATTGTTTTGGTTTTGGTCGCCATGAAAACCAACGGTGTCTGAAAATCGAACGATGTCTAACCACTGCGACGCTACACGCTCCCCGTAATGCGGCGAAGCAAGTAGACGATCGACTTGTTTCTCCCAAGCGTCGTCGGATTTGTCGTTTTCAAATGTCTCCAGCTCTCGCGGCGTCGGTGGAAGCCCAATCAGATCTAAGCTCAAACGTCGCAGAAGCGTTCTGCGGTCGGCCGCGGGTGAGGGATCGAGATTTTCAATCGCTAAACGGCGTTGGATGAATTGATCGATCACTGATGTATGTTTCGTGGAGCTTTCTGTGGGGTGGGCCACTTTGGTTTTGGGAGGCTCAGGTCGCACTAGTGGTGCCCACGACCAATGTTGTTGATATTCGGCTCCCTGATTGATCCACTTTTCGACGA
Organism: uncultured Pirellulaceae bacterium; assembly: GCA_938036435.1. Lineage (GTDB taxonomy): Bacteria > Planctomycetota > Planctomycetia > Pirellulales > Pirellulaceae > Mariniblastus. The sequence continues at coordinate 16,548 of CALHPU010000032.1, read as the reverse complement.
GAGCTTTTTCATAATCAGACAATTGATGCCGGAAGTCTGCTGGCGGCATCGGATCAGAGCTGTCGCTGATGCGCTCAAACACGGGCGATGATTTTGCGTCACCGGGGACAATTGCCTCTTCGATTGCCGCCGTGAAGCTGTCTAGTCTCAAACCAGAATGGTTGTCGTCTTCATCAGGCCCATGGCACGCGAAGCACGTGTTGGACATGATTGGGCGAATGTGAGCATTGAAGGAGACCGTCTCGGGGAGTTTGATCGGCCGGTCAGCCAGCACCGACGCACTGCAGGCCATTGCGACCAAAGCATGGAGGATCGACCAAGTGAACAACGTCGCAAGCGAGCGGGAATCCATAGAATATTCTTTTGAAAGAAAACCAAGATCTGGAATACTTCTACTTAAATCTGAGGATAGCCTAATAGTTTCGCCGTTTGATAGATTAAAAAGGTGTCCTCTGGAGTTTTGGCAACAAACGAGTTAGATTCAGGCAAAATTTGAGCGTCAAATGGACGGCAGTCGTCCTTCGCCAAACCTCTTTTTTCCATCAAGACCCAAACCCCTTTACGGACTATAAAATATGAGCCAATTTTTGCAGGCAGCAACGAAATCCGATCTCAAGGACGGCGAAAAAATGCTTGCTGAAGTTGATGAACGCTTGGTCATTTTGTTCCAAGTCGGTGATGACTATTTCTGTATCGACGACGTTTGCACCCACGACGGCGGCACACTGAGTGATGGAGAGCATGAAGGATTTGAGATTGCCTGTCCTCGCCATGGGGCAAAATTCGACATCCGCTGTGGCAAAGCGCTGTGTATGCCGGCAACTCAGGGGACCGTTGCCCACGAAGTAAAGGTCGACGGCGATTCGATTCTGGTTAAAATTAACGAATAACTCTTTCGCTGGTCGTCAGTCGATGCCAGACTGCAAAAGCGAAAAACACGAACTCAATTGGAAGCTCCTATCATGTCACTGCAAGAAGATCACGTACGCGAAGCGTTAAAGCAAGTCATCGACCCCGAACTGTTTGTTAATATTGTTGACCTTGGCTTGATCTACGTTGTCGACGTCAATCCGGCCGAAGGGGAAGAAGAGAAATTCAAAGTTGATATCAAAATGACCATGACCAGTCCGATGTGTCCAGCCGGGCCGCAGTTGGTTGCCGAAACAAAAAAGTTTGCCGGTGAACTTGAGTCCGTCAGCGAAGTCGAAGTCGAGGTCGTGATGGATCCACCTTGGACTCAGGACATGATGACCGATGACGCCAGGGATCAGCTGGGGATTTTTTAGGTCGGCTGTGTCCCAGACTGACATTGTCGTTTTTCCCTCCGGTCGCGTTCTCGTAGCCGATCTCGCAAGAGATTGGAGAATTGCTCACTTTAGTTAGGCCGGAGGCCGGCGCATGAACTGCCGTTGGCGTCAGCCACCGGAACAGGTCGATGCAAAAATAAGCCCGGAGGGCGGCACAAAAAGTTGTGTCGCCCTCCGGGCTTTCTCGGATACTCAACCAATTCCGTTGGCTCACGCCACCGGCAGAAAATGTATCGCCCTCCGGGCTAAAGCGATGCAAAGAGCAGCTTACCGGACGGGCTTACGTTAATAGCTCTGGAGCAAAACGATTCGCTTAAGGCAAAGGCACGTCATTCAATTCAAAATCCAGATCGACTTTGACGATGGCCGCCGGCGTTTTGTACACCAAATTGCAGTCTGCCGGATCTTCTTCAAATAGATACTGCACCTTCATTCGTTGCCCACGCTGCATGACCGTTTCGCTGGCGACTGGCTCAAACCGCTGATCACCGTTGACCATCTCGACGGTGTTGTCGTACGCCCAACCCAAATGGCTGTCAACGCTATTAGATTGTTCGTCAAAGGAAAGCTCTAGCGTGACGGCAAACAAATCCTCATTCGTTTGGTATCCGTGAAACGTGACCGTGGCACCACTTTTGGTTTGCTCGACGCCATCTTCAAGATCGCCCAAGCCTCTGAAAGTAAACGTCTCCAGTCGTCCCGGCAAAACGGCTTGTAGCGTACCACTGATCTTGTCCAACTGTTTGATATCTCGAGATACCAGCGGCAGGTTCACGGGAAAACTCAGCTCTGGAATCTCAGCCTGAATGATGCCTGATACTTTGCCCGCCTTGTTTGGCGAAACCTCGTTGCTTTGATCGTCGTGGATTTTGAGCGTGGCTGTGTGCAGGTCGATCGAGATGGGCGTCACGCGCGGCTCCCAACGCGTCAAAAACTCAACGGTCGTGAAGCTGAGCGTGGGATTACGAGTGCTGAGAGTCGAAGTGATGCGGCGGACTTCGATGTGAAGCATGCCTGCTGTTGCATTGGGCGGCGCAGTGGAGACCGTTTGAGGTCTCTGTTGAATTGCTTCGGCTGTTCGTAGCATCATCATGCCAGCACCACCGCCGTAAGGATCAACCTCCAAATTGCCTGCTGCCATGACGACATCCAACGCATCCCAAAAACTGCCATCCTCAATTTGCTCTGCGATCTTTTCCTTGCCTGTCGTCTGTACAACATCGCCGTGCAACACAATTCGGTTGCCCGTCTGCTCGAAAATACTCGTGAGCGCCTTGTTGATTGTGATGCCTGATTCGAGGTTGACGACCGACGGCTCCAACGTTCGCGCAACCGCTTTTTGCTCTAGAGATTTCCTTGCACGTAACAAGCGTTCGATGTAGTCGGTGGTTGCATCATCACTGGGAACGTCGATGAAGTCCAGCGCATCGATTGGCAGTTCGGCAATCGCCGCTTCCGCTTTGTCTCGCAGGCCAATGTCGTCGTCGCGCAGTTGCTCCAACAGAGCGCTCACTTCACCGAATACTTTCATTTCTTCGGTCTGAGCAAACACATGCGTGCCTTGGAGCCCGATCTGCAGCCCCACGACGAGCAAGATGCTGACCAAGAAAGTCGTTTTCAAGCGGCAAAATCCAGTGAATTTAATGATGTTTTTTTGCAACATGAACCTAGCCGTGTTTCGCTGAATAATCAAAGTCTCGACGAGATTGAGCCGACTGTCTATCGACGGTGACGATTCCAAGATTATAGCAGTAATTCTCACAATTCAGTCGGTGAAATGCTGGTGTGGTGGCCTAGGTTTGACTGCACACTTTTACGTTACCCATCTTCTGTCAAAGACTTTCACTGATGAGCCAAACTTTAACCTCTCCTCGGTTTTTCCGCATGTTTGCACGCACGTTCTGGATTGCGATCGCTTTCTTTTGCGTCCTGTTGGCTGTTGGGAATACCTTCGGACAGAACAGTAGCGCCAAACGCGGCACGAAGTCTGGCGGTGAACAGGCAGAGGGTGACTATGGAAATCTGACGGTCAAAGTCAAGGTGAAGCAACGGACGCTCATCGGCAACCCACTGATTTGGGATGGAAGTCAAATGCAGTTGCTGCGGCGCGATGGGCGCATGACACAAGTTCCAGTTGCATCACATGACGACTACAAAGTTCTTCCCGAGCCTTTTGAGCCGTACTCCAAAACCGCAATGGCTCGTGGTCTGCAAAAAGAATTTGGACAGAAGTACAAAGTGTCGGTGACGCCAAGTTTCGTTGTCGTTCACCCCAAGGGTGACTATCAGACATGGGCAAAGCCGTTTGAGGATCTGAACGTGCGTTTTGCTAACTACTTCCACTCGCGCGGTGCTCGACTGAAGCCTTCGAAGTTTCCGATGGTGGCTGTTGTACTTCGCACACGCCGTGAGTTTGATCGCATGCTGGCCTCCTATCATAAGGGCAGTTTGAGCGCGAACACTTTGGGCTACTATTCGCCCAAGAGCAACCGCGTGATCACGTACGATCCTTACGAGGGCAAACGCAAAGACTGGTTGATGGACACCGACACGATCGTCCACGAAGCAACTCACCAGACCGCATTCAATCGGGGCATCCATTCGCGTTACGGTGCTTCGGCGCGGTGGGTAAGCGAAGGGTTGGCCTGTATGTTTGAAGCACCGGGTGTCAATAATAGCTACGTCTACACCAAACAGTCCGATCGAGTGAACATGGGACGAATGCGAACGATGCTCAGATTGATTGACAACCGATCAGCGAAGGGAAGTTTAGAGAGAATCGTGCGTGATGATCGACTGTTCCAGTCTAACCCTCAATTGGCGTATGCTTACGGATGGGCGCTAACGTTCTTCCTTGCCGAAACCAAGTCAAAGGAATACATCACATTCCTCACCGAAGATGGCAAACGCGAGAACTTTTCTCGTTACTCGCGCACCGATAGGGTCGAGCAATTTGCTGAAGCTTTCGGCAGCGATTTCGAGAACATCGAAGCGACGATGTTCAATTATTTGAAACGCGTCAAACTCCCGCCGGCATCAACCAGTTACGGACGACGGTAGCAAACCGTCGTGCGGGTTTGTGGATCTATCCTCGTTTCGGTACCGCCCGGTGTCCGAAGGGAAGATCTTATTGCGAAGGAACGTTTCACATTTGAGGGTGCCATGCTTCACGCTATATCGAGAAAGTGCAGCCATTGAGTGCGGGCATGCTTACGCGATAGGTATGGCATTGGTTAACGTTGCGTGAGCATGTTTCTAGCGGCAGGCTTTAAACAACTATTGTTGCTCGCGTAAACATGGCACCTCGGCTCAAGCTAAATCTTACGCGTGGTTCGCCAATTGAATGAACGTGCAGGTTGTAGAGTCGTGGGGGCAGATTCTGTTGAGTGATTCCGACAAAGAGAGTCCACTTTCGAAAGCCTACGTGAAAGTGTTTGCTCGGGATTCTTCCGGCAAAGTGGTTTTCCACAAGGATCAAAACAACTCGCCTTGAACTTCTACGTCCTCTGGCGGTTCAAGGCATTGTGGTCCTTCGTTGGCGACGCGGTTGAGCCAAGGGTTGGCTGGTGAGATCGTAAGAAGATCCGACGCACAAGGTTTCAACAATTCCAATCGTCGCTCGGGCGATGAGTTTCCGTTGTTCAACCATACGTCTAGGTCATTTTTGTTCAGCAGTACCGGCATCCGATCATGCAGTTCCTGCATGCGATCGTTCGCCGTGGTGGTGATGATCGTGCAGGTTTCCACTGGCGTAGCGCCGGGAAGATTTGGATCCTGCCACGACTCCCACAATCCGGCCATCAGCAGTGGACGCTGGTCCATGTCGGTGGCGGCTGTGATGTGGAACGGCATTTTTCTGCCGCCAACCGATTTCCACTCGTAGAATCCATCGGAGAGCACAACGCATCGGCGACTTTTCCACGCTTGTCGAAATGCGGGTTTATCCGCAATCGTTTCACTTCGTGCATTGATGGCCCGAGTACCAAAACTGATGTCCTTGGCCCATGCGGGTACTAACCCCCATCGAAAGAAGACTGGCTTAGTAGTCGTGTCTTCCTGTTTCAGGCAGAGTACTGGCTGAGTCGGCGCGATATTGAAGCGGGGTTTGATCTGGGGAAACGCGAGAAGCCCGAAGTACTCCGAAAGCGACGTCGCCGACTGGGTAAGGTTGAATCGGGCACACATCTTATTTCCAATATGAGGTTACAATGTTGGACGTGGACAGAGGATGCTAGTGGTTCGTCCGTGCTGAAATGATCAGTCATACGTAGTGGATTTCGCCAGAAATTCTTGGTTGATAAGAAATTCTGGCGAATCCCACTTCCTGTCTACTCAGCTATGAAAGACGACTAGCATTCTATCACGAATTGCTCCCACTCTTTGAGAGATTGAATTGACGCAAGGCGATTATAAACCAACTGCCTCTATCGAGATGCTCAAACGCCGCTCGGAATTGACGCATGCGATTCACCAGTTCTTTGCCGCACGTGAATTCATTCACGTCGAAACGCCCTTGTTGTCGCATGATACGGTGGTCGATCGCTATATCCACCCTGTTGGCCTGACAAAATCTGCGCTGACGGGACGCGATGGAGACCGGCAGACTCTCTGGTTACAGACCTCGCCTGAATTCTGTATGAAACGACTGTTGGCTGCGGGAGCGCCCGCCATCTATCAAATCGCCAAGGCCTTTCGCCAAGGCGAATCGGGCGCTCGTCATAATCCAGAGTTCACCATGCTTGAGTGGTATCGCGTCGGAGACGATATGCTCTCGGGGATGCAGCTGTTGTCTGATTTTGCTTCGACGGTGCTAGGTCGGCCCAAAAGTGAATTGCTTTCTTACGGTGATGCGTTTGGGAAATTTGCTGGTGTGGACCCGTTTACCGATAAGGTGGAATCGTTTGGCGCGGCACTAGCCAAACACGGTGTCTCGATCAGCGAATTTTCTGGAGAAACAGATCGAGATTTCTGGCTGAATCTGATCCTGACCCATTTGGTCGAACCCAAACTTGGTTTTGAGACGCCGGTTATTATTTACGATTGGCCTGCTTCGCAAGCGGCATTGGCGATCATCCGAGCCGACAGCCCACCGGTCGCCGAACGATTCGAACTGTATGTCGACGGGGTTGAACTGGGAAATGGATACCACGAATTACTTGACGCTGATGAATTAGAGCGCAGAAACGCAAAGAATAATTCACTGCGAGTCAACGATGGTAGCGTTCGGTTGCCGGAAGAAAGCAGGTTGCTTGATGCGATGCGTGTAGGGGTGCCGGGGTGCGCTGGCGTGGCGGTGGGGGTTGATCGGTTGTTAATGGTACTGGAGGGATGTCAAAACATTGATCAGGTTATCGCGTTTCCATTGGACCGAGCGTAGAATAAAGTCGCCTTTCGCTCCGCGAAAGAAGCGTGAGTTGCGCTACTTTCGCGGAGCGAAAGGCGACCATCTTTATCAAGAAAGGCTAACAGCTTGAAAACGTTGATCGTCATCCCGGCCCGGCTTGCCTCGACAAGGCTGCCACGGAAGCTTTTGTTGAGTAAAACAGGCAAAACGTTGCTCGAACATACCTATGCCGCCGCGCAGACCAGCCAACTTGCCGACGAGGTGATTGTGGCGGCCGATGATCAGGAAATTTTTGATGCAGTGGCGGGGTTTGGCGGCAACGTTGAAATGACGGCAGCCACTCACCAAAGCGGCACCGATCGCGTGGCGGAAGTTGCGGCGCGTCATCCTCAATTCGACATCGTCGTCAATGTCCAAGGAGACGAACCGGAGATTCCAGGAGAGGCGATCGATATGGCGATCCGGATGTTGACCGATGATTCGGCAGCCGTCGTGGCGACGCTGGCCACGCCTATCAACAACAAGGAACTGCTTGAGGATCCGGCTTGTGTCAAAGTGGTTATGGATGACCGGCAGCGGGCGCTCTATTTCAGCCGGGCGCCAATCCCATGTGCCAAAGTTTGGAGCGATGACCTATTAGAATCTGAGCCGTCGTTCTTTTATCAGCACATTGGGCTGTATGCCTATCGACGGGATTTTCTGGCGAAGTATTCTGTACTTAAGCGGTCGTCACTGGAAGAAATCGAGTCATTGGAGCAGTTGCGGATTCTACAGTCTGGGGAGACTATTTCGGTCGGGTTAATCGGACACCCCGTCGTGGGGATCGACACTGCAAAAGACTATGAGCTGTTTGTCAGTCGGCAGAAGAACTGCTAAAATGAAGGTTGGGCATCTTTTGGGGCGATCAGGCGATCGTTCCTCCGATTTGCCGCCCATTTATCTGCATCCGCATCTGTCGTGAAACTCCTGTGATGACCAAACATATCTTTGTAACCGGTGGCGTCGTAAGTTCTTTAGGTAAAGGGCTGACCAGTGCATCGATCGGGATGTTGCTGGAGCGCCGCGGGCTGTCGGTCCGCATGCAGAAGTTGGACCCGTATATTAACGTTGATCCGGGCACGATGAGTCCTTACCAGCATGGTGAGGTCTACGTTTTGGATGATGGTAGTGAGACGGACCTAGATCTAGGACACTACGAGCGATTCACTAACAGCCCGCTGTCGCGCAAATCCAATTACACCACCGGGCAGATTTATCTGAGCGTGATTGAGAAAGAGCGTCGCGGTGAATTTTTGGGAAAGACGGTTCAGGTTATCCCGCACATCACCAATGAAATCAAACAGTGCATCAAGGGCATTGGCGGTGACGGCGTTGATGTGGTCATTACTGAGATCGGTGGCACGGTCGGCGATATCGAAAGTCAGCCCTTCCTAGAAGCGATTCGTCAGTTTGCTCAAGAGCATGGCAAAGAGAATTGCATGTTCATTCACTTGACGTTGGTCCCCTACCTTAATGTGGCCGGTGAACTGAAAACCAAACCGACTCAACATTCCGTCGGTCAGTTACGCCAGATCGGTATTCAGCCGGATCTGTTGATCTGCCGTACTGATCGGGAACTGCCAAACGAAGAGCGCGAGAAGATTGCCCTATTCTGCAATTTGCCCAAAGAGAGCGTCATTGAAGAACGCGACAAAGATTTTTCGATCTACGAAGTTCCAATCAGCTTGCTCGATGACCGTTTAGACGAATTGTGTGCCAAGCGATTGGGTTTACCTTCAGGGACTCCCGACATTGATGATTGGCGTGATTTGCTTTTCCGCCTGCGAAACCCGGAAACGGAAATCAGCATTGCGGTCGTCGGAAAGTACGCCGAACACAAAGACGCTTACAAATCGATCTACGAATCGATCGATCACGCGGGAATGGAGCACCACGCACAGATCCGTATCGGTCGAATTCAAAGCGAAGATGTCGAGCGCGAGGGACCGGAGCGTTTGTTGGCAGGGTACGACGGAATCCTTGTCCCGGGTGGATTCGGCGAACGTGGTATCGAGGGTAAAGTCGAAGCGGTTCGCTGGGCTCGGGAAAAGAAGATTCCGTTTTTGGGAATTTGTTTGGGCATGCAGTGTGCCGTCATCGAGTTTGCTCGCAATGTGGCTGGTTTGGACGGAGCCAATTCCACAGAGTTTGATAAAAATTCCAAGCATCCCGTGATTGCGCTTCTGGATGAACAGCAAAACGTCACCGAAAAAGGCGGCACGATGAGGCTGGGCGCTCAGCTTTCCCAGCTGAAGCCGGACACCAGATCAATGGAGTGCTATCAAGCGGACGAAGTCAACGAGCGCCATCGTCATCGCTACGAGTTTAATAATTCCTATCGAAAACAACTCGAGGCTAATGGCTTGGTCATCGCGGCGACCAGCAAAGACGACTCGCTAGTGGAGATTGTTGAGGTCAAAGACCATCCATGGTTTGTCGCGGTTCAGTACCATCCTGAATTCAAGTCGAAGCCAACTTGTGCTCATCCGTTGTTTTCTGGATTTGTTCAAGCAGCCACTGGTAAGAAAAGAAAAGAGCCTCTGCCCGAAACGGCGCCTGTCCAATAAATATCCCAGCCATCAGGCTTTCTGGTGGCTTCACTACCCAATTCAAAAAAGAAACACACGACCATGAGCGAAGAACCAAAAATCATTGTTGACGAGGACTGGAAAGACCAAGTTCAGAAAGAGAAAGAGCAATTGCGCGAGCAAGAGACTGCGCAGTCTGTCGGGCAAGAGGCGCCTCAAGGAGCACAAGGCGAAATCCCTCCTGCTTCGATGCCGTTTCTGATTTCAATGCTCAGCTCTCAAGTCATGATGGCGCTGGGGTTTCTGCCTGATCCGTCGGGACAACAGCCGCCGGTTGATCTCGCAATGGCCAAGCATTTCATCGATTTGTTGGGTGTGTTGGAGGAGAAAACAGAGGGTAATCTCAATGAAGAAGAGAAACAAATGCTGACCGAAAGTCTGCATCAGTTTCGAATGGCGTTCATGCAAATGACCTCGCAGTCGGCTGACGCGGCTGCTGGTTCTGCCGATGATGGTGCCTCCGAAGCCCCGACGATTGAGTTACCATAGTTACTGGCGGTGCAGAATAATCGCTGTTGTTCCAGAGTGCCTCTGACCTCCGATATGTCCCCTCTCGATTCCGTATGTTTTAAAAGATCCGAATGAGCAAACGTAAGCGACGACGAAGTTCGAAACGAAGAAAGCGGCGGAAGTCCAGCGAGGGATTTGGAAAGTCTTCAGCCCAAGGCAGCTTTTTTGCGTTGGTAGCTGGCATGACGACGACGTTGGTGCTGGGAATGTGGCTGTTCAGTGTCTTCTTCATCGAAGCTCCCAAGCCAATCGTAGAATCAGGCAAGAAAACGCCTTCTGCACCACTGGCGAGCAAGTTTGATGCCTTTCTCAAAATGGCATCGTCTCAACAATTGGTCACACGGCTGACCGAACAGCGCGACAAGATTAAAGGAACCGATAACCCTACCACGCGGGTCTATCTGTTGCGGCGGCAAAATCAAGTGGCGGAGCGCATCACGGAATCCGATGCGTCAAGTGATGTTAAGGAATTTGCAACTCGAACGCTGTTGCGGAACCGAAAGTCGCTTTACGGACTACATGCCCTTGGAAGTGTTCCTTCGCAGACGAGTTCCGACGAGTTCAAAGCTTGTTTTGAAAAATATCTCAACGATACCAATCGGGAAATCTACCGCGAGGCCCACATTTGCAAGCTGACTTATGTGTTGTTCGAAGTAATTGGCGAGAGGATGGAGCCGGAACAATTCACCAAGTCGCTGGAGGAAGCGTTGCAACGATTTCCTAACGATGAAACAGTGCTTGGCTCGATGCGTCAACAGTTTGACGCATGTATCGAGAATGATGTTGAGGTAGCCAAACGGTTGGCTGAGGATTTATTACGTTCGACGCCCGATAAAGAACATCCTGCCTTTGAATTGTACTCTTATTTTACCAACCGTTACTATTTGATTAAGGCGAACTACAAAGACTTGTATGTCAACCGCTACGCCAACGGTAAAGCCGGGCAAAGGGAGTTGGAGAAACAGTCCATCGAATTGTTAGAACACAACGATTGTGGCCAATTGGTTGTAATGGATGTGAACAAGGTGGCGAACTGGTTTGAAGGACAGCGGGATACAAAACCGGCTAGGAATATTTACCAAACAATGATTGAAGGCAGTGCCCAGCGGGCTGGAGAGAAGGTTGGCAATCTGTTAAAAGTCCTTGGCAACAATGGAATTAGCCGACTGGATCAAATTGGTCAACCGCTCTCACTGGAGGGAGTCAATCACTTAGGGGCCCCCGTTGATGTGCAGCGTTTTAAAAACCGAGTCGTTATGATTCTGTTTTTCTCCCCCGAAACTGATCCAAATTCAAAAGAGTATCTCAATGAGTTTAGCCATCATGCGGTGAAGTTCTTCGAGAATTCAGCCCCCATAAAGTCTATCGCGATTCCCGTAACGCCGTCGAAAGATTTTGCTGATATCAATTTGAAGAGGGGAGATTCAGCAGTAACCCTCTGCACGTGGAAAGGGTCTGAAAGGCCGGTCTTGCTGCAACGTTTCCCCGTCACTCAGGTGCCGTATCTGTTAATGCTCGACCACGTAGGAAAGGTCGCAAGCGTCAACGTGCCGTATGATGAATTCGTCCAAGAGGCTGGTTTGTTACTGGACAAACGTTAGCCGTTTCGCGGTCAATCCCGCCGCGTTTGCTTGGCCGATATTTTTGTGTTGGGCTTTGTCGGTACTGCCTTCAGGCTTGCGGTGTCGCTTCTAAGGATCGCGTCCTGCGGAATGGCATGCTTTTGCTCGGCAACACTTGTGCGGCACAACAGTTTGACGGCGTCGATGAAACGCGCCAACAAACGGCTTTGGTAGCGATAGGGGTTCCAGCAGAGCGCCACGTTGCGTGACGGCTGGTTCTCGCTCATGCTACGGTAGACAACCTTGCCGTCTAGGTCGATTGCTGAAGCCATTTTTGGAACAAACGAAATTCCATGGTCCAACGCGACCAAGTGCTGGACCGTCGTCAGTTGATCGATACGCGACGTTGCCACCGGCTGAAAATTGTTGCCGTTGCAAAAAGATTCGATTGAATCGACCAAGCAATGAGTGTCACGTAGCAGGACAAATGGTTCGTTCTTGAGATCGTCGCCAATCAGTTGGGTTTTCTTGCAGAGTGGGTTGTTCGCGGAAACGGCGAGCATCAATTCCTCTTCGAACACGGATTCGATGGTCAAGTATTTTGCACTAGCTGGTAAGGCAAGGATCCCCACGTCAACATCGCCATTGGAACACCGCTTGAGCAAGTCTTCGGTCTTGTCTTCGCTGATGATGAAGTTGGCTTTTGAAAACTGACCTTTTAAGCTTTTAAGGATCGCGGGGACAAGATAGGGGGCGATCGTTGGAATCGCAGAAATACAGATTCGGCCTGTTTCGCCGTCGTCGGTTATCTGTTTCTTGGCATCGTCGGCCAACTGAAGGATTTTGTCAGCTTGAACGTGTAGTAACTGCCCGGCTGGCGTTAGCCGGATCGACCGTCCCTGTCGTTCGAACAGCGGTTGTCCGAGCTCCTTTTCTAATTTGCCAATCTGTTGGCTGAGCGCAGGTTGGGACACAGAACAATCGCGAGCGGCTTTTGTAAAACTTCGATATTCTACAATCTTGGTGAAATATCGTAACTGACCGAGATCCATTTCTGCCTCGAAGGTAGAGGACATGTAGCAATTTACGCTGTGTCGATGATCTGCAATCGCGTAGGAAATTGCTCGATCGATAACCCAACATTTCCAAGGCAACATGCCATCGCGCGAAAAGAAATGTTGAGCCAAACGTCGATCAAGTCCGCGCTGTTACAGAACGAGAGCCCCTGAACGCCGTGGTGCATTATGGGCGATGGCGACGGCCAATGCAAATTTTTTGTTCTAGGTCAGCCTAGGCATTTGCAGGGGCAACCGCTTGCAAATTCAGTTTCTAGAACGAAAAAAGCCGCTGAACTTCGAGCGTTCAGCGGCGTCTGATTTTTTTATGCTGTTCTTGTAAAGATTTTCAGCCGTTCAATGGAAACTCTGACTTTACAGACTCGTGAAGTCGTCGAAGTTGAACGCTACACCCTGTTGTGGGAAGATCGCGTAGAGAGTCGCTGTCAGGTAGAGGTTGACCTGATCAGAGAACCTTCGGACAGGAGTTCGAGGAATCAAAATGATATCGGAATCTCTTAGCCAGATTTCGTCTGAAGGGTGCGGGCGTTTGCCTAAAATTGCACCAGCCAAATCTAGTTTGGTGGCGGTTAAACGCCAGTTTTGATCACGTCGAAATACAATGATCTGACGCAGATTTCCCCCCACCAGTTCTCCTCCAGCAAGTGCAATGGCTTGCAAAGCAGTGGTGGGGCCGGTGAGCGTGAACTGGCCGGGGTTGTTGACTTGCCCGGCGACATAGATAAATCGAGGTGCCCGTGCTGTTAGTACTGGAGTGACTGAGATTCCTGCCAGTTTCATACGGTATCGAGCATTGACTTCTCTTTCAATTTCTTCCAAAGAGAGGCCAAGGGCTGGAACACTCCCGATCAATGGGAGCTGGACAGTACCGTCGGGAGAAACGGTTGCTTGCCTTGATTGGCCGCCGGTACCTGCACGAGCGTCCACTGAGTTAAGCAGATCTTGTAAAGGCGTATCGCCTTGGATGACCTGAACGACAATCGACGGATTCTGAAAGTACTTGGAGTACCGTTCATTTAGCTCGCGCTGAAGGTCATTGATTGTTTTGCCAGCGACGCGTACCTGACCAATCAAGGTCAGGGAGATCGCACCGTCGTTTTGGATCGCAATGGTTGGGACGTTGATGCTAGAGTCGATTGCAGATGAAATTGAAATCGTGTCGCCAACGTAGAACCGGTATGCTTCCGGAGACTTCTCACGCGTCAGAATGTAGACAAATTCAAGTTGGTCTGCCACACGAAGTCGATACTCAGATACGTGGGGTGTCCGGTGCGGCCCAATGTACTCTCCGTAGGCGAATGCCTCCCAAGGAATCATTTGAGCATCACGCCAGCTTGGTTCGCCGCCGCGCGGACCGCGTGTGTGTTCGTTGACACCTGCGAAATGTTTAACGGCATTAGAGCGATAGGGTTGGTTAACGCCTGCAAAGCCCGCTTCGTAGCTTGCAGCGGCTACATGTGTTTGAACTGCACTTCCGCCGCAAGAGCAGCTGCCTGTGCTATTGCATGATTGGGAAGAGCAACCACATCCCTGGCACAGCCGGATGTTACTGTCGCGGATGACTCCATCCTGCTGTCGCATGACACCCGTGTCATGGAACACGGCTTGGCTGACAAGAGACGAGTTGCCATCAATGTCCAAAGCCTGTTCGCTGTGCGCTTGGATTACCTGATTGGTCGCAGGGATGTCCGATGCGGCGCCACTCAGTACAGCGTGGCAACCAATCCCTAACGCGATCAGAGCAGTGCTACCCAAAAGAAGTTGTTTGAAAAAGGGGGTATTCATGGCATCCGTGCCTTCGAAAAATTCAGACGTTAAATTCAGTACTGGAAGTAAACAATTGTTGGTTTGTAGCCAAAGGCCACTTGGGTTCGGTTTAGAACAGGCTTCGCAACCGTTGGCTGATCGTGGGCTTACTCATATCCTGCTTTGGAATCGGAAAATTTGCTTGGTTGGGCTGTGCTGCTCCTTGGCGAAGTTCCAAAGGCGTCCCTAGGTTGAATTGGTCTGGCTTCATCCAACGAATGGTGTTGCGACCGGTATTAACCGCCTCTTGCCGAGATGAAATCATGAATTCTCTTTGAGCAAGTTGAGCCAATTGGTCCTCTCCGCTGCGTTGGTGAACGACAGCGAGGTTTTGCCAAGCTTCAGGAAGCTGCTGGATTTGCAGGCTTCTCTTAAGCATTTTTTGAGATTCGTTCAATCTGCCGCTGTTGGCCAACAGTACGCCAAGTTCGTTGGCGGATCGGAAGTTTGTTTCGTCCGCGGCTATTGCTGCCTGATGAAACACAATCGCTTTGGCGATGTCCAATTTGGATGAGTTGGCTCCAAATTTGGCTTGGACGGTGTGTAGTTTTCCTAAGCAGTACAATGCTTCGGCAGAAACAGGGTTTTGACCGCTGGCGACCCGCAGTTGATTGCTGGCAAATGCGAAGTAACGTTGCATCGCTCCGATGGCGGTCATGCTGGGCGCCTCGTCCATAGAAATGAGTTTGGTAGCGTGGCCATCAATAACAGAACCGACATTCAGGCCGATTTGAGTTTCGGTGTCTGAAACGATAAAGTCTTCAGCCTCTTTCAAAGCAATGATGGCGTCTCGCAAAGCCTGAGTGTATGAAGTACCGCCTGCTTGAGTGTCGTGAGCTTGCGCTAGAATTCGCAAAGAAGAGTAATACTCTTGACGAGCTGCAAATGCTGCTCCTCGTCGCGATAAAGACTTTCCATACTCAATGTTGTGGACTGCTTTGTGGGCGACCGAATTAGGTAGACCAACCACAATTGGCAAGGATTCGTTATGTGTTTCGTGTGAGCTAATTTGGCTTTCTTGGGCCATCACCGATTGCATCGGTTGGTCACTAAATGGAATGTTGCTGACAACCGAAGGAGCATTCTCTGACTGGAAGTTTCCTGCGGTAGAGACTTGACCTCTATCGCTCAAGTCTGCGGAAAAGCTTGAATCTCCGCTGGACGCATCGAAACCGTTTAGCTTAGGCAAGCTTTCGTTGCTCGAAGTCTCGATCTCCAACGCGTTGCTGGCGGGTTCAGTGTCAACGATGAACGGATTCTTTCTCCAACCTTTCGGGCGTAAGGAGTCTTCTTCCAGTTCGCTGGCTTTGGCGTTTTCGAATGCTGAAGTAGTCTGCGGTTGAGTCTCTTGTTCCACAACCAAGGCTACTGAATCGTCTTTTAGAGGTTCGGCTTGAAAGGTCACCTCACTGGATTCCTCCAGTTGATATCGTTCTTTCACTCCATCTCCGTCAAGCAAGATCGGTTTTTCCAATTCGAGCATTGTCAAGCTATTGTCGACTGGATCGATCTCATTTACCTGTGAGACTTCACCTTCGACTGTTTCGAGATCGTTCAATTGAATTGCCGAATCAGCGGTCGTCTCGTCAGCAGTAACTTCAACCGGTTGGATCTCGATGGAATCGTTGTTCAACCTAGCGGCAGCAGTCTGTTGATATGCGTTAGTTGAAGTTATCTCGTCCCGCACCATCTCTTGGTTTGCAAATTCGTCGCCGGTGATCTCGTTGCGAACGACTTCAATGGGGTTAACATTGGTCTCAACAATGGTGGTCTGCCAATTCGGATTCGACGTGGCAAGATTCGGGCCTGAGAGATCATTCAACGAACTAAACGGATCGAGTTCGGAAACGGAGGTTGACCGATCATGGTCTGTGTTCCGCAATTGGGAAACTAACAGCGCGAGGACACCAATCCCTACAACAAGATAGACTGCCGGACGGCCAATAAGCTGATACATCGATAAACCTCTAAAAACTGAATTCTCAATAGAGAAAGAACGGAAAATCCGTAGTAGAGGTATCGGCGGTTAACCTTGGCTGTTTGAGGTCGGATTTAACGATTGTTCCGATTTTTCCAATTATTCTGGCAGTTGAAGTACCATTTTGAGTGTTATCCTCCCCTCTATCCTTCCCAGCCTTCGCATGCTTGGCTTTTGCCCTGTCTTAGATCGTGTGTGGTAAGTGAGACGGGGCAGTAGAGATAGAATACGGAGTCACAAGCCATGCTCATGGCTTGGTACACGATTTTCAACGTTTGGCGCGCGAGATCGAGAGAATGTTGCCGTCGAACCCAGTGTTCACCTCACGAAAAAAGCCA
>CALHPU010000031.1 GCA_938036435.1 uncultured Pirellulaceae bacterium | reverse complement strand
GCGCTTGGATGAGGCGTGTGTTTGGCGAACCAAGACCGGAGAGTTTGGGAATGGATTTTTGGTAGATCGCGATCAGCATGAAATCCAAGGTGACGCTTAAGCAGACGGGACGTCACTGCATTGGACATCAGCCAGTTGGTTAGACGAGGGACCTTGCTGGCCAGTTTCATATTTGAAGCGAATCCTGCGATACGCCGTGCTCGGGCCGGTATACCGTTGGCAATGTGGCCAGCATGCAAAATTTCAGCTTTCATTTTGGCCACATCGACATTCGACGGGCATTCCGATTTACAACCCTTGCAAGCAAGACAAAGCTTCATCACATCGTGCAAACGAGAATCATCCAGCGGCGCGACTGAATCGGAGGCCTCTGTTAAAACCTGTCGCAACACATTGGCTCTGGCACGCGTGGTGTCTTTTTCGTTGCGAGTCGCCATGTAACTGGGGCACATCACGCCGCCAGCTAATTCTGTTTTGCGGCAGTCACCCGAGCCGCTACACATCTCGGCCGCCCTTTGCAAACCGCCGGTGTGGCTAAAATCCATCACTGTTGGCAATTCTCGAGTCGGAGTTTGCGAATATCTCAGACTAGAATCCATCGGTGGAGCGTCAACAATTTTCCCCGGATTGAAGATTCCGTTTGGATCCCAAATCCTTTTAATGGACCTGAGCAACTCATAATTTTCGCCTCCAATCATGTGCTCAAGAAACTCCCCACGCAGTCGCCCATCACCGTGTTCTCCGCTCAATGAGCCTCGGTACTTTTTAACAATCCCAGCAACATCGGTCGCGATATTTCTGAACTCACCGACGCCCTGTTCTGTCTTCAAATTCAAAACTGGACGCAGGTGAATTTCACCCGCTCCTATATGCCCATAGTGAACGCACTGGGCGTTGTACTTGCTGAGGAGTAACTCGTTGATTTCAGCGATGTACTCAGGCAGAACGTCTACGCTGACTGCCGTGTCTTCAACAAGTGTGACTGGTTTGGCATCTCCAACCACGTTGGCGACGACACCAAGGCCCGACTTTCTCAGTTGCCAAATCGCAGCTACTGCGTTGTCAAAAAGTAAGGGAAAAGCGTAACCAAGATTAGCCGCCTTCAGATCAGCGACGATTTTCGCAGCAGTTTCTCGTATGGACGTGCGATCACTTGCACGCAGATCGACGATAATAATTGCGGCGGGGTTTCCTTCCACGAAGTCAAGGTTTTTCTGTTGCTCGATATTTCGAGCCGCCCCCTCCAGAATGAAATGATCAATCAATTCGCAGGCGAATATCGGCGATCGATAGTGACCGTTGCTCTCTGGCCGACTCTGCAGCGCGGTCTTGTGATGCTGCATGACGATTTGAGCCGCACGAGTCGCGTGATCCACCGAGTCAAAGTGGGGACACAACAGCCCACTTTCCGATGGCGGAAGTGGATGGCAACGCAGCTTGATTTCAGTAGCAAAAAAGAGCGTACCTTCAGAGCCCGCGATCAAATGACAAAAGTTCAGCGGATCGCCATCGCCACCGAAAGTTTCAGATTCAATCAACCTATCAATGGCATAGCCAGTATTGCGCCGACTAACATCAGGGTGTGGAAATTGGTCTCGAATGCGTTGCTGGGTTTGGCTGTCTCCCAGTAAGCCGATCGTTTCAGAAGCAACCCTCTGGGAAAACGCGCTAGAGAGCTTCGGTTCACCAGAACCAGCAAATGTAGTTTTGGTGCCGTCGCTTAAAAAACCCGTCACCTCGATCGTTTGATCGCGTGTTGTTCCGTAGACAATCGAGTTGGAACCACACGAGTTGTTGCCCAGCATTCCGCCGATCATAGCGCGATTGGAAGTTGAAGTCTCGGGCCCGAACATTAACCCGTACTCGGCCAGTGCCATATTAAGTTCATCGCGAATGACGCCCGGTTGAACTCGGACCCAGTGCTGATCGGCATTGATTTCTAGAATCTCTGTGAAATGCCGTGAGACATCGACGACGATTCCCTCCCCGACAACTTGGCCTGCTAAAGAGGTACCAGCGGTTCTGGGAATCAGACCGACTCTGGCCTCGTTGGCAAATTCGATCAGCAGCCGAATGTCCTGATCGCCCTTGGGAAATGCAACGGCCACCGGCATCTGTTGGTAGACAGACGCATCAGTGGAGTAGATGGTGCGCTCTAGATTCGTCGTGGAGATTTCGCCAGAGAACCTTTGTCCAAATTCTGCCAGCATGGCCGAAAATTGTTTAGGAGGACTCTTCATTTCTGCCAAATCAACGAAGATGCTGTATGGGACACAATTCTGTTCCAATCATACAGCCAAACGACACCATGAGGCAGGTGTCGCGACGCGCCCAAGCGTTCGGATATTCAGCTATTTTTTGAGGAAATCAAAAACCGCTTCTGCGATTCTGGTTGCAGCTTTGCCATCACCGTAAGGATTTTTCGCTTGAGCCATCTGATCGTAGGCTTCTTTGTTCTCGATCAAAAGATTGACATTTTCGATAATTGCTTTGGAGTCGGCACCGACCAATTTCACTGTGCCGGCCTCCACGCCTTCGGGACGCTCGGTCGTGTCGCGCATGACAAGGACCGGCTTACCCAGCGACGGTGCCTCTTCTTGAACGCCACCTGAATCTGTCAGCACAATGCGACTGTTGTTAATCAACATGACGAATTCGGAATACGGCTGCGGCGGGATAAGCTTAATGTTGTCGAACTTACCCAGCGTGTCGTAAACAGGTTTTTGGACTTTGGGATTCAGGTGGACTGGATACACAAACAAATACTCCGGATGCTTCTCTGCCAGCGTCGATAGCGCAGTACAGATTTCGTCAAAACCACCGCCAAAGTTCTCGCGCCGATGGCCAGTAACCAAAACGTAGGGGCGTTGAGTAAAATCTTCGCCAATCAATTCAACCAGCTTCGTTTTCAGGGGTGCCTGATTATCGGCAGACTTCTGTCTTTCAATTTCCATGTGCAGCGCGTCGATCACCGTATTGCCGGTAACCGTGATCGAATTTGGATCAACATGCTCATGTCGCAAATTATTCTCACTGGTTTCTGTTGGCGGAAAATGCAAACTGACCAACGGGCACGCCAGTCTTCGGTTGGCTTCTTCGGGAAATGGTGAACGCATATTTCCCGTGCGGAGGCCCGCTTCCACGTGGCCGACCGGGATGCCTCGATAGAAACAGCACAGAGCCGCAGTGAAAACGGTCGTTGTATCACCCTGCACAAGCGCCATGTCTGGCTTGGCCTCGTCCAACAATGCATCGATGCGCGTGATCAATCGAGCGGTCAGCGATGGCAGTGTTTGATTGGGCTGCATCACCTCGAGATCATGGTCAACCTTGATTTCAAACAGATCGACAACTTGCTGAAGCATCTCTTTATGCTGGCCGGTGGAAACAACGATTGGCTCAAGCCCTTCAGCTGCCTCGACAGCCTTGACAACGGGTGCCATTTTGATGCCCTCGGGCCGAGTGCCCATAAAGATTGCTACTTTTTTCATTTGATCTCTCAGTTACAAGCCAGTTGTGACAAACATCAAAATTAGCGATTTGTTACGCCACAAGTGTCGATAATAATTTTTTCGGCCAACCGACTCGTTGGCAGGGAAAGAAAAGGTTTGTGACCGACCAGCATCACAACGATGTCAGCCGAATCGATTGCATCGTTGAGCGAAGTTAACTCAAACGAATCGTGTGACTCAAGGTTGGGCTCAACAATTTTCAGCTCGCCGATATTCCTACGTTGAAGTTCTTCTACGATCTCAACGGCCGGTGACTCGCGCAGATCATCGATGTCCGGTTTGTAGGCCAAACCTAAACAAGCAATGGTTGGGCTTTTCAATTTTTCGGCCTTGGCAACGATCCGGTCCACCACCCAGTGAGGCTTCGCCTCGTTGACTTCACGAGAAGTTCGGATCAAACGAGTTTGCTCAGGAGCACAATCGACCAAGAACCACGGATCGACAGCAATACAATGGCCTCCTACCCCCGGCCCTGGATTGAGAATGTTCACACGCGGATGATGGTTCGCCAAACGGATCAGCTCCCATACGTCCAAGTCCATTTTTTCGCTGAACAGAGACAGCTCGTTTGCGAATGCGATGTTGGTGTCGCGAAACGCATTTTCAACCAGCTTGGCCGTTTCCGCAGTTCGGCAATGAGTCTTCAGTAGTTTTCCCGTAACAAAGCTACTGTAGAAGTCGGCTGCTTTCTCGGTAGAGGCATCGTCGATCCCACCAATGATGCGATCGTTCTCAACCACTTCTCGTAAGATTTTACCAGGCAGAACTCGCTCGGGTGCGTGCGCGAAATGGATATCGCCCTTTTGGAAATCACTCTCTTCGAGAACGATCTGTTCGATCATCTCTGTCGTTCCCGGAGGCGATGTTGATTCCAAAATCACTAAATTTCCAGCCTTTAGAAACGGAAGGATCGCTTTGGTGGCCGAGCGCACGTAGTCCAATTGAGGCTTATTATCGTCAGTCAGCGGCGTCGGAACACAGATCATAAAAATGTCTGATTCGGCCGGCTGTGTATAAGCCTTCAGGTTACCCGTCGTGACTGCTGCACGGACAAGAATATCAAGGTCCGGTTCAACGATGTGAGCCTTCCCCGAATTGATCGTCTCGACGGCTTTCGGATTGATCTCAACGCCATGGATTTTATACCCGCGCGAGCCCAGCACGGCGGCCGTCGGTAGTCCGATGTAACCAAGGCCAACAACGCAAATCTTGATGTTTGGATCTATTTTCATTGGGAAAACTCTGTCCAGATGGCTTTAAAACCGTCCATTGTAATTTGAATTGAACTAGCCGAGTACTCGAATGAGGGTCGATCGCTCAATTCGTGCAACATCCAACCAAATACCTGATCCGTTTTTACCCGTACATAACGCACAACCGTAGCAGGTGACCGCTCCCCAAAACCAGAACAATACCAACCTTGTTCCAGCAAGACTTCGTCTGCAACGAACGAAATTCGCCGCACGGTTGACTGGTGGGCTAGGCGAAATCGAACGATGCCATCTGATTGGTCAGCTTCACGGGTCACCGAAACGTCCGGATGAAAATGAAGGTAACCCACTAACGAACATTCGCTGCCACCAGCATTTGGTCCTCGATCGAAGCACATCGCAGTATGGCCTTGAAAGGCAACCAATCGCGAAACAATGGGCACGCCCAATCGCCGGTAGCCATCGTGAGCCACCGTCGCCCAATGAAATCCATCGCGCACACCTTTTTGATGGCCAAACGCTTTGGGACGATCTCCCATGCGAAACTTTGACCAGATCGTTGCCTGATTTTCATCGTTGACAGTAACGACGTTATGAGCCAGGGAACTACGGCAGTAGTGCCGCATCGAGTCGTCCGCATAATTGAAATTTCCGCTATCGACAATCCAGCGATGGCCCTCAACGGAGAGTTCCAAATTGGTCACGTCGCAGTGTCCGTGGGCCGGAAGTTTTGCCGCAGCGATAGGGCCATAGTCGCAAACGGCAAATAGTTTTTCGCTGCGGTAAACTCGATAGCCTCCCACAGAAGTTAACACGTCCTCGACAGGCATCAAGTTCAGCGTCCGTCCGGTCAACTGGGCGACATTCGAAATCTCTTCAACCGAGGGAGCTTCATGAAAACCGCTGTCGGCAAACAAAGGGATTTCTCCGTCGGGATGGAGTATCGAACCAAGAAAGTTCAACATCCCATCAATCACCGGAGATACAACATCAAGCAGTGCTTGGTCACTCTGACAACAGAGTTCTATCCGCAGTAGATTGCTTAAAATTTGACAGTGGTACATTGGCGAAAGTTCAAAATGCTCGCCGTGCGGCAACACCTGTTTTGGCAATTCAACCGACAACACCTGTGCGGCGAGATCTCGCCAGCCTTTGGCATACGTTGAATCAATCGTACCGCCAGCGATACACAAGGCGGTCGCATTTTCCAGTAAATGATTTCCACCGAGGTCGCGTTCTAGATTCTTCGACAGATAGTTCGCCTGCTGGACTGACGAATCCACCATTCGCTGAGCCACCTGTCGATCCAAGGTGGCGGCGTTGCTTTGACTTGCATTGAGCAACCAAACCCATGCGACGAGACGGCGAGAAATACAGTAAGGATGCCAAGCATCATCATTACGCTTGACCTTTTCCGGCGAGTATTCTGTCAGCCAAGCCTCCAAAAATTCGCAAACACGACTCACGTCCCCCTCTACCGCCTGAGTTAGCAGAAACTCATGGTATTGAAACTGAAAGCGCCACAGATGCGATTGCCGATTAAGAACCTCAGCATCAAACCCCTGTTCGAAGACCGGCATTAAAATCGGCTCGTTCAACATCACGTACCGACCGGCAGCAAGATCACACTGGCCATGCGAAGGATGATCGGCATTGTTCTCAATGATGCAATCGGCAAGGGAGCTAACCTTTTCGCCACCTCTTATCTGGCCAACGTCACTTCGAATGTGCCCAACCCTTTTGTCTGGCCGCAACTTCCTGTCCAGCACATTGAGCCCACGGCGGAGAATTTGAACCGAATCGTAGTGGCGAAGCATTTGAACTGTGCGACTCAATTTCCCCAGCCGCCCAACCGGACGGCGAGCCATCATCAACGCCCTTTTATCAAGCGAATCATCCACCGGCGACATGCTCCATTACATCGAGCATTTTTTTAGCCAACGAATCACGTGTGAAATACTTACTGACGAACTTGCGACCATTGTGACATAAACGATCACGAAGATCGTCATCGTCTTTCAGTTTCAACACGGCATCGACTAACTCTTGTTCGTTGTCTGATTCCATCCGGATTCCTGCGCCACTATCTTCAACGATTTCAGCTGATTCCCCCTGCACTCCCATGACCAATGGTCGTTCCATCGCCATTGCCTCAAATATTTTAGACGGAATCACGGTGGCGAATAAATCTGTCTTCTTAAGATGGATTAACAAACAATCGGAACTTGCCAAAACCATTGGCATCTCTGATTTAGGCAAACGCCCCGTAAACCGAATCATGTCTCCCAAATTTGATTCAATCACATCCCTCTCGAGTCTTTCCCGATGAGCTCCGTCGCCGACAAGACAAAACACGACATCTTCGCGGCCTGAGGATTTTAAAATCTCCGCTGCGCGAAGGACAACGCCCAAGCCATGGGCCATCCCAATCGTGCCAACATAGGAGCAAACAAAGCGATCTCCCAATCCATGCTGATCGCGGAACTGGCGAGAAGGTTCTTGGGGCGAAAAAACATCTAGGTCAACGCCATTGGTCACCACGGAAATCCGATCCGCGACGTCAACCTTGGAAAGCACATTGTCGCGATAGCCGTTGCCAACAGTTACGATATGGCTGGCACTGCGATACATCCATTTTTCCAACACTTCTAAAACGCGCACAAGGAAGCTGGTTTTCTTAAGGGCACCGACAGTGACAATAGACTCTGGCCAGATGTCGCGAATCTCAAGAATAAAGGGACACCACTTAAGCCACGAAGCGATCGTTCCAGCCCATCCACAAAAGAACTGCGGTGATGTGGCAACGATCAAATTCGGGCGACGACAAAAAAACAAAAAGCACAGAACTGAAGAAATCATGTACGAAACGTAATTCAGAATGCGCTTACTATTACCTGAATTCGCCGCGAGGTAGGTCCAAGTACGGATGACCTCAACACCATCGATCGTTTCACGCTGCGGCCAAATTCGATTTTCGTATCCTTCGTAGACGACACCATCAGGGACGTTCGGGGCACAAGTAATTACCGTGATCCGATGTCCGGCAGCCGCCCACCGCTTGCAATGTTCATACGTCCGCGACGCTGGAGCATTGCCCTCGGGTGAAAAATAGTGTGAAAAGAAAACAACATGCATGGATGACTGGTCCGTCAATTCAACGTGGCTACTTTTAGGTAAGGTTTGACACGTGCATAGGGGCTACGCTGCCATGTCGATCAGTCCAATATGGCCGAATTGCAGTTATCGAATAGTACCTAAGAAGAGTGGCTTGCCAAAAATTCATGAACGTCCGCAGCAACATCAATTGTCACGCGCGAAACCTCCAGCAACTCCTCTGCTGGAATTGGCCACTTACCACCAAACCGGATCGAGGAAACAAAGGCGTTTAGCTCTGCCGCATGGCCTTTGTCTTGACTGGACGTTTTCAGTCTACCTTTGCCACCGATCTCGACTGACTTGCGGAAATTATCACAGGTTAAAACCTTCCCACCGCTGAAGACTTCGACCCTCTCTTTCGGGAAATCTTTGCTCCCATTTGCCAAGTAGTGCACCGTCGCCAGCGAACCGTCGGCAAATCCTAATTGAATCGAAACGCAGTCTCCCAGACGACCATCGCCACCGCACATTGGCATTGCCTGATGGGATACGATTGGACTATCGGCAAGAAACCTAGCCAGATCGATAAAGTGGCAACCCTCGCCAATGATCCGCCCACCACCGACTTTTAAATCCTGTGTCCAGTGATCACCTGGAATCGCTCCGGCATTGATCGTCAATATGATTGACTTAGGCCCCGTATTTGAGGACAGCCACTTTTTCATTTCAACGATGTGCGGTGAAAATCGACGATTGAACCCTACCATCAAAATTTGATCTGAGTGCCGCTTCATCGCATCGGCCACCTGACCCAACTCCTGGTGGTTCATGGCCAGTGGTTTTTCCACGAAAACGTGCTTGCCTGCTTCGAGCGCCTCGCACACCATAGCCGCGTGGCTGTTGTGAGGGGTCGTAATAAACACAGCATCAACATCTGGATCAGCCATCGCAGCAGATGAGTCGGTGGAGATATTCTCAAAGCCAAATTTTTCACCCGCGT
>CALHPU010000030.1 GCA_938036435.1 uncultured Pirellulaceae bacterium | reverse complement strand
GTCGGGCTTGTACTGAAACGCTTCGCGATTTCAAACTTGCGAGCGTTTTATTAAGTAGCATTCGAAATTCCATCCCAAATGCACAATTTCAAAACTCACGCTTCGCCCTTGTAGAAGTGTAACTTCAAAATTTATGCGTCGGGTTGTCGAGTGAAGTCACAACGTCTTCGCGAACGATGCAAAAGGCAGACTACTTTCACGGAGCAAAAGGCGACCCTAGGGACAATGCCTAGTTACAAGTCGTTTCTACCATCAATTCTGCTGGAGCAACATCAGTAGCAGCCTTGATGCAGTTCTTGCCAGACCGCTTGGCTTGATAGAGGCACTCATCAACCATGTCCAACGCTTCGCCAAACTCTAAATCGGCATCGAGCTCACAGACGCCGAAGCTACAGGTGATCTCTACTTCTCGCTCGATTCGTTGGCGTATCTGTTCTGCTAAAGAGCGCGCACGCGACAGTTTGCTGTTTCGGCAGACGACAAGAAATTCTTCGCCGCCCCATCGCGCCACCGGATCGTTAGAAGTCACTGTCTCGCTGACGATCAGCGCGACATGCTGCAAGACTTTGTCACCATGTGAGTGCCCATTTAGATCATTGATGGCTTTGAAGTTATCGATGTCAAACATGATCAAGCTGAACGCATGTCCTGTCTGACGCAGTTCTTTCATTGCGAGGGTGGTATGAGGACGTATGCCACGACGATTGAAGAGTTGCGTTAGCGGATCGAGCGTTGCCAGTTCGGTCAGTTTGGCCGTTTGACGCTGCAGGCTTAATTTTGTCGATGCACTTTCTGAAAGCTGTTTTTGCAACCGAAAAATCTGTCCTATCGCGACCAAGGTTCCAAAGCCCAGCCAGATGCACAAAATACTTCGGTAAAATAAGCTCGCGGGAATCCAGTTGCCAGAGATCTTGATCTCTTCAATCACAACGCGACATTCGCCCTGCTCCGGCACATTGGCGGTAATAAATTCAATCCATTCAATGTTATCGAACCTTGGGGTGGTGTTTGCGCGGTTGACTGATACGCGTTCGGTCCACCAGCCCGGAACATAAAATTGATCAAGAGAGATGGTTTGTGTCGTGCGACGATTGGTCAATGGAAGACACGCTTCGTTATACTTTCGAGAAAGGATGTCATTGGCCACGTAAGTTTCTTCTTCCCGATTTCGAAGTTGCAACCGAAAGTTTTCTTTTTCTTTACCTTCAATATGCGCGGTGATTGAGATCGATTCCATCCATCGCCAATCAAACAATAAATCACTGTCGAGAGGGCGGAGCATAAGTAGCGCAAATGGATTACTGCTACCGTCGCCGATGCTATACTTGTACGCGAATTCCCGGTCTGTGGACTGGTCGATGACGTCCGAATTGCCACCGTCATGTCGGTCGTCAACGGTCGTCGTGCCCCAGCTGTCTCCCGGCCTAATCGAGTATTCCCGAGGCGTCGATTGGTAGACCGCAATCGCAATCGCCGAAACGGCGACTAGGAGGACGATCAGATTTTCGATTCTGGTTAGATTTTTGATCATGGTAAAACAACTGTAAACTGAAACTTCCACAAGCTTTGGTTGTTCAATGAACTCGGACAACAAAGTAAGTAACTAAACGAATGTTAAGCGTAGGAGTGAAAATTGAGCTTACGGAGAGACAAGGATAGGAGGAGAGCTGAAAATTAGCTTTCCCCTACTGACACTGGGAGAGTTTTGCCCCCCAATGGGTGCTTTGCGAGATGTTCGTTTGCTTCGAGGCTGTGTTATTAGCACAATCCGTATAAGCAGCCGTACGATCGTAGGGCGATTTCGACCCTTCGCGCTTCAGAAGTTACGCTTCGGCAGCGTAACTCAACAAAATCAGACTGGCGAGCTTCGCGCGAGGCACGAGGCTTTCTGGAATCAGAAACTCATGCACACTGTGAATATGCCCTCCACAGGGGCCTAACGTATCGATATTGGGTAAGCCTGCGCTGGCAAATTTATTGCCGTCGCAAGCGCCTCCGGTTCCCTGCCAAGTGACATCGATGCCTAACGCTTCAGCACATTGCGTGATCCGGTTTTGCAGTGGCTTCACGTTGTCCTCTAAAGCTTTTGGCGGTGAAGAGAAACTGCCGGTCAATTCGACGCTGATTCCGTCCAATTGGTTGTACTTTTCGACAAGGTCTGCGAAGTCTATTTCGACTCCCGATTGTTGCTCCAAGTTGCACACGCGCACGTTAACCCGGCCGACCGCCAATTCGGGAACAATGTTGACCGCTCCCCCGCCAGTGATTCGACCGACGTTGTAGGTGACGTCCGGTTCAATATTTAGCTGATCGATCTCGTCCATCAGACGCGCTAACGCCACGATCGCGTTGCGTCCTGATGCAAAATCTCTTCCCGAATGCGCGGATTTTCCACGAACGACAAACGTGAAATTGCCCGTGCCTTTCCGCCATGAAACCAATCCACCGCCGGGCAGCGCCGGTTCAAATAGCAGACCGAAATCGCAACCGCTGGCTCGTGAACGCAGAAACGACGCGCTGCCGGGAGAACCGACCTCTTCGTCTGGATTGATGATCACCTCCCAGCCGATCTTTCCAGCTAACTCGCTGGCCTCCAATGTTTTGAGTGCTTCGAGCATTACGATCAATCCACCTTTGGCATCCGCAACGCCGGGACCGTTCAGTTGGCCACCGGCGGTCATTTGGCATTTTTGAAAATCATTGTCGATCCCATAAACGGTGTCGCAATGGATGCACAACATCACTTTTTTGGGGGCATCAGGATGTTTGATGATGTGGATGATTTTGCCAAGCTTTTGCTCCGTACGTTTGCCGTCGTCACCGACAACCGTCCAAGGATCGGTGTCGATCAATTGAAGATCGCCACCCAAGACTTCGAACAGTTTGACCAGCGCATTCGATACGCGCTCGACTCCGGCAACATTAAGTGTACCCGAATTAATGTCGCACAAGCGAGTGATGGTCGCAAGCATCGAATCCTGCTGGTTGTTGAGTCGATCCGTGTGAATAAGTAACTGTTCCATCTTTTTCTCCGTGACACCTGATTCTCTGCCAATCGATCGCTGGCTTGGGCTGCGTTACTGATCTTCGTCTAGCATTTGCTTCTTCAATCCATCGAGGTTGATTTTCCAGATCGGTTGTTTGGCGGACTCGCTGGTCACATAAACACTTTTACTGTCTGCCGAAAAAACGATCGCTTCACCCTGCTTCTGCAGCGGCATTGGCAGCACCGCCGGTTTTTGGTTTTTTAATATGTCCGACCAGTCTTGAGAAGATTGTTTATCACCTTCAGCATCCACCGATTTTTCAAATAAACGCATTTCAAGATAGTTTCTCATCACAACTCGTTTTCCATCAGGTGAAAACGCCATCCCCGTGACACCATAGAAAGGGAGCTCCGCAATCTTTTTGGCTACCAAGACATCCGGCAGCCGACCAGCGCGTACCTTGCGCTTCTGCGCAAGTTTTGCGGTCAGGTCTTCGACCGGCAGACGCAATCGAAAAACAGCCGGAGGATTCTGCAGATTTCCTTCGGCAAATTGTTTCTCGACGAAGAAGACATCGTTGGTCCCCGGCGGGATGCCCATCGCCTCGCAGTTCATCGCGCCGGCGTCAAAACGAAATTTTACTCCAACGGCAGGTTCGGATTTCTTGTAAACCTTCTTCTTACCCGATTTAACTTTGGGCTCTTTCGCAAAATAGATGCGGTACTCTAATCGTTGCCGTAGATTGTCACCCGTATCGGCCACCACGAGGAAATGATCTTCGCCCGATTGCCAACTGCTCATCGCCTCCCAGTCAACGTTGCGAGCGCCTTTCAATTCGCAACGTGCAATCGCGTCGCCCGAATTGTCAAACAGAAACAGGTCGATGCCGTTACCCGAGTCATTCATTGTCCAAAATGCATCGGGGAGTTTTGAGGACCGCGCAAGACCGCTACTTTCAGTTACCTCTTTCCATTTCAAAGTGCCGTTCCAAGTGAGCGGTTCGGGCGGAGGATCCGCTTGTGCTTTGGCAATCGGAATCACGATTGCCAGAATGGCAAACCATGTAATAAATGTTTTGGCGGGAATGAGGCTGAGCATAATTGTCTATGTTTGAGAAGACGGTGGGCAGGATGATTATAGCACTCTGGCGGCGTATTGGATGGATGCTGAGGCGACAGAGGAAGTCAGTTGTTGGAAATGCTCTCTAAACCCAACCGTTTTATCAGAAAGAGAGCCTGGTGGCACCTCTGCCCTTTAGCCCTTTGTCACCAATGTAGGTTAGCCAGTCTCGCAGGGGCTTTGGATCGTCAACGAGCAAGCTTTCCAATCGCTTGCGAGATCGGCTACGATAAGGCAATCAAACAAAACGCGCCAAGAAAAAGATGAAATTAGGAATAATCTTTGACCGAAGGCCTTTCAAATTTAGATGGCGATCTTGCCTCCATCATTGAGACTGCGCTTCGCGCTGTTGACGCTGGGACGCTGGTGGAGGCTGCTTGTTGTATTGATGTGCCAGCACGGACGCTACAGATTAGGCAACATGCAATTTCTTTGACGAACGTGCAGCGCATTCGCGTTGTGGGCGCGGGGAAGGCGGCGGGAAAAATGGCGGCGGGGCTTGAGGTCTCTATCGGAGAACAAGCCGAAGCGTTGGGCGTTGAGATTTCCGGGCAAGTCAACGTAACAGATGCCAACGTCATCGAGTGTGGTCGCGTGAATGTCATTGGTTGCCGGCCCTCGGGGTATAACTTTCCGACGGAAAAAGTTGTCCAGCAAACTCAGGTAGTTGCCAACATCGTCAAAGGCCTGCAAGCGGGAGACGTTTGTCTTGCGCTGATCTCGGGAGGCGGATCGGCATTGCTTGAACTCCCGAAGATCCCACTGAAAGATCTCGTTGCCGTCTCAAAAGCCCTCAGCCAAAGCGGAGCAGATATCCTATGTCTCAACACCGTGCGGCAGTGTCTTAGCGCTGTTAAAGCTGGCGGTTTAGCACGTATGATGCCCGCTGAGGTACTGACTCCCATGACTGGTTTGATTATCAGCGATGTCATTGGTGATAACCTCGCCATGGTTTCCTCGGGGCCAACAGTCGTTGACGCGCCTCTACAAATCAAAGCCGCCGCTGAGATCCTGCATCGCATGTTGGCCCCCTCGCAGATTCCCGATTCGGTAGCCGCAGTTTTAAAGCAATCATCGAAAACTGAAACGAGCGTGTCATCGGTCGACAATATTCTCATTGGCAACATCCATACCGCCATTGACGCAGCCACAACAGCCGCGCGTAGGGCGGGATTTGAAATTGCTAATTCTGTGCACGCCAGCATCGACGCCTGTGCCAACGTTGCTCAACTCGCCCGCCAATACGCGCGGTACGTGGCGAGTTGGCCGCAGTCCGCAAAACCAACTGCACTGATCGCCGGTGGTGAACCGACGGTACGGTTGGCGGACTCTCCCGGCATTGGCGGACGCAACCTGCAACTGACAGCGATGGTTTTGGAAGAAATAATTCAGCTGGAAACGGTTCCGAACAAGATTCAATTTGCTTCGGTGGGAACCGACGGAGAAGACGGCAGCGCACCGGTTGCTGGCGGATGGTTTGACCAAGAGTTGGCACATCGCTTGGTCAGCGACGATCATTTGCGGATGGAGCTAAAACGGGCGATCAGAACAAATGACTGCTACAGGTTCTTCCATTGGGTCGGGTACTGCATCAATCCGCCCTCCGACGTGCAGACCAATGTCTGCGATCTGCAGATTATGCTGATAGAACCAAAGAAGACCTCTGGCATCTCGAGCGGTTAAGCTTTGCCTAATCGGCCTCTTCTGTCGGTTTTTCACCATGTTTGCCCAATGGTGGAATCGAGATTCTTGTCTAAAATGACTTGCTGTTTTAATTCTGCCAACGGCCGTATATCGGCGTCCCCCAAACAGCTCAACGCACATGACCAAGATCCTGCTGACAACGACCTCCTATCAAGATACCCCTGGCCCTCACCACGATTTGCTGGCCACTACAGGAGCCGAAATCGTACCGATGCGCGGCCCTCTCTCGGAACAGCAGATGCTTGATCTGGCCGGAGACTTCGACGCCTTCTTGTGCGGCGACGACGTGATCTCAAAAGCCGTCATCGAAAAATCGCTGCCTCGACTCAAGCTAATTGCAAAATACGGAATCGGTGTCGACAAAATTGACGTTGAAGAATGCACTGCCAAGGGTATCCCGCTTAGCTTCTGTCCGGGGGTAAACCACACGACCGTCGCCGAGCACACGTTCGTGTTGATGTTGAGTCTGTTTCGCAACTTCGTTGATCAGGTCAACGTCGTGCGCACCGGGCAGTGGAAACGGATGACCGGACACGAGATCATGGGCAAGACCATCGGCATCATTGGACTGGGACGAATTGGAAAAGAAGTTGCAACGCGTGCCAAAGCCTTTGGGCTTAACGTGGTCGGCTACGATCTGTACTGGCCCGAGGAATTTGCTGCCGCCAATGAAATCAAACAAGCCAAATCGATGGAGGAAGTGTTTACGTCCTGTGACATCATTTCGCTACATACGAATTTGACAGACCAGACGCGCGACATGATCAACGCCGATTCGATCGCGACCATGAAGAAAGGCGTCGTCATCCTTAATTGTGCTCGTGGTGAAATGATCAACACGGCAGACATCGCCGCCGCACTTGAATCAGGACAGGTCGGCGGGCTTGGCACCGACGTGCTAGATCAAGAGCCGCCACCGGCAGATCACCCGTTGCTGTCAGCGCCCAACTGTGTCGTGACGCCTCACATTGGCTCCCGCACTTATGAATCGGTCGAACGCCAAGCCGTCATGGCGACCGAGAATTTGGTTCGCATGCTCAAAGGCCAAAAACCACTTGCTCAGGTCAATGACGTGGCCATTCCATCGTGTTCGACGCCAACGCCGGCGCCCGGCAGACGCTGATAGTTTTCCTCTCTGAAGAACGTGCTTCTTCGCTGGCTAAAAGTAAATTCATTTTCATAACTTTCACGTTTGTCGTCAGTCGCTCAAGCCGGCGGCAATCTGTTTTCAGCTAAAGGTTCCTAAACCGTGTCAGATAAATTTTTTATCGTTCCCGAACAACAACACAACGATCTAGTCTCGGGCGCTTACGTGCATCGCAATTTCAGTAAGGAAGAAGGCGATGCGGCGGCCAAGTTCGCGGCCTATGCGACGCGACACGGCATTCGAACGCATAACGCGCTCAAAGCGCTTCACTTAGACCACTTGTTTGGTTCGGCTGCTGGCGGATGCGTCCCCAATGCCACCATCGAAGAAGTACCGGCTCGATTTGAGTCATCCAAAATCTGGAACGCCAATAAAAAACTTGGCCAAGCGACTGCCTACGCCGCGATGGAAGAAGCGATTGCGCTGGCAGACAAATACGGCGTCGGCCAAGTCGCCGTGGACAACGCATTCCATTACTTGTGGGGTGGCGGCTATGTGATGGACGCGGCCCAACGCGGCTACATCGCGTACACCAATTGCACTGCGGCCTTGACGGAAGTCGTTCCTTTCGGCGGTTCTTACCCGACGCTGGGCACAAACCCGCACTCTTGGGGTTTTCCGACCACCGATGCGGTTGGGTTTCCGGTTGTGATTGACTGGGCAACGTCAGTCATCGCCATGGGACGCGTGCAGCAAATTAAGCGTGAAGGAAAACTGATTCCACAGAAAGAAGCGGCTGTGGATAGAGACGGAAATTTCACTGACGACCCCAACAAGGTCGCTGCACTGACAACTTTCGGCCACCACAAGGGCTACGGGCTTTCGCTGATCAACGAGATCATGGCTGGCTACATTGGTGGCAGCACGCCGACACTGCGATCGCGGTGGGCCGACGACGGGGACAAACACACGTGTGCGTTTTACTTCCAAGTCATCCACCCCGATGCGCTCAGCGGCAATAACTTTGCTGCCGGACGTTCGCAGGCCGAGAATGTGAAAGTTGTTATCGACGATATTTTGGGCCACGGTAACGACAAGTGTTTGCTGCCGGGACAGATGGAAGCTGCGTTTGCTAAACGGACCGAGGCGGCAGGAGGTCTGCTGTTCAGCGAGGCTGAAATCGCGGAGTTCAACGAGATCGCTGAAGAAGCCAGTTTGGCGAAGCTTGATTTGGCCAGTTTCAAAGTCGCCGACCAAGGGTAGGGAGTTAAATACGAGCCTGAGGCGAAAGTTTTGAAGTTGCACATTTGAGAGCAAATTTCACATTCTATTCGACAAAACGCTTGCTATCTTGAGATCGCAAAGCGATTCAATACAAGCTCGACGCGCAAGCGAGGAATCCGGAAATCCTCGGAAATATTCGCTCGCTCGCGCTTCGGGCTTGTATTTGCGCAACTTCAAAACTTACGCGTCAGGTTAGAAGAACGCTTCAACCTTTGCACACATTACAATTTCTCAATACAAACTTGTTTGTAAATAAAATCCTATGTCTGACTACCTAAACCAACTCTTCTCTCTCGATGGAAAAACGGCTGTTGTGATCGGCGGCACTGGAGAGCTTTGCGGCGCAATGGCCGAAGGCCTTGCCTCTGCCGGAGCCGAAGTTGTCATCGTCGGCCGCAGCAAAGAGAAAGCCGAAGCACGCCTGAAGTCAATTGAGGACGCTGGCGGGAAAGCTTGGTTTTTGCCGTGTGAGGTTGACAAACGTGAGCAGCTAGAAAAATTACTGGCGGACGTTGTCGAAAAAAGTGGCAAGGTTGATGTGCTGATCAATGGTGCCGGCATGAACAGTGCGACGCCGTTTCTAGACATCCCCGAAGACGAGTGGGACCGCATCTATGAGGTCAACATCAAAGGCGTGTTTCTTGCCTGCCAAGTTTTCGGCAGGTATTTCGTCGAACGAGGCGATGGGGGCTCGATCATCAATGTCGGTTCTATGTCGGGTGTGATTCCACTGTCGCGTGTGTTTACCTATTCAACGACGAAAGCTGCCGTTCATAACCTGTCCAAGAATCTTGCGCGCGAATGGGCAGAGCAGAACATCCGCGTCAACACGTTGGTGCCGGGCTTCTTTCCTGCCGAGCAAAACAAGAAAGTGCTCACGCCGGAGCGAGTGGGGCAGATCATGGGCCACACGCCAATGAAACGATTTGGTGAGGCAAAGGAATTAATCGGAGCAACGATTCTCTTGGCCAGTGATGCTGGATCTTTTATGACGGGCACCGAAACTGTCGTCGATGGCGGGTATGCAGCGATGACGATTTAGTGCCTCTTAGAGAGTCTCTATTTTTGTAGTTGCTAATGGGACTGTCATGAATGCCAATTTGCTTTAGCGCAATACCTTATGAATCTTGATGCAAAATCCTATTGCGCTTCGAGCTTGTATTGAGAACGTTTCGCCACCTCTATTTCACAAGCGATTTTGTGAGACGTAGGGCGAAATTCGATTTCAAGTGTGTAACTTAAGCACGCCTGAGCATGGGAAATTGCCATGTATATAGGGAATCGATGCTAGCCGGCTGCCGTTTATTTTTTATAATACCGCGCGGTGTACTTCTATAAGTTATTGGAAATTGATGACCGAACCACAAAACGACGCGTCGGCCAACGCTCCCAGCGTTGGAATAGTCATGGGCAGTAAATCAGACTGGCCAACGATGAAAATGACTGCCGAGATCCTGTCCGAACTTCAGGTCCGCTACGAGGCGCATGTCGTTTCGGCTCATCGCACGCCCGAGTGGATGGTTGAGTATGCCAAAAATGCCGAATCTCGTGGGCTTAAGATCATTGTCGCCGGCGCCGGCGGTGCGGCACACCTGCCGGGGATGGTTGCGTCGCTGACGTTGCTCCCGGTACTGGGCGTGCCCGTTGAATCCAAAGCATTAAATGGAATGGACTCATTGTTGTCGATTGCTCAGATGCCCGGCGGTGTTCCAGTCGGCACCATGGCGATTGGATCGTCGGGAGCTAAAAACGCAGGGTTATTGGCGGCTCGCATGTTGGCCACGGCCGATTCTGACTTGCGAAATCGTTTGAATGATTTTGTCGTTAACCAAACCGAAACCGTGTTGAAAGAAACAAAACTATAATGGCTGATACCGCTGTGGCAGATCGCATTGTTGCTCCCGGATCCACGATCGGAATTCTGGGCAGTGGCCAATTGGGAAAGATGACGGCGATGGCTGCCAAGCACATGGGGTACCACGTGCATGTTTTCTCTCCTGATTGCAATACTCCGGCCGGACAGATTGCGGACGTCGAGGTTCAGGCCAGCTACACCGATTTTTCAGCGGTCGAAGAATTTGCAAAACAGGTCGATGTCATCACGTTGGAGTTTGAAAATGTGCCGATCGAGACATTGGCCGCCGCAGAAAAACATGCGCACGTTCATCCGGGCATCAAGACGCTTCAGGCCACGCAGAATCGAGGACTGGAAAAAGAATTTTTGGTAGAGCAGGGGATTTCGACCTGCAAATTTCAAGTCGTCCGATCGCTCGAAGAGCTAGAGGAGGCTGCCGAGCATTTGATGCCAGCGATCTTGAAGACGACTTCAATGGGTTACGACGGCAAAGGTCAGTTCGTCTTGCGTGATATCGCGGATGTGAAAACGGCGTGGGATACATTGAAAACCGAGGAAGCGATTCTCGAAGAGTTCATTAATTATGATTTTGAATTTTCGATAATCGCCGCGCGGAATGCCGCTGGTGAGTTTGCTGCTTACCCCACGATTCGTAACGAACACGAGAATCAAATCCTCGATCTGTCTTACAGTCCCTCGGGACTTAGCGAAGAATTAAATACACGAGCAACCGAAATCGCATCTCGAATCATGCGGGGGCTGGGTACTGTTGGCGTGTTGTGTGTGGAGTTTTTTTGTTGCGGCGACGAAATTTTGGTCAATGAGATGGCTCCACGGCCACACAATTCAGGTCACTTAACGATCGAAGCGCATGTTACCAGCCAATTTGAACAACAGGTGCGCGCGGTATGCGGTTTACCTTTGGGATCGACCGAACAGAATAAGCCTGCCGCGATGGCAAATTTACTGGGCCAACAGTGGGAAAACGGCAC
Source organism: uncultured Pirellulaceae bacterium (assembly GCA_938036435.1). Classification (GTDB taxonomy): domain Bacteria; phylum Planctomycetota; class Planctomycetia; order Pirellulales; family Pirellulaceae; genus Mariniblastus. The sequence goes on along the minus strand of CALHPU010000030.1, from coordinate 2,856 downwards.
GCCCCAGTGGGATCGCGCTTTGGCGATGCCGAACGTAAAATTGCATCTGTATTGCAAGGAAGAAGCAAAGGCGAATCGGAAGATGGGGCATATGGTCGCGCTGGCCGAATCGAGTAGCGCTGCCACCGAACAGATTTTGGCCGCGCGAAACAGCTTGAGACATAAGGCCTCCTCGGCTATTTCGTGATTGTCCGTCTTCCTCGTTGCTTAACCGATCTCGCAAGAGATTGAAAAGCTGGCTCGCTAGGAATCCAAAGTCTTGCTAATTGGGCTAGAAAAAGATTGGTTGTGCCTCAACCTCTGGATTCTCACATCTCAAATCGGTAGCCAATGTCGCGAATAGTTCGAATGCACCTAGGTCGCGCGGGTACTGATTCGATTTTACTGCGGAGCGTCGCCACACAACGATCCACACTGCGACCGCTAACGATAATTGATCCTCCCCAAACTTCGTTCATGATCTCGCTGCGCGTAAGCGCCCGATGAGTATGCGTGACAAAAAAGTCGAGCAACCGATATTCTTTGGTTGTCAACGCAATCTCTTGCCCATCGTGCGTCAAAATGTGTGCCGCTCGGTCTAGCACCAAATCGCCCAACTGAACTAGATCCGGAACCACCTGAGCGCGGCTCTTAAGTAACCGCTGCACTCGCGCTTTTAATTCACGGATTCCGATCCTGAGAGTTTCAGATAGTCGCGGCTCCAGTTGTCTTTTGCGTCTTCAGCAGTCTGCTGGAGTTGTTCCCGCAAACGTTGATTCGTTGCGGCGAGTTCATTGCGAACCGCCTCGCGCATCATCCACATGACTCCCGCCGACGGCACCAACACCGTTAGCAGGAGCAAGAGAATTGGCAAAGCAAGTCGATCACGTTTCATCAATGTCGATCCGCATCAGAGAAAGTTAAGATGTAGTCTATTCTAGCTTTAAGCGTTCAAGAATTTGCTCGATCTTCGCACGCTGCGAGTCAAGATTCTCGGCGGGACAATTGAACTCAAAACCGACAGCAGACTTGTTTCCATAAACAACTACATTCTGCCGGTACACCCGTTTCTTGTTGCTGCCATCATATAGATACTCGACGATGGCTGCCGGATGACCGCCAACAATAATCTTTTTAATCTCCGATGCCTCGTCCGATACGTTTTTCAATTGCTTTTTTGCATCGCTAACGTAATCTTTCAAGCGTCCATCTGGAGAATCAAATTTCTTTTTGGCATCCTCTGAGGTCTCAATTTTCATTTCGGTCCCCAGTGAGTTATCGGGGTCAATCAGAAACGCAAAATCCCCTGAGTCGTCGGGCAGGTATGCGTGCCAACCAAGGGGCAACGTCAAACTATATCGATCGTCACCGATTGTTTTTGGTTTTGCATTGGCTTGTCGCACTTCAACCAAATCCGCCTCTACGCCTGATCCCTCGAACCGCACGATTTCTCGTTTTTCGCCGGTCGAAATCCAGAAAGTCTGATTTAGTACACTCAGTTCGAGCTTGAAGCATTCAAACTTGCCAGCGGGCACCTCAATCGTTTCCACGGCGCTACATTTCAATTCGATGGGAACGAGACCTCGACCTAAAGTAGTAACGATATTGAGTGTTCCTTCGTAGCCCTCTGCTAGTGGAAGTCGCCTAAAGACCTGAGCCGCTTGCTCGTTGTCATAAGTGGGACCGTTGAGCTTCAAAGTCTTCACATCATCCTTGCCAACCATAGTGAGTTCGACCTCGTCGTCTGAGAATTTGGCCGCCGCTGTTCCTAACATGCTGTGTTTCCACTCACTTTCGATCGGAGCGAACGATTCAAAGTCCGCCACAACTCGGCTCTTCCCACCCATTCTTTGAAGTGTAACGGTCTGCCAGTTCTGACATTCCCAACAGTCTTTTCCATCAACCTTCGCTTTTGCAACCCGGAACACTTGGCAGCCCGCATCCATCCCGCCCGGCAGTTTCATGTGCATGTGCATTTCATCACCATCCCCCCACGGAATCGGCAGCAGCTTGTTGAGCACACTTAGTTGCTCGTTGGCTTGGTCGACCCAAGTCTTGGCTGCCGGATAGTTGCCGGCCACTTTTTGAAATGCCTCGTTTGCATCTTTTGTTTTCCCTTGCCGCTTTAGACACGCACCGATGCGATACTGAGCCTCCGCTGCAGCTTCGATTGACGAATCGTTGGCGGACAAGACTTCTCGGTAGCCTTCAATCGCCTTGTCTAGGTCGCCAACGGTTTCCTCCACATAGATGGCAGTTTCCAACAGCTCGGCTGGAGAATCGGCCGTTGCAATTGCCGCCGATGTAAAAAACATCGTCAAGACAAAAAGCATCGCAAACGATCGGTTCAAAAAGGTTCTCTCGTAAAACATAGCCAAAGTCCTAAGATTCAAGGGGTTTCATTTCTGACAAGAACAACCAAACATCCGAGGCAGTGGTTGCTCAACGAGAGATATATTCGTTCACCAATGTTACGCCTTTGTTACCATTGTGTTGAAAGGAGATCTTTTTTCTTAATCTTTTGAAGTGTGACGGCTCAAGCCGTCCGGTATAAGTACTGATTAAAGCCGGATGCTGACAAAACTAGTATATCCGTCAGCGCGATTGGGGTTGAAGACCGGAGGGCTTGCGCCGTTACGCTTTAGAATTCTCGGTAGCGGGGTACCATGTTTACGCGATCTCCGCTGCTTGATTCAAGCGTACTGCCGGCAACATGCTCACGCCAGCTTAACCACTTGGCCTGCTCCCCAAAATCTAGTCCATATGTTATGAGAGTCTCATACTCAAAACTAGTAAGGAGATTTTGATGACCAGTTCGAAACGTAAGCGACGAAAACCGGAGCAGATAATTAGATGTTTGGCTGAAGGCGAGTCGAT
>CALHPU010000029.1 GCA_938036435.1 uncultured Pirellulaceae bacterium | reverse complement strand
GCGCGTCGATAGCGCTTCTTCGATTTGCCACGTGACGTCAGCGGCCCACGAATTTCGTCGATCTCTTCCTGCAGTGGATCTAGCTGCAGTTCCGAATTGATCTTGCGCTCGATCTTGGTCAGTTCAACACCTTGCTGCGGCGTTACGAATGAAAACGCGACGCCTTGCTTGCCCATCCGGCCCGTTCGGCCGACGCGGTGGACGTAGTCGTCACTGAGTCCCGGCAGGTCGAAGTTGATGATGTGTGAGACATTGGTGATGTCAATTCCTCGGCCGACGACATCCGTCGCCACAAGGTAACGGACTTTGCCCGAACGGAAGTCACGCATCATGCGGTCTCTCGCGCCTTGGTTCATGTCGCCGTGCAGCGTGCCCACATCACTGAAGACGCCTGCCTTGAACATTTTTCGGTAAAGGCGCTCCGTGCCCAATTTCGTTCGGCAGAAAATGATCGACTGTTCGGGTTGCTCACGCTCTAGCAATCGATTCAGAATGTCGTACTTCAGGTCCTCGGGGACCGTCAAGTAAAACTGTTCGATGGTTTCCGCGGCAACACTGTTCTTGGAGAAATTGATTACCTTCGGCCGATACATGTATCGTTTAGCCAATTGCAAAATGGCATACGGCAACGTCGCGCTAAGCAGCAATGTCTGTCGCTCTTTAGGGCAGCGACGGAGAATTTTTTCGATGTCCGGGCGGAAGCCAATGTCCAACATCCTATCCGCCTCGTCCAGCACGACAAACCACAATTGGTCGACGTTCAACGTTCCTCGGTTTAAGTGATCGATCACGCGGCCGGGAGTGCCAACGACAACGTGACAGCCGCGTTCCAGTTGGTTGATTTGTTGCTTGATCGGACGACCACCGTACAGGCAACAGCATTTGACGGTTTCCGGATTGCTCATCCGTTTGAATTCGTTTTCGACCTGCACGGCAAGTTCGCGCGTGGGTGCCAGAATCAGTGCTTGAGGTTTTGCTTTCTTGACATCCAGATCCAACATCTCAAGAATCGGAATCGCAAATGCGGCGGTCTTGCCGGTTCCAGTACGAGCTTGGCCGATAACGTCGAAGTCATCTAACACTAATGGGATGACACCAGCTTGGACGGGCGATGGTTTTTCGTAGCCAATATGCTCGAGCGTGTCCAGCATTTCGTCGGAGAGTCCGAGATGCTCGAAGGAGAGTTTCTGTTTCCGTTTTTCGATCTGTCGTTGAGCTTGATTGGGCACAGCATGCAATACGTTGAAGTCGCCAAATTTCGTGTTTGGCGGCGGGTTGAGGTTTTCACCTATTAAATTGTTTTCGAGCACGCATTAAGCTATCTGGAGTGGAAAAAATGGTCAACGCTGGAAGGCCCGTTTTCCTCTTGATTGCCGTTATTCCAACGAAAAATCAACTCCCGCGAGCAGCCATCATGCGGTGAAAAGCCCGTTTTGCCAAAAGTGACCATCGGGCGCCGTCGCTAGGGTCAAATTGGCGATCCTGAAATAGACGGGCGCTTAACAGACTGAGATGAAAGATGATTGAAAAAATACTCGGTGCGGTTCGTGTCGCCCAATCACAAACCGAAGGGCTCAAACGGATGGCGCAGCTGGTAACTGGCATCACCAAAATCAGCGACCAAGACGTCGAGCAGTTGTTGACCGAGGCAGCCTCCATGGCGATCGCTTCAGATATCAGTCCGATTCCCGATGAAGATGGCAACTGGAAGACGCGACTGGATTTGTTGATCCCTGTCGTGCAAGCCCTGTTAGTGCGCGAGGTGAAACTGGCCAAGGAAGCTCAAAAAAAGAACGCAGGCCATATCGAACCGACCGCAAAAACTGAAACCGCTGCGAGTTGGTCTGATGGGCTGCATCAGGCAGTCGATACACTCTATTTCGCTACGCCTCCCGATAGTGAGTTGCGTTGTCATCTGTTGCAATGGTTGGCGTTAGGGTGTGCGGAAAAACGACTGAAGCACTGGGTGCAATTGTTGGCTGACGAACCTCCCGAGCACCGTTCGAGTATCGCGTTGGCATTTGCGCCGCTGATGGATGCGTCAGTTGTTCCGCCGGAGTGGTTGCTGGATGACTTGATCGCAGGGGCGACAGGTTATTCTCAAATTGCTTCAGCCGTCTATGACTTGAGTAATTTTTATTTCCGTCATGAGGTCATTGACTATCACCCGGCCGAAGACAAGCTGGAAGATCTCAATGGATTACTGGGGCAGCTGTATCAAAATTTGAACCAGATCGAATCTGGCCAAGTCAACCCACGAATCGATCGTGAGATATTAAATCGTCAAGTCTCGGATTCGGTAGCCTTGATGGTAGCGCTTTGTGATACGTTTGCTCTAACCAGATACGATGCAGCGTCGGAGCATATTGCTCAGGCGATGTCGCTGCGACACAGGCGAGTGCAGACAGAAGCGGCAGCGGCGCTTGCGAGGCTAGGGCACCAAGAGGGTCGGGAGGCGCTCATCGCGTTGGTGCAGGATCCCGTATCGCGATTGCGCGTGTTGGCGTATGCCGAAGAGCAGGGGTTCCTTGATCAGATTTCTCTTGAGTTTCAAGGTGAGATTGCGATTGCCGAAAGTCGCCTTGCGATCTGGCTTGCCGAGCCCGATCAAATGGGGCTTGCACCAAGTCGCATGGAGTTGCTGGATAGTCGCGAAATGTACTGGCCCAGTTATGAACACCCGGTGGTTTGTTATCTGTTTCGTTTTTGGTACGGCACGTCGGAAAATGCGTACAGCAACGTAGGAATATGTGGCCCAATGACACACGCGTTATCGGCCGACATGAATCATCTTAGCCATGACGATTTGTATGCCGCTTTTGCTGGCTGGCAGACCACTCATCAGGAGATTTTCTATCTAGCGGTGCCCCAAGCTGAAAAACTCTATGCGTCCCAAATGCGACGTTTGAACGGTGTGATGATGGAACAAGAGATCGAGGATCTGGCGATTGAAACGGCAGCCAGCTTTTTTGGCGAGATCGTTTTAATTGGGTGTGGAACGTTGAACGGAGTCAAGGGTACCGCCATTGCCGACCAGCAGGATATCACTTGGATTCCGGAAAATAATGAAGCCGCCCCGATCGATTCTGGGCTGGCGTTTTCATTGTGGTGCGGGCGGAAGCTGTTGTCTGCGTTCAATCAAGAAGACCAAATGGCGTGAGGTCAGTGCTAGGTCGAGAACTTGCCTTGCTTGTATACAGCAGGTCAAAAAACTTCCCTACGTGGGGTAGGTTTTTAACCTGCTAGATTCCGCTGCTATGGTCGACGCGCATCAGTGGTGGTCTATAATTGCTACCCGACACAAACATGTTCCCTTTTGAACAGAATCAACGGACACGAAATATGGAATCTTCGGAAAAACACCGCGTGCTGATTGCTGATGATGTTGCTGCCAACAGTGAATTGTTGGAAGCCCATCTGTCGAACATCGACTGCGTTACTGAGGTCGCTGTCGATGGCAACGAGGCGATGGAAAAAGTGGCGTCCTTCAAACCAGATTTGATTCTGTTAGACGTGATGATGCCTAAGTTAAGTGGGTTTGAGGTGTGTAAGAAGATCAAGAGTGATCCGGCGACGGCTAACACCATGGTGCTAATGGTGACAGCGCTCAACGAGCTTGGGGACATCGAACGCGCCGTCGAAGCGGGAACAAACGATTTCCTTTCCAAACCTGTCAACCGAGTTGAGTTGGTAAAACGCGTTGAGAATCTGCTGAAGCTCAAAGGCGTCACTGATGAAAATGAACGTTTGCGTCAGTACATCCAGCAGATGGAAGACGATCGCTAGATCGCGCGAACGATCGCTATTTGTTTGCAAGGAATGTAGTGGGATTCGCCAGCATTCCCTTTATGAGAGGATGAGGAATTCTGGCAAATCCCACTACAGCTTCTCAGTTTATTTTGCCGCGACTTCAGAACCGGCAGGCTCATTTGGCTCGAAATGAATTGGCTTGATTGGGTCTGCACCGACGGTTCCGACCAATTCACCCAAATATTCTGCTGCAGTGACGCACGCCAGTTGCTCCTGAGCATATTTCAGTCGCGCCGGTAAACGCATTTCACGAGCGGCTGCACCACGAAGCGGTGAATCGATGAATGACTCAAGGTAGTTAACACAGTCGGTCCAACGCTTGATTTCAATCTCCTGCTTCTTCGCGAGCCGCTCTTGATACCAGTCGCTCGAGAGTAAATATTCACGGGTGAACAGTTTCCGAATGACAGGACTGTTGGCATCGTGACCGTGCCAAGAACCCTCGGCCATGATCTTCAGAATCGCTTGAAGGGGAGGGCAGGCCAGTTCGAAACTGCCATCATCGATATAACGTTGGGCCGCTTTTTGTTGGGCTTCGGCGATGTGCAAAATTCCATCTGCCCAAGAATCCATGTCCTGCAATTCGGGGTTGAGGATCTCGCTGGTGAATACCTTGGATGGATTGTCAAATACGCGTGACAAATAGTTACGCAAGAATTTTTCATTGATTCGGTATCCCAGTCGGCTGGCTGGAATCTGTTGGCCGTTGTGTTCAAAGTCCTTGACCGGCTCCAGCATGCCTTTTTCAATCAGACTCCGGGGGTCGCGCTCATTTGGCCCCATGCGGCACCAGACTTCGGGAATTAGCAAGCTAATGTCGTGACCAACTTCAAGATCCGGGCCAATATGACCGGCAGGTGTACTGTATCCGTCGAGGCCTGTCAGGATCGATGCGACCAAGCACGCGTTCAGGTCAAGCGTTGGCATCAGAGAATTAAACGGCCCCTTGGTCAGCGCCCCCTCACTACCGGCACCGGTGGTGCTTGGGCTCTTTCCCGTCAGAGAGCTGATGTAATCCATCATCAGTTCCGGCAGTTCCTGATAGTGTAGCGGTCCGTAAACGGCCAGCGACCGAATACCCTGTTCTTTGTTGGGAGGATTGTTTCGACGCCCGGAAAGTACAGCGCCTACTGGCATGTGGACCGGTTTATCCATCGGCAAAGCCCGGTGGAAACGCGTGCCGACTTCCGCGATGTAGGTGTCGCGCGATCGAACCATGTCCGGACGATCCTGAAGGTAGCGTGGGTTCTTCGAAGGAGCCCCATTGATCTGACGAGGAACCGAACTGCAAACGGCGAATCCGTCTTTCTTTTTCGAGGCCGCTTGGCGCAAGAACTTTTTGACCGGTTTGGAGTACTGATCAAATTCGATCACGTCATCAACGATAGCGCGAATTTCGTCGCGATCAAGGGCTTGGAAATTACTAATAAAGCTGCCTTTTTGAGACAGTTCGATTTCCGTTTGCTTGTCCAGGCCGCGATGAACGGCATCATCAGGCCGCTGAAATAAACGGTACTCGCAATTGACGGCGAATTTATAACTGTCTTTTTGTTGAACGCCGAGACCGACGTTGCCCAATCCTTCGGATTTTAGAACAGTGCTGACCGTGATGTCGTCCTCACGTTGAACCTTAGAGGCCGCCATAAAGTCTTGCCGTAGTTTGAATGTGCGCCAACGACCTTCGGTCAAACCGGCTCTCAGGTACGTACCGACCAGAGGCCGATCGCCAATTTTTAATTCGTGCCCCATCGATCCGTTGACGATGTCGACACCAAAATGCTCTTTCCATGCGTCTTCCATGCCGGGTTTGGTGAATCGCTTGATGATCAACGCCATCGCATAAACATTATCAGCAATCGTTGCCAGCCACTGGTTGTACTGGTCATTGAATTCAGGTGCTTGGGTCAGCATCTTGATCGTGCTTCCCAGTGACCGAGCTGGATCCAACACGCTTCGGCTTGGCTGGTCCTTGTATAGCGGTCGGTCGGCGTAATCTGGATTCCACCGATCGGTGTAGTCCCTGTTGAAGATCTCTTCAAGTTTTGCGAAATCTTTTTCTTGATCGGCGACAAAGATCGGGCCATAAATCATATAGTCGCTGAGACTCTTGCTGATTTCACTTTTGCCGCCGCCACTGACGGTGCAGGGCTTGTGACAGAACACGCCTTCGCCAACGGTACCCACCAAACGCCACGATGGCGCTGCGGGATGCTTTTCCAAGCGAATTTTGTAGCCACTAGGTGCGATGTAAACGTTCTTCGGTGAAAGCTTCAGTTTGTTTTCGCGACCGTCTTTGGCGGTCCACGAAACGTGTTTGTCAATCAAAGATACGTTGGCGTTCTCGGGGATGTAGTAGATCGTGGGGAAATTGCGGTCAACGCCGTAGCCTTCAGGGCGCACGTCGATAAAGGAAACGTAGTCTTTGGCCACATCTTCAAACGTTCGTCCGTTGTATCGACGACTGTTAACCTGAAATTCGTCGCCTAGGGAATAGGACGCGAACGCCAGTGCTCCGCCGGCGTGTTCTTCTTCGACGCCACCCATCAGGTTGGCGGCAAAGCTGATTTGAGTCTTGACTTCTTTCTTGCAGTATCCGTAGTAGTTGTCGGCGATCAGCGTGACGGTAGTTCCGCTGGCATCGCGGCATGTGATCTTAAATGCAACGCCGTCGTTGTAGAGTTCATCGGGAGACTCCCAGCACATACGATCTTGCTTCTGTCGCTGGGTCGCTTCGCTGATGTGAGGTAGGCCAAGATCTTTTTTCAATGTCGACGTCAGGTGCGGGGCCAGAATGACACAGCCACTGTGACCGCTCCAAGTTTCGACATCCAACGCCGCGTCGTTGCTTGGCACCAGTGGATCGCCGGCATTACCGAAAATCGATTCGACGAAATCGAGGTTGCTGACCAAACTTCCGGGGACGAAGAAACGAACTTCAGATGTCTGGGGAGGGCATTGCCCTTTCACCTCAGGGCACACTAATGGTCGTAGCATTAGCGAGACCCAAGTGAACGAAGGGCGGCTGGACGCGCTCGTATAAGGTAGCAGCATCAAGTCGCGCGGCGGTTTGAGCGCGGCCTTATAAAGGTTGGCGAATACGTTTCGGGGTACGGCCCGTTTGTCTCCGGGAATCGCCAAGGGGCCTTCGACGATATGAAATGTCCCCTGAGTCGTACGGCGATCGTGGACGGGGTTATTCAAAATACCGTTGTCCAGCCGATGGCTTTCGACCAGTTTGTTTGAGAAGTGATTGCCACCCTGCGGCAGGCTGAGCTCGCGCGCCATGCCGTGCCGGTCAAGGACGAGCGTGGGCGAGGGAACGAGAAGCGGTGATGTTAAGTCGAGGTCGGCAAAGTGGTCGCTGAGAAAAGCTTCAATTCGTTTATCCACCGGAGCGCGATACTCAGAGAGCAAGCGTCCCTTCTCGCGCAAGTTCTCGACGAGGCTCGGTGGGATTCCTGTGGATGATTCGTCCTCTTCGTTTACCGCGAGTCCGGCAGAGGCAAGCTGCAATGCAAGATAGCGTTTAAGGTTGGCACGTTCTTCGGCGTCGGTCCAAACCTTTCTTCTCCACCCTAGTGCTCGTTCGAATTCCTGTTCAGAAAGATGGTATTGCATTTGATCCTCGAGGATTGGTAACGGTTTCAGGACTGCCCAACGGATCTTATCAGAGAACCAAAAGTCGTGCTCAAAAAATGCCGCAACGGGAATCTGCGCAACGTCAGGGAGATTTAATGCTGCGTCGCGTCGCAAGAGGTAGTGCGAGACATCTAGATTGCCGTTGCAACCACGGCAATTCAATTGGCCAGAAAGATCTACAATCGCGCGAGGACTACGCATTGCTTCCTCGTTCGGTGCTGACGCTTCAGCATAAAAAAATCTTCAACCGAGGAGGTTGAAGATTTTGAATTTCAAAATGAGTCGCCAATTGTTTAAGAGCGTTTTCTACGAGCGAGCAGTCCCATCAATCCCAACGCCAAGATTCCGACTGAGCTAGGCTCGGGAACGACGGTAAGCTGAAAATCAGTTATGAATCCTTGCGGAATATACTGTCCATCATTTGGATTCAAATCGCCAAATGCATTTCCACCGGCAGGAATAACGCTCTGAAAAAAGTCGTCACTATCAGCGGTAGTGTTATTTAAAACTGACAGCCAATGGGTAATGCCTGCGTTGAACGTGAAATTGATGTCGGCCGAGTAATTAAAACTAGGAACAACTCTAACAGTAGGTCCGTTGGGAGCATTGGGGTTACTGACGATGCTTAGATCGGTCCCAGATGTTCTATTAACCGCATTACCCACAGCAAACGTTTGCAATAGTGGGCCGGGTGTTCCCGCATTGTCGGCATAGATTCTGATTTGAAAATTGTCGTCTGATGTTGCGACAACGTTGTCTCCGTTCAGATAGACGCCCGACCAATTAATTCCTGTCACCACGGTCGTTGTAGCAAGGGTCGCATCATCTAGCGTTTCACCACCAATTGATGCGGAGAGATCGTTGGGCGAAGCATTTGTGGTTGTGGCACCATTTAAATTATCGAAAACAATAACGTTGGCGTTAGAGATTGGTGACAGCACGCTAAATATTGCGACAGCAATGAGAGTTGGTTTGATCATGGTGGGCTTTTTAGAAGGTGTCTTATTCGGAGGTGAAGGTGTCTTGTTCGGAGGGGGAGGTGTCTAGGGGGAGGTGTCTTATTCGGAGGGGTATCCAACTAGCTAACAATGATAAGCTGAGGCCTCGTCTATTCAAACCAAATTTTTCTAAATATTTAGATCAAAATGCCTAACGGTTTGCCTCGATGACCTCGAAATATCCAGTTTTAAGGTCAAGTAAGGAGTTGGAGGCCTGTGTGAACTTAAGCCGCGCGTTATTCCAAAGCGTGGTCCTGCTCCGAATGATGGCGACTGCGATCAGAATCTAAGAACGATTGCAAAATCACCTGCGCGGCGATCTTGTCCAATGCCGCTTTACGTTTTTTTGGCGAAAGGTTGCCGGCGTTTAGAATTTCTCTGGCGGCAGCGGTCGTGAATCGTTCGTCCATCCAGTTGACCGGTAAGTCGGTCGCTTGTGAGAGTGCGTTTCCAAAACTGACTGCCTGTTCAGATTTCTCACTGGCGTCACCGCTGGCATGCAGTGGCAAACCGACGACCCAGCCAACCAAGTGTTCGTTCCTTGCCAGTTGACTGAAGAATTCGGCATCCGCTGCGGCCAACGGAACTTCCGGCGTCCAAGCTGTACAATTGCGAGTTTCAAGCGGGCTTGACCATTTTTGGCTGGGATCGCAGAGGGCAATGCCGATGCGTGCAGTACCAAAATCAATTCCTGCCAGTCGTCCAGTTTGGGGAAGTGTAGGTTGGTTGTCCGGAGTAAGCACGGGTTGTTACTTGGTTGAACGATACGTCTTGCGATGTTCCGCCGATTTGCAAATGTAACTTTACTAAAGGTACTCTTTCCAATCGCGCGATTCCAATTCGGCGACGACCTGTTTGATCTTTGCCTCGTCCTTGCGTGAGGCGATTAGAGTCGCATCAGGAGTGCGGACAACGATCATGTCCTCCAACCCCACGGTCACAATTAAGTGATCGTCATCGCCATGGACCAGCGTCCCTGTGCTGTCGATCGAAATTGCCTTTCCCGTGACTGTATTGCCGCTATCGTCGGCACCTTTAAGGCGCGGCACGGCTGTCCAGTTTCCTAGATCGTCCCAAGAAAACGGTGCCTCTACGACCAGCACGTTGTCGTAGTTTTCCATGACCGCATAATCAATCGAGGTTCCCTTGATCTCCGTGAATTCTTTTTCCAGTGTCGACTGAAATGCTGGCGTGTCGATCGTGCTGGCAATTTTTTGGATGTGGGCAAACATCTGGGGCTGATGCTTTTTCAGCGCTTCGAGAATCGTTTTGGCTTTCCAAACAAAGATCCCAGCGTTCCAGTAAAAGGTGCCTTTTGCCAAAAAGTCCGCCGCCGTCTTCGCATCAGGTTTCTCCCGAAAACGAGCCACTTCAAATGAAGGGAATGCTGATCCCGGAAGCGGTTCTCCTTGGCGTTCGATATAACCAAACACCTCCGCAGGGTAGCTTGGCTTGATGCCGAAGGTCACGATGCGGGTAGGGTCTTGCTCGACCAGATCGGCCGCGTGTTGGAGTGACTTTTGAAAAACGTCATCAGGCGAGATCACATGGTCGGCCGGCATGACAACCATCGTCGCTTCCGGATCCTTTGCCGCCACCCATGCAGCGGCGAGCCCAATACAGGGGGCCGTATCGCGTTTGGCGGGTTCACCGATAACTGACGCTGCGGGCAATGCCGGAAGTTGCGCGGCGATAGGATCGACCAAGATTTCGTTGGTCACGATCAGTAGGTTCTCCGGCGGACAGAGTCCTTCCAAGCGATCAACGGTCGCTTGGATCATGGACCGATCCCCCGCCAAGTTCAGTAGTTGTTTCGGAGACTTTTTGCGACTGGCAGGCCAGAAACGTGTGCCGGCTCCACCGGCCATAATGGTTGCGTACAGCATGTTGGGTTTTTTGAGTAAAAAAAGTTTTAGATTCGTTCGGTGTTGATTGGACTCTATTGGAAATAGGTGTTTTCGGAGATTGGCTCACCCAGTGAAGGATCCGCAGCAATCTTCTCCTTTAGCATTTTGGCATCAGCGGCCAACAGCGGGCTGATTTCGAGGGTCACACCGTCTGCCACTTCAACACCGGCCTCTTTGAACCATCTTGTATGCAGGTCGCTGATGGCTTGTTTGACGTGGGCGGGTGTTTCGGCTGTTGCTGGAGGGGCATTTTTGACGGCACAGAAACCATCTGCTGGATCGACCTCGCAAATGATTGCGTTTTTGGCTGACGGTAGCAGGTCGAAAATAAATTTTTCGAATTTGATGGCGTTATTGGCGTCTGGTATTACTCGTTTGCCCTCAGCATCAATGTATGGCACTTTTTTATGAGCGCGGTGAAACGGCAGCGAGTCCGTGGTTTCGCTCATCCTTAGAAAGAAATCTGTTTTGAAAATGTGAACAGCGATACTGCCAGCCCACAGTTTTAGCTTGCCATCGGCGCGCGTCTCGCGGGCAAACGTTTCCGATAAATCGCTGTACTCGATGATTTGCACAACGCCGCCGACAGAAATGACGTTCCCTACCTTTTGCAGCGGATCGGTCTTGCGAACTACCTGCGACGTCATTTCCGATTTACTTTTGGCGTGGTAGCCCAACAATGCCGGGTCGCAGACTTGCACGAGGGGATTATCGATCTGCCCATAGAACACGTGCTCGACACCGCGCCTTTGCATGTCGTCTAGAGCCCCGCTTTTCTCAAGCGCCAGTAAGGCTCCGCCGTGGCCATCGGGGCTGGCGAAGATTTCACCGACATCAGACAACAAGAGTTTACCCTCATGATCCACCGCCGGCATTGTTCCTTGGCAAAACACTTTAACGTCCTGAGCGTTCATGCCAAAGAAATTTTGTGCCTCCAGAAACTCAATCGTTTCCTCATGGGTCGGCGGACTAGTCATGATGTAGACCGGCACCCTAGATCCGAACTGATTGGCCCGCGCCATGACTTTTTCAAAGAAGATCTGGAAAAGCGTCATTTCGCTGATTGGGCCGATTGGAAACATGCCTTTGGGATGATCAAACCCTAGTCGACTTCCTTGACCGCCGGCAGTGATGATCATGCCCACTTTACCTTGCTCCAGCAGTTCGGCACCGGTTTGCCATGCCGCATCGTAGGATTCAGCATTGGCAAAATTAGCCAGCGTTATCGCGGGCGGCACGCTGGCTTTTTTCGCTAGCTCATCCCAATGGCTTGCAGTTTCTTTTTGCTCGAAAAGTTGGCCAAGTTGTTCCAAGTCGCATTCAAATATTTGAGCAGCTAGTTTCTCTTGGGCTTCAGAATTCAGCTCGTCCCAGAACTGCAAAACGTGGGATTGGCCGTAGGGGGCAAGTCGAGCTTCAAGGTCGCTCCTGAGTTGGCTGGTCTGTTCGCTCGTCACGGGTTTCCTTTGTTGCGCTAGATTCAAACATTTACTGAGATACCGAATCTCGGTATCCTAGCAAAATTGTTGATATGGATAAATCGCACGCTGGCCAGTGTCAGGTGGGGTGCCGAGGGACCACTTAGGTTTTGAAAAGCCTGTTTTTGCTCAAGGATTGTGAAAGTTATGGGAACAGACAAGAAACGCAAGCAGTTGTTGAGTCGGCTAAAAAAACGTGAGAAAAAGGGAATTGCTAGGCCAGTTGTTGTCAAGTCGCTAATGATGAAAACCGGTGAGCGTAACAGGTTCACCAACAAGAACGCAATGGTCCTGCTGGCGATCGAAAAAACGATCATCGCGCTGGCGGATGACGAAGTCGGTTTGGACGACCTTTGTGTTCAGTCTGCGCTGGTTTCCTCAATCCGCGACATTAGTTCTCGCGCAATGCTCAATGGTCAAGGGAACGCTGCAGTAGATGAAACCTCTTCTGTAATTGCTTCCCAAGACAAGTCAGCCGAATTTGATCTGGGCAAACAGCTGGCGAAAAATTTGGGCAAACGATACGAAAGCTTCTTTGCAGCCAACGACTCACAATCCATGGAGACATGGGCCGATGGGTTACGGGCGGTTTACACATCCGCGAGTTCACTAAGCGATTTTGAGCCGGGAGAGAAATCCTATCTCCGAAGTGCAGCGCAGTTTTTGGCGCAGGCGGCACGCGACTAAAGGCTTTTGAGGCAACGCCTTTACATGCCCGAAGCGCGAGCCAGAGGATATTTTCGAGGGTTTCCGGATTCGATTTGGAATCGCGAAGCGTTTCAATACGAGCCCGGCGCGCAAGCGAGGGATGCAGAAATCCTCGGAAATATCCGCTCGCTTGCGCTTCGGGCTCGTATTTGTGCAACTTTAAGACTCGCGCTTCGGACAAGTTTTGGATCGCGAAGCGACTTCAAACTGGCACGCGATCTATCTCATAAAATGCCAGCTCGGATTTTGAAAGTTGCCACTTCAGAGCTAACTGAGCAGGAGAGCTTTCGTCGAACGCAGTCTCTTGCTGGTTCACGTGTGCTTCTCACCGTTGGGTGTTAGCCAGCTCTTTGGCTTTGGATCGCGCCCTCGCCTTGAGTGTTTCTTCTGTTTCGACCGGTTGTCCGTTTTCGAAATTGCACGCGTAGGTCGCGCGGTCCCGTGTGGGGCGTCGCGCGTAGATTCTTGCTGAAGCCAGTTCGTTATAACGCAAGCTGAATCGCGCACCGGTGCGGTTGACGAAGCGGTCCAAATCAAACGCTTTGACGCTGTGAGCCTTGATCGGAACTTTGTCGATTATTTGGTAGTGCTTGTTGACTTGAATGTTCAAGTGCGTCCAGTCTTGATCGCTTAAATTTTCGATCAACAATTGCCCGCCTTCATGGCCCACCCGCTCATAATACTTTTGCTCGTAGTATACCTGCGGTGGCAACCCTGTTGCGGTAATTTTGGCCTCCAGTAAACCTTCGTAGACCGGCGGCATATAACTAAAAAGCGTGAGAATGATCACGACAGGAGTGACGCACATCGCCGCCAGTATCCAGCGAAGCGAGTTCGGGGAAAGCGTCGCCATCGGCCTAGCAATACTCGACTGCTGGTTGGCAATTTTACCTGTTTCGATTTCCGCAGAAGTCCGGTTCATGAGCGTGTTTGGCTTGTGGTAGTGTAGAGTGCCTTCAGGTTAGCCTGTGAAAGCAATTAAACAATGTGCGGTGCCGCAATTTTCTCAAGCGTAGCCACGAAAATGCGAAAGTAACTCACTCGATTTTCTCAAGTAAGAAGAAGTTTCTATGCCCCAGTCTTTTGCAACAAGTTTTCTCAATGCTCCATGGGTAATCAATCTGCGTTGGGTGGCGGTCGTAGGGCAAATCGCAGCTATCGTGGGTGCAGTCGTGTTCTTTCAGACGAAGCTTCCGGCATTATGGGCAATGCTGGTGGTTATTTCGGTGACAGCTGTCTCCAATGTATTGCTTTCGCTGTGGTTTGCTAAGTCAGGCGACGAGACCGAGAATCTGCAACTACCTGATGATTCAACTTTCCAAGCCGCTACTGTGCCGGGCTGGCGTACGGTTTTGGGATTGATCATGGTCATGGATGTTCTGTCGCTGACAGCCTTGCTGTTCGCCACCGGCGGTCCCAATAACCCTTTCTTGTTGTTTATGTTGGTCAATGTAAGTTTGGGTGCATTGATTCTTGACCGTAAATGGGCTTGGGGAATTAACGTCCTGGCGAATCTCTGCTTGCTCTTGATCGCTTTTGAGCACATGGACCTCGAGTACTTGGACATGGGGTTGCCAGCCTTTGGGCGGGAGGGCAGATTGACGCTAAACCACCTGTCGCTGTTGGTCGCGTTCGCGACCTGCTCTAGTGTGATTGTCTACTTTATGACCAGGTTGACCGGCGAAGTGCGATTGCAGCAGGCGGCCGTGCGTAACGTACAGCAGCAACAAGCTCGCAACGAAAAAGTAGAGGCGCTGGGGACGCTAGCCGCCGGTACGGCTCATGAATTGGCGACTCCGTTGTCGACAATCGCTATCGTTGCCAAAGACGTCGAGCAGGCTTTTGAGAAACACCCGCCTAACTTTCCGGGGGCCGAAGACGTGATCGAGGATGTCCATCTGATTCGCAGCCAGCTGGACCGCTGCCGCGCGATCATTGACCGAATGTCCAGCCACGCGGGCGAAGCGGTTGGTGAACCAATGAGGCAAGTTCCCATGGGAGCACTTGCCGACGCCTCGCTCGAAGGGTTGATCGGTCGCGGCAGAGTGCACCTAGATCTGCTGCCCTCAGACCATACTCAACTCGTATCTGTACCGATCGATGGTCTAAGTCAGGCGATTCGTGGGCTCGTTCAGAACGCTCTCGATGCCGATAACAGCGATCGCCCCGTGAATGTAAAAATTAGAAAAAGAGAAGACAGTTGGTGCTGGGAGATAGTTGACCGCGGCATTGGAATGGCTCCGGCAGTGCTAGAGCGGGTGAGTGAGCCGTTCTTCACGACAAAACCCCCCGGAAAGGGGATGGGATTGGGAGTTTTTTTGGCAAAAAACGTTGTGAAGCGGCTTGGAGGTACGGTTGAACACACATCGGTTGAGAATGAAGGAACCACCGTAACCCTACTACTGCCGAGCAGTTAATTTTATGCTAGTGGGTCGCGCGATCTAAGAGACAAAAAGGCAATCCTAAGCCCAAGACGTATCGCCGCATTAGTATGTTAGCACCAGCAAAAAAGTGAGCAGATGATCGATTCTTTATCAATCTTAGTTGTCGACGACGATGATGTCTTGCGAAATCGTTTGGAGAAAGCTTTTCTGCGTCGCGGGTTTGTCGTATATATGGCAGGCGATTTCGATCAGGCTATCGAGCTTGCGAAATTGCACGGTCCCTCACGCGCGGTGTTGGACCTGAAAATGCCAGGCAAATCGGGGCTCGAATTGTTGAAGGCAATCAGAGAGACGTCCCCGAATACGGATTGCGTTATTTTGACCGGCTACGGGTCAATCACTAACGCCGTCGAAGCAGTGAAGTTAGGCGCCGTCGGCTACGTGACCAAGCCCGCCGATGCCGATCAGGTTCTTGCCGCGTTTAACGATTCGCCGGAGATTGAAAACCCTGAGTTCCCGCCACCCTCATTGGCGTCTGCGCAGTGGGAGCACATTCAGCGCGTGCTGGCTGACGCTGGAGGTAACATTTCCGAGGCGGCGCGGCGGTTGGACATTCCGCGGCGAACACTACAGCGGAAGCTAAAGAAGAACGCACCGTAGCCCTCTCTCAGCAGTTAAGTCCTAACCTCTGGCAGCAGCCAAAACTTGTCTTTCCGCCTCCAGCATCGGTAGCTTGACCGAAACTTCGACAACATCCTGCTCACCGGTGGTGGGTTCAAGTGCTTCGAATTGGCTTTGCATCAACGCCGCCGGCATATAGTGACTTTTGCGTTTGGCCTGACGTTTGGAGATTAGGTTGATGTCTCCGACCAAGTGAATAAAGGTCGGCGGGACCGAGACATTTCGTAACTGGTCTCGATAAGCTTTCTTGAGTGCTGAACAGGCAACAGCGATCGACCGTTTTGCGGCCAAGTGTTCATTAATGTGCAGGCAGATAGACTCAAGCCATGGGCGGCGATCATCATCGTTCAGGGGTTGTCCGGAGGCCATTTTTGCGACATTGGCCGGAGAGTGCAGATTGTCACCATCGGTGAATACGAAACCCAGTTCCCGTTTGAGCAACTCACCATAGGTCGTTTTACCGCAACCGGAAACACCCATTAAAATGATGGCTTGAGGGTGGGAATGTTTGGGCATTCTTTAGAATCCTGCCTTTAGCGATAGTATGTGGTTAAAATCGAACTCTCCGTTATGATACCAGACCATCACGTGCCACCGCCATGGACCCACCATGCCTATCCTCAAACAAGAAAACGATATCTACCCTATCGATCTGCTAAGTACGCCAGAGCATTTGGCGGAAAAGGAGCAGGCTGGAGCAAAATGGTGGTGCGTTTATACGGTGTCACGCAGGGAAAAGGACCTGATGCGAAAGTTGGCGAGGAAGGATATTTCGTTCTACGGGCCGGTGGTCTCTAAACGCTATCGCTCGCCGAACGGGCGTCTGCGAAACTCCTTTATCCCCCTGTTTGCCAACTATGTTTTTGTGCTGGCTAACGAAGCCGAACGCACTGTGATGCTTCAGACCAACTGTGTTTCCAAGTGCAGTCCGGTTGTTGATCAAGAGTTGTTGGTCAAGCAACTTCGACAGATTCACGACGTCATCAAAGCGGGAGTACCTCTGACGGTGGAATCCAAATTGACCACCGGTGATCGCGTTTCGGTGAAGCGCGGACCGTTCGCCGGATACGAGGGCATCGTGATTCGTCGTGAGGGGAAAACTCGACTGCTGCTATCGATTCAGTTTTTAGATAAAGGCGTATCGATGGAAGTCGATGAAGCGGTTCTTGATCCAGCGGGGTGAGAGCACGTCAATGAATGCTCAAGTGCTCGAAGCGGTGACCTCGGCGATCACTGATTCGTTGTCGCCTGAATTGGACGGCCGTTTCAGTTCGATACGAAGCCCAAATTTGTTCGCTTGCGTGGTTCGCGCGACAACATGCTCTTGGTCACAGACCGTCTCGACTTTCGGCACAGATTTCATCGGCGGATAGATAGGGATGTGCAAAACGTAAACGGTTTGCGTTGGTTTAAAACGACAGCGAAAACTTCCCGTTAAAGTATCGATGACGACAGACGATTGCTTTTTCTGCATGCGAATGATGTGCTGGCTGATGGTGGGGTCAGCCATCAACGAATCCTCTTCGCTGCAATCTGAAAGGTTAGCTGCTGCATCTTCGGTGTCGCTACAGAGCCGATTTAAACGGGCTTCGATGTCGTCGGCAGTTTCGTAGGTGTCACTCATAGTCTTGCTGGTACTTTTGCGGTGGCAGGCCGATTGCTCACGCGATTGCACGAAAAAAGGCGTCACAGAATTGTAACGCCTTGTCGTTTCTTGTGTCAGCCATCAACGGCGAAACCGGACTAAGCAGATGCTGCCGCTGATGCCTTTTCTGCCAATTCTTTGGCTGAATCGGTGTTTTCCCAAGTGAAATCAGGATCGTTGCGACCGAAGTGACCACCGGCTGCTGTCTTGCGGAAAATTGGACGCTGAAGCCTCAGGTACTTGATAATGCCCTGCGTCGATAGCGGGTATTGTTCGCGTACGATGTCACAGATGATCGCGTCATCGATCTTACCAGTACCCTGCGTGTCAACGTGAACACTAACTGGATCGGCAACACCAATCGCGTACGCCAACTGAACCTCGCAGCGCTTGGCCAGACCAGCCGCAACGATGTTTTTGGCAACGTGGCGAGACATATAGGCCGCACTGCGATCGACCTTTGTTGAATCTTTACCGCTGAACGCTCCACCACCGTGGCGTCCCCAGCCACCGTAAGTATCGACGATGATCTTGCGACCAGTCAAACCACAGTCACCATGAGGGCCACCGATTTCGAATTTACCTGTTGGGTTGATGTGATAAGTCACATCGCCTTTGACCAATTCGGCAGGCAGCAATGGTTGAACGATTTCTTCTCTGATGAATTTTTGGATAGTCTCGTTGTCGACGTTTGGACCGTGCTGAGTCGAAACGACAACGGTGTCGATACGGACTGGAGTGAATCCGTCGTACTCAACGGTTACTTGGCTCTTACTGTCCGGGCGTAGCCAGTCAACTTTCTTCGAGAAACGAGCTTCGTTGAGCTTTTCCAGAATCTGGTGCGAGAGTGCGATTGGCAGCGGCATCAGTTCTTCGGTGTCATCGCAAGCGTAACCGAACATGAGTCCTTGGTCGCCAGCACCATCAGCATCGACGCCTTGCGCGATGTCCGGGCTTTGCTGGTCCAGTCTTACAATGACCTCACAGGAATCGCATCCGATGCCGGTCGCCGAATCGGTGTATCCAACATCTCGCATGACGCTGCGGACAAGCTTCTCAACATCGACGTCGGCTTTGGAGGTAATCTCCCCGGCGATAACGGCCAATTCTGTGGTGACCATTGTTTCGCAAGCCACGCGACTAGCAGGGTCTTGCTCAAGCATTGCGTCGAGGACTGCGTCAGAGATTTGATCAGCCAGTTTGTCTGGATGGCCCATGCTGACAGATTCGCTCGTGAATAAATATTTTCCGGAAGCCACGTGGTTCTCCTCAAATCTCAAATAACAGTTTCAACGGCGGAATTGATTTTTAAATGCCTTTTGCCAAGAAGCGCGCGGCACATTCTAGTACCTACGCCAAACAGTCTCAAGCAGCAAAAACCCTTAGTTTCGATGATATTTGGGT
>CALHPU010000028.1 GCA_938036435.1 uncultured Pirellulaceae bacterium | reverse complement strand
CAAGTCCTCGTTTCTGGACTTGGATACCTGAGTGCTTGCGGCCAATGGTATTCACTTTAGATTTTCAGCTCAGCGATCTTTAGGCAAACAAGACCAAGAATGTCACCCTCGCTTCGGGAGGGTCGGAGGCTCGCCGACGGGAAGGGCTTTCTTTTAAAGCTAAATCGCGATAACTCTTTGGCTAACAAAAGCCCTCTCTGCCGCTTAGACGGCGACTCTCCCAAAGGGGGAGTCGCACAATTGGGGCCTCATGTTTGAAACGGAGGGCCATTGAGCTCGCGCCGTGCCGCTACAAGCAATATGCTTGGAGTGAGACTCGTCGATTTCAACAGCGAAGTTCGATGCATGAAAAAACCGCGTGGCCGAACGACCACGCGGTTTGTTTTTTTTGCATACTGCAACTTAGGAGTTATTTTTCAGCTGCAACTTCAGGTTCGACATCCATTGGGTTAAGGCCTACGGTGTTCATCAACCACAACAGCGCTGGTGACGCGATGAAGATCGAACTGTAGGTACCCACGATCACGCCAATGACCAAGGTAAACGCGAAACTGTGAATTGCGTCGCCGCCGAAGCAATACAGAATAAATACCACGATAAACGTCGTCAACGAGGTCAGCAATGTACGGCTCAGCGTCTGCGAGATACTCGTATTGATGATGTCCGCCGTAATTTCCTGACGCTTGCCACGTACCTCGCGGATGCGGTCAAACACGACGATCGTATCGTTAAGCGAATAACCGATCACAGTTAGAATCGCGGCAACAACGGCCAGCGAGATCTTGAAGTTCGTGATGCCAAGGAATCCCAATCCGCCAGCGAGGTAGTGGGTGATTGCAATCACGCCCAACACAACGGCAACATCATGGAGCAGCGCGATCACCGCCGCCAAACCAAAGGCAAGATTCTGGAAACGGAACCAAACGTAACCAATGATCAACAGCAATCCAACGACCGCCGCCGTCAACGCTTGGGTTTGCATGTTCTTCGCAATTTGGCCACCGACCTTACTGGCCATCGGAAAGTACGGTTGGCCATTGAAGTCATCGGACCACTGTTTCAAGATATCGTCAGCGTTCTCCGGTGCGATCCGTTGCATTTCAACGGTCCAGTTTTTGGAAACCGTACCCGCAGCGGATTCACCCGGATCAGTGTCAGGGGAGCTTAAGGACAGCGCGTTTTCGGCAAGCTCCAAATCGAGCGAAACAGCTGCCTGCAGCATTAGCTCCTTGAGCGTCTTTCCGGTAATAGGTTGTCCGAAGGAAAGTTTGCGAGTGACTTTTTCCGCCAAAACTTCTGTCGTCGCCGAACCTGAATCGCCAGCAGCAAAAGCATTGCTAACTTCACTTGAAGGATCTTCGCCGATTGAGCCCGTCGATTCACTCGTTTCTTTTGATTCCATTGCTTTGGTATCAGATCCGATTGTTGGAGGATCTGCCTGCGTATCTTCAGTATCTCCCTCAACTACTGCAGCATCGGATGCCATGGATGGGGCGTCTGATGTCTCTGCCTGTGTTTCGGTTTCAATTACCGGGGCATCGCTCTGGACAACCGGGCCATCGGATTTTAATTCAACCGGCGTTTCGACCGGAGCATCAGCGGTTTCGCCCGTTGTGATGGTGACGCCTTCATCCTGCAGGATCATGTTCGGCGATATTAAGTTAATTGCCGACACTGTAACCGCATTCCACGAAGGAACCTCCAGTGACATTTTACTTTTTGCAGTTTGCGTGTCTGTTCCTTTGGTCCCTTTGGTCGGCAAAGCTGACATTGGGGCACCCGCTTCGATCGTGGCATTGTGCATTTCCAGTTTGTCACCAAAAACACGTGTCATGACCTCGTTCAATTGCTCCCATTTTTCGCCATCAGCGCCACCTTCCCAAGCGGGCAGATTACTATCGACCTTGAAGATTCGACCGGCCTGGTCCGCGCTGGTGCCAGGACCACTGAAACCGGAGACAGTGAATTCAACCTTCTCGTCCTTGACAACAATATCTTCGCTGTCGAGTAGGGTTTTCAGGTCATCAATGTCCTGAGGATCCTTGAACACCATACGGATCGTTGAGCCGCCGCGCAGATCATGGTCAAGGATTTTTGGACCCAATGTGAACATGCTGAACACGCCGATTCCGATCGCGGCCGCTGACAAAATGCTCGTCAGTGAAATCTTGCTAATGAAATCGAAATTTGCTTTTTCTAGGATGCGACGCATGTTCAACTTTGTGAGCCATCCGCGTCGTTCGGAGATGTCGAACATCAACCGCGAGCAAAAGATCGCTGTGTACATCGACATCAAGATACCCAAAATCAGCGTTACGGCGAATCCTTTAATTTGCTCGGTTCCGATCGCGTACAGGGCCAACGCTGTAAACAGCGTCGTGATGTTCGCATCAAGAATCGTGACCGTCGCTTTATCGAAACCGTTTCGAATGGCCATCCGAAGGGCGGCGCCTCGGTCGAGTTCCTCGCGGATACGTTCGAAGATCAGCACGTTAGCATCGACGGACATACCGACGGTCAATACAAGGCCGGCCAGACCCGTCAGCGTTAGTGGTTGTTGGATGAACATGATCAGGGCCAATATTAAGCACAGATTCAAAACAAGACTGATCGTGGCAATGACACCGGCGAAACGGTAATAGAAACACATGAACACAAGGACCAGAATCAGAGAAACTCCGATCGCCCAAATGCCTTTGGTGCGTAGTTCGTTGCCGAGAGTAGATTCAACAAAGTTGCGACTAATTGGGTTCTTGTTGAGAGTAACATCAAGCTTACCACTTTCCAGATTACGCTTGAGTTCATTGACCTCGTTTTGCGTAAAGCTACCTGAGATCTCTCCGTTGGCCCGAATCGTACTGTTGATTGTTGGTGCGGAGCTAAGTTTTCCGTCGAGAACGATCCCCAGTTCTTTTTTTGCTTGCCCATCTGGTTCTGTATTCAGTCGGGTTAGCAGACCGAGTCTTGCCATGCCCTCACTGGTGGTGCTAAAGCCAAGTGCGGGACGGCCCTTGTCGTCGAACTGAGCCCTTACCGAGGCGAGGTGCTTTCCTTGAACGTCTTGGTTTTCTTTTGGGTATAGCATCAGGATTTCAGGAACCTGAATCCCGTTGTCGCGGCACCAGACTGCAAATTCTAGGCCCAATGCATCTCCATCCTGATACTGTAACGTACTCAGAGGCACGATCTGCCCGGTGTCTTTGTTGCGGATCAAGTGACCACTACGAGGTGCGAATTTGTACGGCATGACAGAGGGCAAGTCACCTGCGGCAATGTCGGCGGCGGTAGGAATAATTTTCGCGACGCCAACCCAGACTCCGATTCTTTCGCCTTCGGGAGATTCCACGTACTTTGCACGTCGCTTACGAAATTCAGGACTCCGTGAGGCGGTTTCGGCAGCGTTGATGACAGCCGCATGATCGGCAAACTGTCGATTAGCGCAAATTCGGAACTCCAGTTTGCCCGTTTTGACGATCGAATCCCAAATACCTTCGGCTTCTTCGAGAGAAACCGAGGGGATGGTGACTTCGATTTTGTCCTCACCCAAAGCGCGGATCATAATCTCTTTGGTACCCGATGGGTTCACGCGTTTAACCAGCACGGGAATGATGTCTTGCGCTTTTGGCGGAACGTAGTTGGGGTCTTCGTTGTCGACCGCTTCCAAGTTCAGGGAGCCGATCATGTTGATCCCTCCGCGCAGGTCAACGCCGAATTTGGGCGGCCAGCCAGTGGCAATCATCAGTCCGGCAATCAGCAAAGGGGTCAATACCCATGCGAGACGCGATCGGTAGTCGTTGACGTTGAGTCCATTAGCGATAAAGTGCGCAAGGGCGATGCCCAAAGCGATGGCGACGATCAACAAAATCGCAACGACGTATCCTGAAAGACCTAAAGCAGAATCTG
Organism: uncultured Pirellulaceae bacterium; assembly: GCA_938036435.1. Taxonomy (GTDB): domain Bacteria; phylum Planctomycetota; class Planctomycetia; order Pirellulales; family Pirellulaceae; genus Mariniblastus. The sequence goes on along the minus strand of CALHPU010000028.1, from coordinate 51,837 downwards.
CCAATAAAGATCCGGACAAAAACGAATCAAACATCAGATTGATTCCTGGGTAGATTAAATGGTGAAACGGATGAACGCATCGAGAACATGTCAGCCCTCGTGATGCGGAGACTTTGGAGTGGCGGCGATTTTCATTCGCGTTGAATCGAAATTATTTCTTTGCCGCCGATCCCGATTTTTGGTCATCGTCAGTCAAAACGCGCGCGATAGAGACGGTGCGAACCTGAATTTTGGTGTTGTTCGCTTCGTCGATCCTGATCGTGGTGAACTCGGATTGCTCGGGAGAGCTTACGACCGTTCCCACAATGCCACCGACCGTTAGCACACGATCGTTCTTCTTGAGGTTTTTCACGTTGCCGGTGGCTTTGTCTTGATCCGATTGCTGAGGACGAAGAAGGATAAAATACAGGGCCATGATCGCCGCCATCATTGGCAGCATGTACTGAAAGTCTTGGAAGAATCCACCGGGAGCCTCTTCGACCGCACCCGCTCCGCCGACGACCTCGCCAGCAGCTTCAGCCGCCGAAGAAGTTGTCGTCTGAGTCTGAATGAGGATCAACCAACAAACAGAAATAAAATAGCCCATAAAAATCGCATTCTCGCCCGCGAAGCCGAACAGACATTACTTGATTCTATCGTTCGCGTTTGAACTAGCTTTCACGCTGGTGAAAGCACTTTGATGCCCAAAAACAAGCCGATAGTGTAGATTCCGCCCTTGGTCCTGCCAAGGCCAATGAAATCGCGAATTAGTGATAAAGTGGAATCGGTTTGGAGGGCCGATTTTGGAGGTGGCTTTTGCGCTTTGCTTTTGCGCTCTGGTAGGCCCTGAGCCATGTGCTTACTTAATAAGCTGAAGCGTCTCCACAAAGTACAGTCTACCTGTTTCGTGGCCGCGTCTCGCAGGAGATTGGAGAAATTGCTCGCACAAGGTCAAAAGTCTGGCGACTTCGGCTGCGAAAAATCATTCACTTCTTCCAACCCAGCATTCTCTCGTTGTAGAAGTCTATATAGCGGTCTGCGGCGATGGCCTCCCGCGCCTGTTTCATCAGGCGTTGATAGTAGGCGAGGTTATGCAAAGACAGCAGAATCGGTCCCAGCATCTCTTTGGCTCTGAACAAATGCCCCAAATAGGCTCGGCTTAGATGGCTGTAGGGGGTGTCGATGCCCTCCATTAGGGGAGCCGGATCGGTTTGGTGGCAAAGGTTACGCAGCTTCATTTTCCCATTGTCGGTGAACGCGGTCGCATTGCGGCCATTGCGAGTCGGCATCACGCAATCGAACATGTCGACACCGCGTTTGACTCCCTCTAGCAAATCCTCCGGCGTCCCGACGCCCATCAGGTAACGCGGTTTGTCCTCGGGCAGCGCCGGCGTGGTGCCGTCCAAGATCCGGTACATCTCCTCCGGCGGCTCACCTACGCTTAGGCCCCCAATTGCATATCCGGGGAAATCGAGTTCGATCAACTGCTTGCAACACTCCTGCCGCAAGCCTTCATCGAGCCCTCCCTGCACGATCGCGAATTGGACCTGCGACTGCTTCGTGTGAGCGTCCTTGCAGCGCTTCGCCCAGCGAATGGTGCGGTCCATGGCATCTTTGACGGCGGAGCGTTTATTTGGAAGCTCGATAACATGGTCAAACACCATCGCGATGTCGGCGCCAAGTTTTTCTTGGATACTAACGCTGATTTCGGGCGTCAAATCGATCAGTGACCCGTCGATGTGCGAGCGGAATTTAGCGCCCTCTTCGGTGATCTTCGTGAGCTGCGCGAGGGAGAAGACTTGGAAGCCTCCGCTGTCGGTCAGCATCGGTTTGTTCCAGCCCATGAATTTCGGCAGCTCGCCCATCTGCTGGACAACGTCTGCCCCGGGACGCAGGTGTAAGTGATAAGTGTTACCTAGAATAATCTGAGCGCCGGTCTGTTCCAGCAGCCCAGTTGTCAGACCTTTGACCGTTCCGCAGGTGCCAACGGGCATGAAGGTTGGTAGGTCAATCACACCGCGCGGCGTCGTCAGACGCCCTAACCGCGCACCGCAGTGTTTGTCTTGATGCAGCAGTTCATATTTAAATCCAGCTTTCATAGTCGCCAGATTGTAATGTTGCCGATACCTCGTGACTAACCCCTTGAGTGACTAACCCCTTGAGTGAATAACCCCCTGATCTACTGAGAGTGATCGAATTTCGGGTGAAGCCAGAACATAGAACACAGAATGGCTTGTCAATAAAAGCCCGAAACGTAATCGAGTGAACAGAGAGGTCTCTTCATCTTCACTAATAAAATACGCATGACTCTTGACCTCATTTCGCCGCCCCAATGACCCTAAAGACCGGGATTACCCGATCTTCGGCTGCCCGTTAGCCAGCGACTTTCGACGTAAAAGCTGGATCATCGCGGTAGGTCGGCGTAGGTTTCGGCAGCCAACACCTCTTTCGGCAGCCCCACTTCTTTGATCAAGGATCTCGTGACAATGAAATATCTTCTCGTCGCTGTAGCGATCGCAGTGTGCTGTTTCACGATGTGGCCAGGCTCCGTCGAAACTCGTTCAAAGGTGGAGCTTTTGATAGATCAGTTTCATGGTACCGGCTATCACTTCAAACCGACCTACGGTGACGATTACGAAGGCGAACCGACTACCGCATCAGAGAAATGTTGGGGCCCGATTTCCTTAAGAAACTACGACTTTTACAAACGCATCACGGCGCTTGAGATTCTCGCTGAAATGCGTCCATCAGAAGCCGCTCCCGCGGTGCCCTATTTGATCGATGAGTTGATAAATGGTTCCAATGACTACGATACGGGCGATGGCATCCTACCGTATCGATCCACCATCGCCTATGCGCTTGGTCGGCTCCGAGATGAACGGGCGATCGATCCACTGATTGAGAAATTAAAGAACCCCGAAAAAGGGAACGTACCGAAACGTCTGCAACGGATTCCCGGTCGGAGTAATCCTGACGGCGTCGGAATTCCTGCAATCGTTGAAGCGATCGGGAGGTTTGGGGAAAAAGCAAATCACGCTGCGCCTTGGTTGCGGCAACTCAATGGTTCCTACGTTGACCAACAATTGAAGGACTCGATCGAGATCACGTTAAGGCAAATTGGTGCGGCGCAAGAGGGAGCAACTAACAAAAGCTTGGAAGGGGAAAACCATTAAGATCCGATACCTAATTCAGGCTCTGGGCAGACATCGATTTGCCATACCGTTGTTGGCGGCCTTACTGCTGACGATTTGCTGGGTGAGTTGCTATTCAGCAATCCAGCAAGCTAAAATTCGAGAGGCGATCGTGAACACCTATGCTTCCGAAGTCTATTACGCACATCATGAGTTTTCAGTTGGTGCAAGCGGTTACGGAACTAAAATTCCTGATCCAAATTACCAGCCGGGGCCTTGGTATCTCAAATCGTGGTATGGCGGGCATCTCTTTTCGCGCGTGGTGATGATTAAAATTAAAAAGTGCCACGACTTGAGGGACCTGAGCGTACTCAAGCCGTTGAACGATCTTCGTAGCCTTGAAGTAGAGAATTGCCGGAACCTCGCAGACATCAGTGCAATCAATGACTTGCCTCTAGAAAGGTTGGTTATCTCGAAATGCCCACAGCTTCGCGAAGCAAAAGTCATCAGTGAACTCAAATCACTCAAGCAGCTTCGACTAGTAAAGTGTCCGATTGAATCGGTCGATGGGCTGGCGCTTCGTGACCTGAGAGGGTTAACAATCTCCAACTGTCCAATCGACGACCTCAGCGGACTTGATGGATTTCGACTTGAAAGTTTGACGCTTGGAGGATGTCGCGTCGATACGATCAAATCGCTCGCCGCCCCAAAGCTGGAAAGTATTTCACTTACGAATTGTAAGTCACTTCGTGACTTGAGATTCATTGAAGGCCTCGATCAATTGAAGCGGATTGGCATTCGCCACTGCCCCGACCTTGTCAGCCTAGACGGACTCGAGACGACCGGATTTCGAGATGCGAGTATTTCGCTCTATGATTGTCCGCTCCTAAAAAACATTGACGGACTCAGAGGGCAACGTGGACTTCGCGATTTGTCACTATCGAAGTGTAGGTCACTCCACACGATTGATGCGATTCAAGATACTGGAGTTTCCTGCCTTTATCTGCATGACTGCCCTGAGCTGAAAAATATCGACGTTATTTCCAACCGCGATTTTTTCAGGCTAGGGGTGAGCAATTGCCAAGGGCTTGGGAAAAGGTTTCTGAAAAGTATCAAGACGGTTCAAGTATTAGATTTCTCTGGATTCGATGGTCCATTTGAACTTTCGGAGTTGAGTCATTTGCCTTCGGTTCGTTACTTGGACCTCGACAAACTTAAATCACTGACGAGCCTAGACGGTCTCGAGCAGCTTCCTGCGGTCAAGACCCTGAAACTCTCTCGTTGCAACAAACTGACCGATCTCGATGGACTGCAATCGAGCAAGCATATGAGTATGCTTGACATTCGACGTTGCGATAATCTGCAATCGTTTGAAGGGATTGAGGGGCTACGATGCCTCGAATCTCTTTCAATTGTCGATTGTCCCAAGCTGGCATCCATCGATTTCCTTAGGGATGCTTCGAAAATACGTTTTCTCCAATTCGACGGTTGTGCCGGTCTGAAGTCAATCGAACCGCTCAGAGGACACAAGGCGATTAGAGACTTGATCATTTCCGATTGCCTGAGGCTCGACGACGTAAGCGTGCTTGGAAGCATTGAAAATATTGGCACGCTGAGAATCAGTGGCTGCAAATCAATCGACTTACTCAAGGTGAAAGATTTTAGCAACGTGAAGTATTTCAGGTTAACCCCATGGAAACCACCAAGAAACAAGCGCAAGTCGAAACTGCAATTGTCGGCTACTAAATAGGCGGGAAGACGCTGGGACCTCGGGAAACCACAGTCTATGCCGACAGCTACATCACGTTCAGACGTCAGAGCTAACCTCGCCTCGGTCGGCGAAAAAAGCGCTTGTGAACATGCGCAGCATGATCAGCAACGCCGCCAACGCGATCAGGCAAATGTTGAATGTGGAGACAACGTTCCACTCGACGCCAGCCGGATTAGGCACGTTCCAGTCAGCCAGTGCCGTGCGCAGCGAGAACAGTTGGTCGGAGTTAGGATCGCCCAACCACTGAGGGCCGATCTTCAATCGCTCTATCAAAAACGGTGTGGCAAAATAGTTGAACAAGGGCAACACTAACAGCAGCCCCAACAAAAATCGCATTCCTACGGAGAACGATTTTTCACTGCGTACTCCGTCGACCACGACGCCTACAACTGGAATCCACAACAGCATCATCGCGTCAATTGATTTTGCAAACACGGCAATCGTCAACAGCGCGATCAGCATGCCCGATCGGCTGATGATGCCCGTGCGCTGGCCGGCGTTTCGTTCGGACCACAAGGCAAGTCCACCTAAGACTAAGATTGCCGCCGGCAATATCGTAGAAAGATCTAGCGTCAAACGATTGCCGGCCCAAGTTTTTATTCCAGAGAGCAGATTGAGGCCAAGTGGCGATTGGTGGCTGCCCAAGGCCGGTAATGCTGTGACGTAATTTCGATAGTCAAAGGCTTGCCAGTATGACAGATCCGTCAGTGCCGGGCCGCCATTGTGGATGATATAGCCGATGGCCAGTCCGTTGGTGATCGCCAGCAGCCCTAACGCTCCAGCGATGGCCACGACGTTGCCGCGAAGCAGCAACAACAGCGCAAGCGGAATACCGATCGCCGGTTGGATCATCGCCAGAGTCACGCCGATGCTTGATAGCCAGATCTTTCGTTGTGAGTAAGCCAGCGCCCAAGCGACCCCTAGTACACACATCATCGATGCCGGGCAAGTAAAAAACGTTTCGGTTCCCGGCAGGCTGACCAGCATTAACGCAGAGCAAAAAAAGGTACCACCGATGCCGGGCGATGTTTCGGTGCACTTTTTCAACAGCAACGCCGAGAGCACCACGGTCAACAGAACCGACAATCCGATAAAAATGGCCTCTGCGTAGGGCAGTTGGAAGAAACCAAACAGGCAATAGATCAACAGCGTGGACGGCAGCATCGTTGGCAGTCTCGTCGACTGCGGCGCCGCCGTTTCGTATTGCGTGTCGGGATGAAAGGCGGCAAGTTGCTCGGCGTCGAAAGGATTCTCGCCGGTGATAAACGCGCGGACTGGATAATATACCTCATTGTGAAATCGCAATAATCCAATGTTCGCACGCGCGTTGCTCTCCCCAGGTATGTGCCTAAAAAAGTACACACGAAAAACGACCAAGCAGACCACGATCAAGAAAAACACCAACGCCAAAAAGTTAGTCCAGCTGAATTTTCGAATTGGCGGGTTGCGTTGAAGATTCATGGGGCTCAATTACTGGTTCGATCGATGGCAATTAGGAACAGGTGTGATGAGTCGACTTAAAGTCTACGGTTTGGCCGAGGATGCTGAAAGACTGGTCTAAATTTGGGGGCATGCTACGATGAATGTTTCACCCGCGCTTACTCTTTTTGGAACCCGCCGGCCACGATGGCAAGGAAAACAGCTCAAGTCAAACTACGCAGCCACGGAATCTATCGCGGTTGGGATGCCAAGGCGAAGGAATTGCCACGCATCGCTGAATTTACGCTGCGTGTTCCAGCGCTGATCGACATCGAATTTGGCTTCGTGATTAACGTCAAGGGCGGCAAGAACAAAGAGTTGTATTACTGCATCGATCATCCGGGGATTCTAGACAGCGATGGTAAACGGCGAGATCCATTTGATGGAACAGTCTACGTGAAAACCAATGACTGGGACTTTTACTTGGGCGACACGATCTGGGACCCTATCGAGGATAAGCTTGGCGTCTGGAAGATGTGGGTCGAACTTGACGATAAAGTAGTCGCGGAGAAAGCGTTCGAGGTTTTCAAAGAGTAGCGTGCGTTCATCGATAAGCGAAAAAAGCACAGGCGCGTAGACTCCGCACCTCTGCTTTTCAAAAAATATGCTCTAGCCGCGGCTATATCGCTGTGGGCAGTTTTCTAGGGAAAGGTACTGCAGCTTTAGGAGGTAAACGTAACTCGTTCTCAAACGCCCAAATAGCTCGATCATGATCCGATGCGTAAAAACGTAACCACGCCTCTTCGTCCTGGACCATATCCAAACACTGCCAACGGAGGAAATCTTGACCAGGCAACATCATCTTCTTCTCTTCCGCTGGAAGAATGTCTCGCACGATCAAACAATACAGCTGGCGGTCTGAGAGATGTTCTGTTTGAAGCAGCACAATGTTTTGCTCGAACAGCACTCCTACTACGCGGTCAAGTTCCTCTGCCATTTGAGCGTCGTCAAATTGTTGGTGCGGCGGTAGTTTCAGTTCGGGTTCGAACCAACGACTGATGGGCAGCACAGGTGCTTTCTCCCAGGCCAGCATTGAGGTGAGGAATTCATTTTCGTGTACTGTCGACATGCGATCTAGGTCAACCAGATACACTGATTCGTCCAAGTAGGGTTCCATTTCGTCACGAAGGCGGGCGTTCTGAATCAGCAGATCAATTTCGCTAGTAGACGTGGTCATGCGTTCGGTTTTCAACAGGTATAATCGTGAATAAATGTGTACGCTGCGGAGCGGCGGTGCAGCAAATTTATCAGCCGCACCTCCAGTGGCAAGCTTCGACTTGAGCAAATAGATGAAAAACGGTGCTTCCCGTTTTCCGGCGGACTCAGATCCGGAATCGCCGTCAAGGTTTACCAGCGAGGTGCTATCACTTTGTCGCGTTTTGCGGGTTACGCCAACGACCGAAAGGCAGGAATAACAGCTGGAATTCTCCGGCCGCCCACTACAAAAAAAGGCCGCAGAAAAATCTGCGGCCAATCCAATCGCCTTCTACTTACATCCGGAAGATGTTCCGTTGTATTTCTTGTTCCTTTGGCAAAAATGCCCTAGCTACGCTTAAGGAATGAATGCTCCGCCGGTAGTAAGCAACGCTTGGCGGCGAGCGCCTTGAAGGCTGATTGGAATTGGATCTTTGAGCCATGGAGCACAATCGCCAGGTCGGAAAAATCCAAGAGCGTACTGGCATTCGTTGGCAGGCGTGATGGCCGTTTGGTATGGCAGGCTGATCAAGCTGGTGAAAAAGTGAACCGTCGAGTGAATGGGTTGAGCAAACGGTCCACGCGAGTGTCCGTATCGCTCGAGTTGTCGATTCTCAAAGAACAGGGGCTTGTGACATAACGAGGATGCTTTCCACGTAACTGTTTGAGGTGCCCAACTGCGGTAAGGACTGCCGCCTCGGTTGCCCAACAAGCAAACCGTTGGGAGTCGCCAGAACTCCGACACCACCGCCAAGTCCGACACACCAAGCTTGGCGTAAGGGATTTTTTGGCCGCTGTCGAGTATCACGTAGCCACGTCGTAGATCGACCATGGTACCTTCAGCAATTAGGTTTCCGCTGCGATCAGTCCAAGAACGGTTGAGGCCGCCATATCTCGCAGATTCGCTGTACGCTCCCGGGCTGATGTCCAGTGATATGTCTCGAATTGACGTCGACAACAATTCGTCGCGGAACTCGTTGCACGGACGCTTAACAGGACGCTCGACGTCTGGTTCGTCGTCGAAGTCTTCTTCGTCGATATCGTCTAAATCATCATCTAGGTCATCGTCTAAACGACTGCGAATCCGATCGTCGTCTTCCATCGATTCGAGATCGTCCCTCTGTTCGGGTTTGGTGTCAGAATCAGCCTTGGGACGCAATGGAGATGAAAAATCTTCATCAGTCGAACTGTCTTTGTTGCCGTCCTCATCGAGTGGAAGATCGAAATCTAGGTCTTCAAGAGACTCCTCTTTCTCTTGACCTACAAGGATCGATATTTCACTGGCGCGAAGTTTGTTCTGTTTTGGGCGATAACTTATTGGGCGCGGTGCTTTCATGCGACGTGTCCGTTTGGCGACACCTGGTCCCCGCCTTTTTATCTGGTAGGAAGATGGTACGACACGCGACGCGTCTTGCATCGGATTTTCTGAAATGAAGACCCGTGGTGGTATTGCGTCAGCAAGTATGATGTCGGCAGAGCGATCTTCGGGTGTAACGGTGAGTGTTTCGCCCTCGGACCGATCCAAAACCGAGCTCAACGATTGATCTGATTGCTCGTAGAGGTCATGTTCTTGATCGTCAATCTTGCTACGACCTTCTTGCAATGTCTTTTTTTGTTTGTTTGAGGCGTACTGTTGCAGCTGGGTCGGGCGAACGTCACCTCTTTTTAACATTTGCGGTTTGTCAGCTTGGACAACAACGTTTTCAGGTGTTTCCAACAGTGGCGTTGGGGAGCTAGGTTCAGAGGCCTTGGGTTTTCGCCCAAAGGTTCGTGACAGAGCGCTGGCGATACGGTCTTGAAGGAAAACATGTTCGTTAGAGGAGGCGGCCGATGTTCGGTCACTGCTGGGGCGCGAGACAGGTTTTTGCCGAGGTCTAGCAATGGTTTTACGCGGTTGCTTCGTTTGCTGGTCTGAGAGACTGGCGTGAGCCGGTTTGTGCGGAGCTGCGTAGTCTTGAACGGAGTTGAATCGACCGTTTAAAGATCGGTTGGGGCGAGAGTGACGCGGCGGGAGTTGTGGAGCGATGTGAACCGGAGGCATGTAGACTTGCGATACTTGGTTCTTCTGCATCTGCTGTTGGTAGGCATCGTCACTGCCGGAGAGTCGGCGTTGATTTTCCTTTAGCTGTTCTTGGTACGCCTGATAGATCGGATTGAATTTCTGATCTTCGGCCTCAAAGGGTTGCTGCGCGACAAGTGGGGTCATCGGCAACAGCAACAGTACTGCGGCCATCGCCAAAAAGCTACAATTACGTGTGGTCTCCGGACGGAGCATCCGTACTGTAGTTGGGTGATTCTTGAGTAATTGCAATATCATGTGGGTGGCTTTCTCTAACACTCGCCGCTGATACCTGAATAAATCGTGCATCGCTACGCAGCTGGTCGATGGTCTGCGTGCCGCAATAACCCATGCCGGCGCGCAGTCCGCCTACCAGTTGGTATACGAAATCGCTAAGTGCCCCCTTAAACGGAACGCGTCCCTCGACTCCTTCGGGGACCAGTTTGCCTGGTCCTTCTCCGGACTGTCGGTAACGTTCACTCGACCCTTTGGCCATTGCGCCAAGTGAGCCCATACCACGGTACACCTTAAAGGTGCGCCCCTGGTACAAAATCATCTCACCAGGACTTTCAACAAGCCCGGCGAAGAGTCCACCAATCATCACGCAACTGGCTCCAGCCGCGATCGCTTTGGTGATGTCCCCTGAGTATCTAATTCCCCCGTCGGCGATTACGGGAATGTTATGTTTTTCAGCAACGGCACTGCATTCGCCAATTGCCGTGACCTGCGGAACGCCAATTCCACTGACCACGCGAGTTGTACAAATCGATCCAGGGCCAATTCCAATCTTGACCGCGTCAGCACCTGCTTCGATTAACGCCTCGCATCCTTCGGCTGTTGCAACATTGCCTGCGATAACATCAATGTCCCAACGTTTTTTGATCGCACGAATCGTCTCGATGACGTTCTTCGAGTGCCCGTGAGCACTGTCTACGATCAGGACATCCACATCTTTCTCGATCAGGCGTTCGGCCCTCTCGAGATCGTGCACTCCGATCGCAGCACCAACTCGTAATCTTCCCTGACTGTCCTTACAGGCATTGGGGAAGCGACGCATCATGTCGATGTCTTTGATCGTGATCAGTCCCTTTAGTTTCCTTTCTTCGTCAATCAGTAAAAGTTTCTCCACCTTTTTAGCCGTTAAAATCTTTTCAGCTTCCTCAAGCGTCACAGTTCCCGTCGCCGTCACCAATGGATCGGCCGTCATCACCTCAGATACCGAGATTTCCACTGTTTCTAGGAACCGCAAGTCGCGGCGAGTCAGGATGCCAGCAAGCGTTCCATCCGCTAGCACGATGGGAACACCAGAAACTTTATGCTGAGCCATGATGTCCTTGGCTTGGCCGACGGTGGCTTCTGGCGGCAGAGTTACCGGATCGAAGATGATGCCGTTAGCCGAGCGTTTAACTTTGTAGACTTCCTCGGCCTGCACATCGGCGGACATGTTTTTATGGATCACGCCCAAACCACCGACCTTCGCCAGCGCGATCGCCATGCGGCTTTCGGTAACGGTGTCCATCGGCGAGCTGATCAGCGGGATGTTGAGCGCGATGCGGTTGGTCAGCCGGGTAGAAACTTCGACATCTGAGGGCACCACTTCGCTGTAGCGCGGCTCGATCAGGACGTCGTCGAAAGTGATGGCGGTGTGGCGAATCTTGTCTTGCATGGCTTCAGGTTTCTCGAGGTATCCCGGAAATTCGTCTCACGGTGTTGGTTTAACCGATTGTTGGCGAAATATTTTTGAAGCACCCAATTATGCGAAATTTGGTCTCGGTTTGCAATTGGCCAACGTGATTTGGACGCAGTTAATTTGCTGAAAAGAACCGTTGAGCCAACAGAGCAACTGTTTCTAAAGGATGGGGATCTTTACAATCCGTCGCTGATTAGCAAACTCCAAAAGTCCAAGCAGTCGAGCATTCATGTCGCAGAAGCCTTCTTCTAAGCCACCATTTTCCGTGGGCCAAGTTTGGAAATACAAAACACGCCCCGATGAGTCAGATTCTCGGCTAACGATTGTCAGCATCGATCATGACGACCCGGAGTACGGCGACATCGTCCACATTTACATATCAGAGCTAAATATCCCAAATCCCTCGGCTCCCGGAGGAAAGACGGTGTTCATCAGCCACCTGCCGTACCTTAGCGACGCCTTGGCGCAGAGCGTGACTGAGTTGGAAAGTCAGCACGATGACGTAGAGAGCGCACTGGAGCAGTTCGAGGCGACGCAGGAAGGTTATCAATTGTGGAAGAGGGCATTTGAGAACAGCGAGGCCGGCGTGTTCACAAATCCTGTCGCCGACGCGATCGGATTTGTGCAAAAATCGATCAAAGAGCAACAATAGCTCTCTCGATGGGTAGCCGACCTCGCAAGAGATTGGAGGTTTTGCTTTTTGGCGGTCTAAAGCCTTGCGACTTAGGCTACTGAGAATCGGCAGCTTCAGATGAATTGTAATTTTTGGCTCTTCCCGGATTTTAATGGCTGCCTTTGAAATCGTAGTGGGATTCGCCAGAATTCCAACCGGCTCTTCTTAAGGGAATTCTGGCGAATCCCACTACATCCATTTGAAATGGCTAATTCAACAAGAACTTCGTGCCACTAAGTTCTGGGAAGAACCTAATTTTTAAACGGATTGTCCCCAAATTTGCCTACCGGAACAGCCTTGTTTTCTTTCGCCTTGGCTCTCTCGGCCCTAGCTTTCAGGGCCTTCGCCCTTTGGGCTGCGCGCTCCTTGAGATCGATTTTTTCTGATTCCCCTAAGACTTGGCCACGCAGGTCCTTAAGCAGTGCGCTGATCTGACGTAGAGCCGACTCGTTCTGATTTACGATTAAGATTTCGCCCGCGATCGAGGCCCGCCCCTCGCCGCCATTGGTATCCCACGCGTCAGGCTGGACCATGGAACATACCAATTTCGTTAGTCCCAAGCTCGCTTGGGACCTGCTTTTGAAGTCACCGGAGTTTACAAAGGCGGTTAGAAGGTCTTTGCAGTCAAACATCTTGAGCCGAAGATGTTCCGGGTCATTCATGTTGGCTTTGGATACGATCACAACCACGCCTTCGTCGATCGTGTAGACCGCGTTGAAGGGATCTAGGAGTAACTCCAGCGCCTTGGCAAATGAGACACCATGCACACGGATGGTGACAAGTTCTTCTTCGGTCAGCGCATCGTCTATTGCCGTATCATGAAGGATGAAGTTCAGCTTTAAACTTTCACTGAGTTCCACCATCACGTCTGAGAATTGGGTTTCTTGGTAGTCAATACTACAGGCCGATTCGAGCGCTTCTTCGGTGCGGGCATCAGCTTTAGCAGAACTAGACATCATCGGCGGTCCCTTAGGACGCACAACCTGAGGTGTTGTTTCGTCGCCAACGGTCTTGGCGATGCTTGTCTCAGGTGACCCAAAAAGCGCGCCGCTTGGCCACATCGACATGGTGAAGAGTGCTGCGAGAAAAACACCGGCAATTGCAAAAGTTGAATAACGCATTCTCCACTGCCTGAGTTTGAAATCCTGAATAGCTTGAAAATTTCTTTCCATCGCAGTTGTTTCGCTAAATTCATCATTCGACATCTTTGTTCTCCCGAGAAAAAATTGGTAACCGATGATGGAAGCGAATAGAAAACAGGCGGTCGTTGCTGAGCAGGCGTCTAACAGGCGGTGCTCAACTCAACGCTGGCGAAATGATCGACCTATCAATGAATGCAATCTGCGTGCTGGGAGTTTGCATCTTAACTGTATCAAGGCCGTTCCAATTGATCGCCTTCTTTTTATAGCGCTGCGACCAATGCGGTGTCAATCAAATTGTTGCGGCAACATCAAACTTGACGTTTTTTTGGCTTGGAAACTCTCCATTGCACCAACTTGCCGATTTTCGCTAGACTGTCGCTCCAAGGGCTAACTCACTTCCACTAAGGTCTCATCTATCAACGACCCCTTCAAAAAATGGCAATCGAGCCGCTGGGCAATTTGCTTCTGTCTAGCCAGTTTAGTGCTGACAGGCGTGTCGATTATTGGACTGCGATATTCCAGCGATTCGTTTTGGAATCAAACCGAAGTTCCTGTCGGTCCACTGCAGACTCAATTCGCCAGCGCCGTTTTGGAACGTGCAGACGCACCGGACGATGACCTGCCCGACGACGAGCGTCCCAATATTGTCTTGATCAATCTCGACGATGCAGAACGGGAGCTATTGGCGGAGGCCGTGCTAAAAAGGTTCCTGCCGAACATTCACCGCCTGGCTTCGACCGGTCTGAGTTTTAACAACTGCCACGTCACGACCCCTTTGTGCGGACCGTCGCGTACCAGCCTGCTTTACAGCCAGCACGCTCATCGTACGGGTGTGCGGGCGAATTTGACCGGAGGCCCGTTGAGCAACGGTTACGCCGGTGGCTATCAGGTGTTGGCCGAGGCCGGGGTGGGGCGGCAACACGTTGGAACTTGGATGCAGTCGGCTGGTTATCGAACGATGGCTGTCGGTAAGTACCTGCATGATCTTCCTGAGGGGTTCGCTGCACCTGGCTGGAATGAAATTCTGATGGCTCGTGGCGACCGCTATTTCGAGACCTTCTACACCCGCGCTCGCAACGGAAAAGAAACACTTCAGTTCACTGCCGACAAGGACGACTTTCGCACTGATCACGAATCGAAAGAGATGTTGTCGATGTTGGAATTACATAGGACGATCACCTTTAATCGCCGAGAGCCGTTTTTCTTATACCTTGCGCCGATGGCGCCTCATGAGCCGACCAGCGGCCAGAGTATGATTGCGCCGCGCCATGTTGGACTAGCGTCGGCTGCCTCGTTGCCGTGGGCGGAGAGTTTTGACGAGGACGACATGAGCGACAAACCCGAGCAGTTTCAAGAGCTTAAGGCGCTTGGGCGTTATCGGATGGTGAGATTCAAGCAAACCTTCCGCCGCCGCGTCGAAGCGCTGATGTCGGTTGATGAGCAGATCGGAAAACTATTCAGTCGTCTGGAGGCTGAAAACGAGTTGGACAACACGACTATTTTTCTCACTTCCGATCACGGGTATTTGCTGGGGCACCATCGAATGGAGGGTAAGCAAGTGCCTTACAGTCGATCGACGAACGTACCGATGATCGTCTGGAGTGCTGCGATCGAAAAGAGATTTACTCCAGAACATTCGCGAGTCTTAGACCATCTGGTAAGTCATTTGGATCTAGCTCCGACGTTTTTGGATTTGGCTGGTAAGCCGTGTCCGCGTTCCGATGGAAAGTCATTTGCAGCGATACTGGAAACTCCAGACGCAATCAGTCCGATCGACTGGCGAGAGAATTTGCTCATTCAAAACTTTGAGCGTAAACGGGTCTTCGACGACGTCTGTCAGTGCGCTTATGCGGCCCTGCGAACGACCGATGAACTTTACGTTCACTGGGCCAATGGCCAGCGTGAATACTATGATCTTCGAGATGACCCAAATCAAATGAGCAATAGCGTGCAAGATTTGGACAAACAGCAACGGAGATCATTTGAGCGTCGTTTGCGCGCAGCGCGGGTGGCGACATCGATCGGCAATGCGGGTCGGCCAACCGCTCCGGTCGTAACGTTAGCTAATCCATCAAGGTGGGAGCCAATGAAGGGCCCCAATTTTACGATATCGGGCGTTGCCGAAGACGACCGGGCTGTTGAATCGGTGCGTTTAACCATCGAGCATCCGACAACCAAAAAATTCTTCAATGGGAGGACTTGGCAATCCAAAGAGACTGAGGTCGAAGCCGAATTGGCTAATCGTGGCGGCATCATGAGTGTATGGAGCTACGCTCTGAAGAAGGATCAACTTAAAGGCAGCCGATTTTTGAACGTCAACATTTCTGCTACCAGCAAACGAGGTACCACTGTCGAGACCGGCGTTGTTGAGGCCCGTTATCCTCCGCCTGCCGTCGCCGTCAAAAGCGGACGTGAAATGAAATAGTCGTTGATCGCTCCGCGATCACAACGTTATCGTGCGCAACTCGTTCCAGTTGTTGCCCTTTGGCGATTCGAGAAAATCGTAACTCCAATGATTCGTCGCGCGGCGGTAAGGATCGCGGAGCGATCAGCAACGATCTGGCGGAAAAAAAGGCGGCTGAGGAAAGTGATCCTCAGCCGCATTTTTGTTTCATCCAAATTTAGGTCGATATTGATCGACTAACCTACCATCCGCCGCAAGAGCGACGTGGAGTGTAGAACTGCTGTTGTGGAGCGTAGTAAGTACGTTGCGGCGCGTAATACTGCTGCTGCGGTACGTAGTACTGCTGCGGCGCGTAATACTGGGTACGAGGTTGGTAGAAAGATTGCTGCTGAATCCGATTGTCGATTACTCGTCCCGTAACACCACCAACCAAACCTCCAGCAATAATGCCGGCGGCGACTTCATTGTTTTGGCCACCGATGATTCCACCGATGACTGCACCCGTTAGAGCGCCGCGGCGGGTCAAGTTTTGTGCCTCTGCGGTTTGAACGAAGCTGAAAACGAGTGCTACAACCATGCAGCAACATACTGTTTTAATAGACATACGGCGGTCTCCTTTGTATTGGTTGTGGTGTTACGTCATTCGAAACATACGCTTCATAGGAGATCTAGGCAACCCGAATCTTTTTCCAGCTTCTATTGGCGACGTTCACGCGTCACCGCGTCATCCCTGCGAAGTATTCGTGCCGCACCATGCATGGTAGAGATTTGACCGTGTTTCTCGTCTTGAATTCTTTTACCGCGAGAGAAACAAAATAGCTGAAAAAGGATTTACGAAACTTCGATCCTGCCTTTTCCTTTGTCTCTCATATTTCGCGGTTGAAAAAGACATTCTGAGGTCCATTGAGCATCGACCACATCAAGAATCTGCGAGGCACTACACCTCCAGCACTAGATACTCGCGCATCGCCTGTCCCAGAGTCTGCGTAGCCGCTGCACAGAACTTTGGTTTGTCAAACTGAACTTCGCTACCTCCCTCGATACAGTCCAGCGATCCGCCGGCCTCACTTAGGATCAGAAAACCAGCAGCAATATCCCAGCACTTCAGTCCTGTCGCCCAGTAGGCGTCGGTTCTTCCGCAAGCGACGTACGATAGATTTAGGGCCGCCGAACCGAGACGACGGATGCTGGCCACGTTGCCCAGCACTCTCAAAAATCGCTCCACCTCTGGATGCTCACGTGTCACGCTGCTGGAAAAACTGCAAACGACAAGCGCCTCTGAAATTTCTTGGCAGCCACTTGTGCCAATACTCTCTCCATTGAGCGTCGCGCCCATACCAAGGGCTGCTGAAAAGCACTCATCCATCCAAGGATCGTGGACCACGCCGACCAGCAATTGACCTTGATACCGCAGCGCAATCGAAACCGAAAACGAACGCAGTTGGTGAACGTAGTTCATCGTTCCATCAAGGGGATCGACGATCCAGCAGAATTTTTCGCAATCGCTATCAAGGTCTCCGCTGCGCTGCGTATCTTCTTCTCCGACGAGAACATGATCAGGGAATTTATCCAGCAAGTAATTCTCAATCGCATGTTGAGATGCGAGGTCCGCTTCGGTGACGAGATCTTTGGGGGCCTTCTCACTGACTTTAGCCGAGCCCAGCATCTCCATTAGTTTAGCACCACCAAGTTTGGCAGCATGTTCGGCAGCAGTAAGAAAATCGCTAAGCTGTTGGTCGGATAAATTCATGAGGGGCTGGTTCTCAATAACTTGGTTACTCTCGAATTCCTATGCAACAGCTTACTTGACTCTCAACCCAATAAACAGGCATGGGAAAACTGGGCCCAACAGGATTCGGGCCGAATCGATCAGCAGTATTCAAAACCATCATCGCTCCTGATACGATGTTAGGAGTCTTTGTTGGACAAGATTAACCACGAAATACCGATTGCCAGTTTTATGTCTCTGAACTCAGTTTGGAAAACCTTAGAAAATTCCTCAACCGCCAAGTGGGAGCTGGGCGAGGCTGAAACGACTTCAGCCACGTTGACCGTCGCCACCGACACGCCGCTCTCTGGTGGGACGCTTCAGGTAGGTGACGACACCGTTTCTCTGTTGGCACTGGAGAAAAAGGGTGAGGGGGACTTGCCATTGGATACGTATGTGCGAGGAAGCGATCTGGTCGCTCGATTCAACAGCCAAGGCCACCCTTTTGACCGCGAGGTTTACTGGCGGGTGATCGATTGTGACGCAGCCCAAGGATCGGTCCAGCAAGAGGAAAGCGCCGACGATGACTTGATGGGCGTCGAGCTGATCTATTCGCTGCAAACCGACTCGCTTAATTCTAGTCCGGCTCCAAAGGTAACCTCGCTGGTGCCGATGAAGTCGTTCAAAGTTTTCTCCGTCGTGGGAGCCAGCACTGACGCGAACCGGTCGTGGAAGGCGTCGGACGATCTTGCCTGTAGTCAGTTGTTGGTGGCGACGTTGGCTGGAGGTGCCAAGCTTGCCCTCGGAGCGTTTCCGTCAGATCTTGCAAGTTTGGAAATCGAAAATCCTAAATCGCCCTGCCCTGTCGTCTTTCATTTGAATTCCGATTTTCTTGAGAAAGGCGTCATTCGAAGAACGCGTATGTTTGTTTGCTGCGGTGGCCCGAGTGTCGACGAAGCGCGGTTGATCCAACAGGCAACTGCCTTCCTCAACTCAGAGATTCCCTTGACGACGTAATGTGGAACAACCACCGGGCATTTTAAAACGTAATCTTAATCCCAGACAAATCTCGTGACCGAAGAATTTACAGATGCCGAACTGGAATCGTTCCTCGACGAAACGCTCGACGGTGAACGCGCGATTCAGATCGAGCAAGCTTTACGTAATGATAAAACGCTGCTGCAACGGTTGAGCCATATCAACGGGCGGCGTGACGCGGGCATGCACTCCTTGGGCGAGATTTGGCGGCGGAACCAGATCGGTGTGCCATCGCGCGAGGACATGGGAAATCACCTCTTGGGCGTGCTCGAGGATGCTCATTCGGATTACATTGAGTTTCGATTAGAAGTGCTGAAGTGTCCGTTCACGATCGCGATGAAAACGGATTTGGTAAATCAGCATGAGGAATCCGAAGAAGTTTCTCAGAAACGCCGCACGAAAATCTACGACAGTAGTTCGGGATACCTGCCGAAGCCCAACGGGTGAGGGACCAGAGAGCGGTCTGCTTTGGCAGACGTCAGAAGGACTGATTTGGCGTTTTTCCCAGTTTTCACGATCCCGCACGATAAGTTCGGGGTTGATTGGGGTGTCGCGGCGGATCTCGCGCAATAGCGCGAAGCTCGCAAAGAGCAGGACAGAAAGTTTTTTCTCGCAAGAGCGCCTCTTGCTTGAGGTTTTACTCCCGCGAAGGTCAGAGCCGACATTGTGGCGATGTTAGGAAACCCTCTAAGATAGTTTTCGAGTCACGCAAGTAGAAAGAGTCGCCCCCATAATTGTTCAGTCACTCATGCCAAACCTTTCATTTGTTATTCCGGCCTATAACGAGCAAGATTCTCTTGTGCAACTGCACCGGGAAATTGCCACTGTCGCAGCCGACAATGGCTACGATTTTGAGGTCGTGTTCGTCGATGATGGATCCACCGATGACACTTGGAAGATCATTGAGTCGCTCTGTTCGGAAAACGAAAACGTCAATGCAATTATGTTGCGCGGAAACTACGGCAAGGCGGCTGCGCTGCGGGCGGGAGCCCAGATGTCGACTGGTGAGCTAATCATCACCATGGACGCCGACCTGCAAGACGACCCTGCGGAAGTCCCCAAGATGTTGGCGGCGCTTACCGAGGAGTATGACTTGGTCAGTGGCTGGAAAGAAGTGCGAAACGACCCAGTCAATAAAACGATGCCATCGAAGGTGTTCAATTGGCTGGTTGGGCTTCTGACAGGTGTCAGGCTGCACGATCATAATTGCGGATTCAAGCTCTATCGGCGCGAGATTTTTGATGAAGTGAAATTGTATGGCGAGATGCATCGGTTTGTTCCTGTGTTGGCTGCCGCGAAAGGGTTTCGCGTAACCGAGATCGCCGTAAATCATCGAGCGCGTCAGCACGGCGTATCAAAATACGGACTCAAACGGCTTCCGAAAGGGTTTTTGGATCTACTGACGGTCAGTTTTTTGACGGGCTTCAATCAACGCCCTCAACACTTACTGGGAATGTTCGGTCTCGCAAGCTTTAGCGTTGGTGCGTTTGGAATGTTCGCGATGGCAATCTATTGGATTCTCAGAATCGTAGCCTATCCTGATTGGACTCCGCTGCATCAGCGTCCGGTTGTTCTTTACTCCGTCGGTCTGCTGATATTGGGAACGCAATTGTTGTCGATGGGTTTTCTAGCCGAACTAATTGTTGCTAAAGGGCAATCGCGCGAGGAACCCTATTCGATCGCCAAGAAACTGGAATAGAATGACAACGTGATCCTGTCGTAGCTACGGTCGCCAGACCGCGGACGCATCCCCGACCGTCTGGCGACGGTGGCTACGTTGGATGAAGGTGACCAGACTCGCCAGAGCGTAGACATTCAAACATCTCCCAACCCAACGAACCACATGTCCTCCGCTAATCGTCAAGCTTGCCCGACTGAACTGCCGGCGTTTTGTCAGCAACGCCATTGGTCGATTTATTGGATTTTGATCGCCTGTTCGTTGGCGGTGATCTGCGGAAGAATCGCGACGGTGCAAAATCACTTGGCGAAAAACGAGACTCCATTTTTCTGTGCCAATGACCGTAGTCGATGGGCAACCGTTCGCGCGCTGGTCGATGAGAAAAAGGTTTATATTGACGATGTGATCACACGTGGCCAAGGGATCAATTGGGATTCGATCGACAAGGTAAAGCACTTGGGCCGAGACGGGAAAATGCATGCCTATTCCAGTAAGCCGCCGTTGTTGGCGTCGGTGGTGGCGGCGGGGTACTTTGCGATCAAAACGTTGACTGGATTGACGATCACCGAAGATCCGTTCGTCGTGACGCGCGTTTTGCTGTTGCTGCTCAATGGAGCGTGCTGGTTTGCGCTAATGTATTTTTTGGCCAAAACGATCGACTGTATTTCAGTGCGCGATTGGAGCCGCTATTACGTTTTGGCCTGTGCCGGGTTTGGAACGTTCCTGTCGACATTTGCGGTGTCGTTGAACAATCATTTGCCGGCTGCTGCTGCGGCGATGGCGGCGGTTTACTGCATCACCAAGATCGCTCGTCACCCCGATTCAAGACTGCCGCAAGCCACTTGGCGGACTTTTCTGTTGGCCGGCCTTGCCTCGTCGTTGGCGTTTGCCAATGAACTGCCAGCGCTCTCGCTGTTAGCGGTCACGGGGTTAGTTTGTATCTTGAAATCAAGACAGTGGACCTTGACGGCTTTCCTACCGGCGATGGCAGTGGTGTTAGCCGCCTTCCTTGGAACGAATTACGCTTTCCATAGTGATTGGAAGATGCCTTACGCACATCGCAGTGACGCAGCGGCGGTTGCCTCGGTGGAGATTGAACCCTCAGGGCCGGTTGTCGAAAAACTGGATAAGGGGGGGCTCCCGGCGTTAATTGAAGACGCGCTGCCTCAGGCGTATCGATTCTCTTCGGTGACGATCACGCCCGGTGATTGGCCCGCGACGCCAAATGATGTTCGGCGGTGGAATGTTAAAGATGGGCTGTCCGATAACAGCTTCGTGATTCAACATGACTTGGCGTCCACGCGGGACTTGTTTTCGATTCATCCGCGTTCCAACTGGTATGAGTATCCGGGCAGCTATTGGTTAAAGTCGAATTTTGAAAAAAAATCTTTGGTTGATCGTGGGCAGAAGGATCCATTGGTCTACGCGTTCCATGTGTTGCTGGGACATCACGGGATTTTCTCGTTGACGCCGATCTGGATCTTGGCGTTGGCCGGGATGATGGTACTGATGGTTTCGAAGCGTTATCAATTGCGTTGGTTTGGGCTGATGGCGATCGGGCTGTCCGTGATCGTAGTGACGTTTTACGTGATGCAACCAACCCTCAATCGGAATTACGGCGGCGTCAGCAGCGGCTTGCGCTGGGTGTTCTGGTTATATCCGTTGTGGTTGGTGTGCATTTTGCCGATGGCCGACGCATTAGCGCAGTCAAAGGCAGGACGTTTCTTTTGTCTGTTTCTGCTCTTTGCAAGCGTCGTTTCGGTTTCTTGGTCGCATCTCAATCCGTGGGTGCACCCGTGGCTTTATCAGATTTGGCCGGCAGACTTGCCGCTTTAATATCCGTTTTCAACGAGCTGATCCGTCTCGTTTGGTCATCCTTGCGTTTTTTTCGTTGTTTGCCGGGAGACAATCGTCAAAGAGCGGTTGCCGAAAATCGACCTCAGCCTGTACATTCTTCGCAAATCAGCCTTGATGCTGTGTCGTTTTGACTTTGCCTTTGAGTTCTTCCCGAACAGTTTTATGAAAATCAATTTCTACAACTCTCTGACCAACCAACAAGAAGAATTCAAGTCCATCCAAGACGGCGTTGTCAAAATGTACTCGTGCGGCCCCACCGTTTATGACTTCGCTCACATCGGAAATTTTCGCAGCTTCCTATTTGGTGACTTGATGCGACGGTTTTTGGAACTGGCTGGTTACGAGGTGCAACATGTGATGAACATCACTGACGTGGGGCACATGGTCGAAGGTGAGGCTGATAAAATGCTGGCTGCTGCCACGCGAGTCAAGGAAAACAAGAAGTCGGGGCGCGTTCCCGAGGGAGCCATCAAAGATCCTAACGACCCCTATCAAATTGCGGACTACTACACCAAAGCGTTTTTAGATGACGCCAACAAGTTGGGTTACAAGGTGGCTGCTGAGTACCCAGACAGCATGCCGCGCGCAACGGACTATATTGACGGAATGATCGAGATGATTGAGCGTTTGATCCAGCGTGGTCATGCGTATGTGTCGTCTGATGGCGTGGTCTACTACAGCGTCGAAAGTTTCCCTGATTACGGTAACTTGAGTGGCAACACGATGGATAAGCTTCAGAGTGGTGCTGGCGGACGGGTAAGCGATCAGAATCAGTCGATGAAGAAACATCCAGCCGATTTTCTATTGTGGAAACCGGATCAAAAACACATCATGAAATGGGATTCGCCTTGGGGTGTCGGCTATCCGGGCTGGCACATTGAATGCAGCGTCATGGCTGCCAAGAAACTGGGGCAGGATGTGATCGACATTCATACCGGCGGCGAAGATTTGATCTTTCCGCACCACGAGTGCGAGATTGCGCAGTCATGTGGCTGCAGCGGCGAGAGCCATTTTGCCAACTATTGGGTGCATGCTCGTTTTCTCTTTGTCGAGGGCGAAAAAATGTCTAAGTCCCAAGGCAACTTTTATACTGCGCGGGATGTGTTTGAAGGCAAAGTTACGGGCAAGCCCGTTCATCCGGCTGTTTTGCGGTTTGAGTTGATCAAGTCGCACTATCGTTCGAACATGAATTTCACGAAGAAGGGGCTTACCGATTCGGCCAATACGGTGACAAAATTGATCGACCTGCGCAGCGAACTTGAGGCAAAATCTGGCGGCAAGATGGCTGAAGTAGATTTGAGCCATCCGGTTTTAAATGAATTTGCCACCGCGTTGGCGGACGATTTGAATATTGCCGGCGCGTTGGCAGTCATGCATACATGGATCAAATCGGATCATAGCGACGCAGCGATGTCGTTGGCGATTTGGGACAAGATGAATTCAGTCCTTGCGATTGCGCCGATCAGCGGTGAAGGTGCCGGAGCCGCCGATGGAGGCGACGCTGATGACCAAGGCGAGGCGATGCGACTGGAGATGGTTGCCGCGCGTGAGGCAAAGGACTACGCCAAATCAGACGAACTACGTGACAAGTTGATCGCCGCTGGATACGACGTGCAGATTGGCAAGACCGAGGTGACGATCAAGAAGAAGCTGGCGTAGCCACCTAGGACGCTTGCGCTACTTTTTGTCATCGTCACTCAATTCAGTCTGCCATTGATTGACCATTTCAAGCGCGTGGAGAGGTGTTAGCTGATTCGGATCCAGTTTTTTGATTTTCTCAATTAGTGGATGGTCTTGAACTCCAAACAATGTCATTTGGATACCGCAATCGCTATCGTTTGAATGCGTTGAGCGCATCACTTGCCGGTTTTCCTCCACCTCGTTCTTGTTCTCGAGTCGCTGCAGAATCGTTTCGGCGCGTTGATTAACCCATTGGGGAACTCCAGCCAGACGCGCGACGTGAATTCCGTAGCTTTTGTCTGCTGAACCTCGGACGATCTTGTGCAGGAAGACGATCTTTTCCTCCCACTCACGCACCGCCACATTGAAATTGGTAACGCCCTTGAAATCATCTTCCAACGATGTTAATTCATGGTAATGGGTCGCAAACAAGGTGCGGCAACCGATTTGATCATGTAGGAATTCCACAATCGCCCATGCCAGTGATACACCGTCGTAAGTGCTGGTGCCGCGACCGATCTCATCCAAAATTACCAGCGAACGGTTTGTGGCGGTGTTTAAAATACGGGCTGTCTCGGTCATCTCGACCATAAACGTACTTTGGCCTTTAGACAGTTCGTCGCTGGCACCCACACGCGCGAAGATCTTATCGACGATCCCAACGGTGGCTTGTTTGGCCGGAACGAAGCTACCAACTTGAGCCAACAATGTGATCAAGGCGACTTGGCGGATATAAGTACTCTTGCCCGCCATGTTGGGACCGGTAATCAGATGCAAGTATCCCTGCTCCTCATCGATCGAGGTATCATTGGGCACAAACGCGCCAAGTGGCTGAACCACATCCAGAACTGGATGGCGGCCTTCGACAATATGCAAGCGACTGTCAGTGACCATTTCCGGGCGGCAATAGTTTTGTTCAATCGCCAGACAAGCCAGTCCGTTTAGTGCGTCCAGCGTGGCGATGATCTCGGCATTGGATTTTAGTCGCGCCGTGTATGATCGACTTAGCTCTCGCAACTCTGCAAACAACTCAAGCTCACGGTTTTCGGCTTCTGAATCAGCCGAGAGAACTTTCTCCTCGTAATCTTTTAATTCAGGCGTGATGAAACGCTCTGCGTTTTTGAGTGTCTGTTTGCGGATGAAGTCGTCTGGGACTTTGTCTCGATGAGCGTGCGTGCATTCGAGGTAGTAGCCGAAGACTTTATTGAAGCCAACCTTTAAACTGGGAATACCAGTCTCTTCGCAGATTCGCTGTTGATATTGGGCGATCCACTGTTTGCCACCGGCAGCGAGCGTCCGGAGCGAGTCAAGCTTTTTGTCGTATCCTTCTTTTATGAAGTCTCCATCTCTCAGCTTCGCAGGGCAGGGATCAACGATCGCTGCCTCGAGGGTCGCGCGGAGGTCAGCGCAGAGGTCCAATTCGCTTTCGAGCTGATTGAGAAGGACGCTTCTGCGTCCGGAAAGTTTTGCCTTTATCGACGGAATGCAGGCCAGCGTTTTTGCGACACAGGATAGGTCGCGCGGACTCGGACGCCCTGTGCCCACACGCGCTACTAAACGCTCCAAATCATAGATAGATTTGAAGGTTGTCGTTAGCGCTGATCGCAGCGGTTCGGCCTTGATCAGTTCCTCAACCCCGTCGTGGCGAGCGTCAATGCTGCACTTGTCGGCCAGCGGGCTGGCGAACCAATCATTCATTAGACGACTGCCCATTGGTGTCTGGCATCGATCGATCACGCCCAATAGGGAGCCGGCTCGCGCGCCGCCACGAATGGTGCGGTTAACTTCTAGGGAGCGCCAAGTAGCCGAGTCGATTTCGACAAATTTTGACTGGTGATATGCGCTAATGGCATTGAAGTGCAGCAGCGATTCTTTTTGAGTCTCTTTTAGATATGCGATGATAGCGCCGGCGGCTGATGTGGCCCATGGACCGAATTGGTCGACCCCAAAACCTTCTAGTGACGCGACACCTAATTGAGTTTTCAGTCCGTCCTCGGCAGCCGGGAATTGGAAACTCCATTTAGGGCGGTCGGTGATCATGGACGAATCCGCCAAGGTGTCCGCAATGTGACGAAATTTATCTGGCAAAATGATTTCGGATGCACCGATTCGATCCAGTAAATCGATTGCTTGCCCTGAGGGGACTGACGTTGTGTAGAATCGACCGGTGGATACATCCGCCCACGCGATGCCGACCTCGGATGTGTTTTTCTTTTCAAGGAACTCGGACGGGCACATGGCTGCGAGAAAGTTACTCTCAGATGGCTCCAACAGCGCTTGGTCGATTACGGTTCCCGGCGTGACAACTTGGGTGATCTCGCGCTTCACTAGCCCTTTGGCTGTTTTGGGGTCTTC
Source organism: uncultured Pirellulaceae bacterium (assembly GCA_938036435.1). GTDB lineage: Bacteria > Planctomycetota > Planctomycetia > Pirellulales > Pirellulaceae > Mariniblastus. The sequence continues at coordinate 25,999 of CALHPU010000028.1, read as the reverse complement.
GACTTGTTCGCAAACGGCTACTCGATGGCCCAACTTAATCAGTTTTGCGATGTAGCTGTCAAGTTGATGATGCGGAAAACCGGCCATGGGAATCGAGTTGGCTTTGTCTCGGCTGGTGAGCGTCAAGCCAAGGATGCCAGCAGCCACCTCCGCATCAGTGAGGAACAATTCATAGAAGTCCCCCATTCGAAAGAACAGCAGGGCGTCACCACAAGCCTCTTTGGCGCTGTGGTATTGTCTCATCATTGGCGTTGTCATGCCGCAAATGTAGCAATGCCGAGCGACTTATTCGAGTGTTGAAATGCTTAAAATTGCCCGATGCACTGAGAATCGGTCTGAAATACGTGGCAGACGCCCTTGTTTGCTTAAGCCGCACAAGTTGTCGGGGTGAGACAAACCGCCAGCGTCGGCAACGGCGTCAAAGTCCACCAAGCTTCACTGACCGATGTGACAGATAAAACGCTCATTTGTGGCCATTTGTTTGGACGAGAAATCGTCTGATGGTATGTATCAAGGGAATGTTTCCAGCGTTTTTCATTGAGTAAAAAAAGAAAACTGTTATATTTTTGAGCGGTCGCGAAATACTATACGTAACGACCAGGCATTATACTTAACGTACTTTTCCACGGGCAAGCTGCCACTGTATAGTAAATGGCAGACCCATCTTGAAGAACACCGCTGCACTCTGGAGGATTATTCGTGGACCCTTATTCCAATCCCAATTCGGGACAACAACCGGCACCTTTCATGATGACCGCTCCTCCCGAACTCGAGGAAGAGTCTGGCTTTGATTTCTGGGGCGTCCTCAACCGTCGCAAGTGGTTGGTTTTTCTTGGCCTTGTTTGTGGAATGGCCTTGGCGACATTGTTCTACGCAAAGAGCGAAGTGATTTATGAAAGTACCGCTTTCGTGAAGATTGAGCCCAAAAAGCGTTTTGTGCCTGTTACTGCTGCCAACGGCAATCCCATATTCCCAGAACATGACGAAGGTGTCCGTCATGACCGCTTTATGGCACAAGAGAACATCATCAACAAAATGTTCGATGACCGGCCGCGTCTGGAGGGGTTGAGCTCGTTTGATGATTATCCATCTCGCGACGACAAGATTCAGTACATCCAAAAGAGCCTAAGCATCGGTCAGGATAAGGAAGAGCCAACCTTATACCAGGTCACCTATCAAAACTCTCACGCAAACGATTCACCAGCAATCCTCAACGCACTGATTGAAACGTACAAGCGCAACTTGGTCGATCAATACTCGGTCCAGAAAAGTGAGATTGTCGATAATTTACGAAAGTTCGATGAGGAGTACACCAAGCGATACGACAAAGAGTTCACTGAGTACAACCGCCTGTGGCAATCAAAGATTGACAAGAACCTGATGTTGGGCCGCGACGTGTCTCAATCGCAGGTGCTTTTGAGAGAGGTAATGGAAAAGCTGAGTGCGACGCAGGAACTGTTGAAGGAAACATCTTCGGATCGTGAGCGAATTCTGGCCGCTATTGAAAGTGGACAGGGTGGAGTTCAGCAGTTGGTTTGGCAATTTCGCATGGAAGACAAGATGCCGCGCGAGAACCATGTTAGCGACACAGGCGCTCGGATTGTTGAGCAGTTGCAGCTGCGTATTGGCACCGCCGAGGATGCATATCGCGTACGAAAGGCGAGATTGGGTGATGGGCATCCATTGGTTGAGGATGCCAGAGATCAGTTGCTTCGTCTGGAGGAAGACCTCGAACAACACCTAGCCGGATCATCAGAAGAATTTGATCCCCGCTTCCAGCGTCCCCTTACCGACTCTGAAGCTCTCGATAGCTACAAGAAACTGATCGATACGAAAATTGGTTCCTTGGAACAGGATTTTCGTGCTTTGCTGAACCAGCAGAACCTTCATGCTCACAGCTCGAAGGAGCTGCAAAAACTGGATCAGGAAATTGCGATTCAAAAAGATAAAGTTGAAACACTGAAGGAAATGTTGAAGCAAATCACGCAGCGTTTTGCAGAAATTACTCCTGTTAGCGAAGACGAATCAAATGACGACGGTTACCGCGTCCAGTTGACTCAGGTTGCTGGAGAAGGCGAAAAAGTTTGGCCGATTCTGCCGTTGATTTTGGGCGTTGGTGGTCTGCTCGGGTCGATGGCTGGTTTTGGTTTGGGCTGCTTGGTAGAACTTGCAGACAAGACCTTCCACAACCCGGACGAAATCATGCGGCACTTGAACGTTCCGCTGATCGGGCACATCCCGGTAATCACCCAAGGTAAGCGATACTTGGTGGAGGGGTCGACGATCGAGCCAACGATTTGTACTTATCACCGGCCGAAGTCGCAGACCTCCGAGGCGTTTCGAGCAGTTCGAACTGCCCTTTACTTCAACACTCAAGGAAAGCAGCACTCGGTTATTCAGGTCACCAGCCCAACTCCGGGTGATGGAAAATCTACTCTCGCTTCTAACCTTGCAGTTTCTATTGCTCAATCGGGTAAACGAGTCTTGCTCGTTGACGCTGATATGCGACGTCCTCGACAGCACTCGGTGTTCGGCATCGAAGCTACCGAAGGATTTGCGACGGTTTTGAGCGGTCGTTCTGCATGGCGAGATTGTGTTTACGAGTGTGAGGAGATCGAGGGCCTGACGCTGATGCCTTGCGGTAAGAAGCCACAGAATCCTGCTGAACTTTGTTCATCACCACAGGTGAAGGATCTGATCGGAGAACTGCGAGAGGAATTCGACTTTGTCATTATTGATACGCCGCCTCTGTTGGCGGTGACCGATGCCGGTCCAATTGCCGCTCGAGTCGACGGCGTGATCTTGACGCTGCGTATCAAGAAGAATGTTCGCATCAGTGCTGAACGTGCGGCCGAAATGCTCAGCAACATTGGTGCGAATTGTATTGGCCTCGTGGTCAATGGAGTCGGTGCCCAATCTGGATACGGAAGCCAGTACACTTACGGAGCTTACCGTGCGGGATACTCCTACAACGGTTACGGCTACGGCTACGGTTATGGCTACGGCTATGGTGTTGGCAAGTACTACGAAGAAGACAAAAAGGGCCGAAAGGTTGGCCCACGAGCAATCGAAGCAGAAACGACTCAGGAAATTTGACCTTCCCTGTTTACAGCTCGCTTTTGAAACGACTAACACCTGCTACCGACTTTATTGTCTTGGTAGCAGGTGTTTTTTTATCCTTTTATCAAGCACAAAGAACTTGCGTCTGAAACCGCATGCGATTTTTAGAAGCTCAGGAAAATCGCGGTGGGCCGAGCGGACTCGCAAATGTGCTAGCGAGATTGCACTTTTGGTGACTAGAAGATTTCTGTACTGTCTTCGCAGTCTAGACGTACTTCGGGGTTAGTCCTTTGAAAACGAGCAAATTTCTGTCAAATCTTCTACAGCCAAACCATCCAAAAGCTTCCGGCCCATTTGAGCAAGCGTTACGTTTGCTTCAGATCTTGCTGATGGCTGCTTTTGTCTGTCATCTATCTGGCTGCGCAGAAGGGCCCTTTTGGAGAGCCGGGCAATTTAACCCGTGGGTCCGAAGCCAGTGGGCCGAGGAGGAGAAGATTGCCGACACTCTATTTACCCGAAAACGTAGAATGGAGAACGTGGTGGCTCAGGCGACCAATGCCTCGATCGATGTGCAGGAGGAAGCCGCACGCGCGCTTTCGGATATCATCTTTCGCGACAAAGTTCTATTGATGCGACTACATGCGGTGAAATTGTTGGGGCGATTGAACAGTCCAACTTCGGTGGAAACCCTCGCCAAAGCATCGAAAGATAACGACAAAGACATTCGCCTCGCCGCGGTTTCTGCATGGAAGATGGTGTCTCCAGACTCTGCGGTTCCCCAGTTGCAGGAGATCATTGGAAGCGATACCGACATCGATGTCCGCTTGGCGGCAACCGAAGCGCTCGGGAATTTTCCGGGACGATCATCGGTTCAGGCGCTCGCACTTTCCTTGAATGATCGCGATCCAGCACTGCAAGTGCGAGCTGCTGAGTCGCTTCAACGTGTGACGGGCGAGCCTCTGGGAAGGAATATTGTTGCTTGGCAGGATTATGTCGGTAGCAATTCGGTGGTCGCGCCCAACAAAGCGAACGGCCAAGGATCAACCAGCAGGACAGCAAACCAAGCATCGGATACGTCCGGAGATTTTCGCTAGTTGGGGCTAGTTGAAAAAAAACCTAATCACACGTAGATTAATAGCTCTTGGTTGCCCAGTGTAAAAAGTTTTGTTACTGGGGATTTTCTAACTCACTGCCATGGTCCTGAACATCGATGTCAACACTGAAGAGCCAAAAGCCATTTTTTGCTCACGTTGATGCCGCGGTAAAGCTTGCCAAAGCCATCGAAGCGGATGCCGTATTGGTGCTGCTTGAGAAAGGTGTCTCTTGGAAGAGGCTTCACAAAAAAGCTTCTGCGATCGGGCCTGTGATTGTCGCAACGACCTCTGAAAAGATCATTGAATCTGGCGAGGAATCTGGAATCGCGTTTATTCAGGTCGAAATGCCTGAGATATCCGCCCAAAACCAGTTGACTCAAGCGGTTCTGGACGCAGTAACAGGAGATCTCATCAAGAGTGGCTCGACAGTGGTGACGGTTTACAGTGGTTTCGACACTGAGGAGATAGACACCATCAGTGTGCTGCGGCTCACCGAGCGGCTTGGAAGATTGACAGCCCGCGATCTGCGAAAGCTCGAAACGAAGGTTCCGTTAGATACGTTGAAGCTGGTTGTCGATACGGCTGTCGCGATTGGACGCGAGGGGCGAGAAGGCAATCCGGTGGGTACTATGTTCGTAGTCGGAGATCACACGAAGGTACTCAAAGAGAGTCGTTCTGGCGGGTTCGATTTCGTTAAAGGCTACACACGCAAAGAACGAAATATTTTCGACCGGAGAACTCGCGAGGGGCTGAAGGAAATCGCACAGCTTGATGGCATGTTTGTTATCTCTGCTGATGGGACGGTCGAGGGCACCGGTCGTATCATTGATACCTCACCAGTCGAGATCACCATGACCAAGGGACTTGGCTCGCGACACTTCGCCGGTGCAGCCATCAGTAAGAACACGGCTGCAATTGCCGTCGTGGTCAGTCAGTCGTCCGGTACCGTTCGGATTTTTCAAAATGGTGAAGTGGTGCTGCGCATTGAGCCTCTACAGCGCGCGATGAAATGGAAGATTCTTGGCGAAACGGTTTAAGGTTTAAGGCTTGTCTTCAGGCCACCTGAGCTTTGTCTCTGGATCACTTCATCAGATAGACGCGTGGTCCTTTGGCATCGACCAACAACATGCCGACGAGTGTGCTGTCGGATGCCATTAGAACTGGGCATCCATGCCAGACGGCTCTGTCGCCCGAGAAATTGTTCAGCCTCCAAAGCTCCACGTCGCCTTCTTGCACCAATCCAATCTCAGACGTGGCAATGGGCAAGTGAAGGTGCATTTGGTTTTCAGCAGACTTTCGCACCACGATTGCCGGCGCTGGTGTCGAGCTTGGAGAAACACTATCGGTAGAAATTAGGCTCTCCACATCACTTTCGAGTGTCAACGTGACCGCGGGCGATTCCGTAGAAACGTTGTCAAAATTAACTGGGACGCGGTTGCCATCTGACGCGATGACGTGGATCGCAAAGGAGTTTTCTATTGCTTCGTCCTTTAGCAGAAGGATATCGCTGGGTATGACTACGCCGCGTTGTCCTTGGGCATTTAAAATTCCAATACCTGTAAAGCGTTGAGTTTTGTTCCAACTTCGAAATAGAACTTTTTGATCCCAGCTGGCTTCTAGGTTGATGCAACCTCGCAAATCGACAGTGGTGGTTCGAAACTTGTCGGCTTTGGCCTGCCAGTCCGCGTTGACGGATTTCGCCATCGGAAAGACGTGACCGGGAGCAACAGGTTTCCCATTTCCGACCACCAGCATGGAAACACCGCCCCGGGCCAACGTGTCCAAGGATTCGGTTTCTAGCTTGAGCCCTTCTCTCAGGCTGAAGTCTACATCAACGCCACCGGTGGCCCAAAAGCGACTCTCCGTTGTCACCAGAGGGCGGTATGCTTCCTCGATTTTCCCTCGCACTTCGACGTGTCTTGAATCTGGCGAGAGCTCGACGGCCAATACACGCCCGATGTCGATCCCACGATAGTGAATGGCTGAGCCGCGGCTGACACTGTATCGCGCGTCGGCTTGCAGCAAGATCTCGATGCCATTAGAGGAAGTGCTATCGGCAGGCGGTTGCGCTAGGCCCTCAAATTTTGTGACAGCTTTAGAATCCTTCGATCCCGGAATCACCTCGATGTACTTGTGCCCGACGGCCGTGTCGAGCCCTGACACTCCCGAGATGCTAAGTTGTGGACGGACGATCCAGAATCTAGATCCTTCAACCGCCAATTGTTTGGCCGAAGGCAGCAAATTGACGTTTACGTTGACGCTGTCCATCGCCGGGGGCAGCTGCACGGACGTGACCATCCCGACATCGATTCCTCGGTAACGCACGGCGTCTTCAGCCTTAAGCCCATGTCCCTCTGGAAATGAGATTATGATTTGCTTCCCTTGAGGTGGTAACGACCAAACGACCAGACCGATTGCCAAAATCAAGCACCCGACAGCCAACCACCAAAGTCGGGTCAGTCCCATGGCAGTGGTGGGTTTGTTCACGATTCGTGCTTCGGGAAATTTGGTTTCGTTTACCGATGATTTTGAGTCACTCAACGACTACTCCTCCCAGATCGCATGTGGATCAAACGAAAGCGACGCCAACATGCTCATCGCCACACAAAAAGTAAACGCAAAAATTGCGGGGCCAAAACTGAATTCAACCATGTCGCCAAGTTTGACCAGCATCACCAAAAACGCCAACAGCATCACATCCATCATGCTCCACTTTCCAAGGTGTTCCATCATCCGCAGGGTAAACGCCTTGTGTTTGCGATGAAAAATCTCCAGCAAACTCAGCTCCAACAGTAACGCGATTTTCAACAGCGGAAACACAATAGAAAACAACATGACGATGGTTCCAACAAAGTAGCTGCCGTGCCGAAATAGCTCTATTGTTCCACCGAGGATACTCGACTGGTGCGATAGGCCCAATTGTTCGATTCGCAAGATCGGCAGTAATATCGCGGGCCAGAAAAGGAAAAACGCACCTGCCGCAGCGGCTGCGGTACGACTGGCTGACTTGAGGCGGTTGCCCGAGCTACTTAGTTTACTCGAACAACGGCAGCAAAGGGCCAGCTGTTGATTGTCGATCGACGGGACTTGCTGGATCAATCCGCAGCAATGACAAGATTTGAGTGAATTGCTCATGATGGAAGAAACGACTGGCAATGTAATTTAGTAACCCAATCGCTCCGGTGAAATTCTAGCAAATAGTTCCGCGTTGGCTTGAATGTGATTTCTACCTTGCTCACAATATAAATGTTTCAACCGACACTTGTTAGGCGGCTGGAAAGTAAATTCAGGTCGGCAGATGAAATCAAATCAAGGAAAAGTAGAGATGTTCGAAACATATCGGCCGACGGGGAAATTTGGAGCGGCGACCGTTCCACTGTGGTTGCTCGCGTTAGTCGTGGCGGTGCCGCTGGCAATCATCTACGTGATTCTGCTGGACGTCATTCCACTGATTTATGTTTCTGTTTTGCTGACGTTGGTTTCTGGTTGGCTATTAGGGTTGGTTGCATACTATGTCTGTAAGTGGGGGCATGTGAGAAGCTCGATGATCGCGTGGTTGATCGGGTTGTCGCTTCCAGTGGTGTTTCTTTTGGCCAAGTACTTCATGCAATGGCAAATGTGGTCGATCAACGATCCAAACCTTGGGTTTATGGAGCATATTCACCAGCGCGTTGATGCGGGGTGGAATATCGCTCGTCGAGGAAACGCCAATCAGATCAACGGGTTTGTTGTCTATGTCGTCTGGTTGGTGGAAGCCGGCATTATTTTCTTCAGGAGCCCCTTTCGCGCCGCGTCGCAATCACGCGAGCCATACAGCGACCCGCTCAAACAATGGGCGTCAGAAAGTGAGCAAGTTATGGTTTTGCCGGTGACCGACGACGAAATGATTGGCAAAATTCAAGCTGCCACTACCGTCGATCAGTTGCTGGAGATACCGATTCCAAAATCTGACGAGGCTACTAAGTTCGCCGTCTATAATGTTAACAGCATCCCCGGTCAGGAGATGGAAGACGCCTATCTGTCGGTCTTTTTGATGGACCTCGTCGTGGGGGCCAACGGTGAAGTCGAACAGAAACTTTCGCCACTGGTTCAAAACGCTATCCTCACTTCGGCTCAACGTCACCAATTGGCCGAAAATGCAGACTTGCTTAAAGAGGCGATGGATGATTACCGCCGAGCGGTTGAGGAAGATTTTAACGCCGCGTCTGAAAATGGCGAGAATGAAGAAGTTCAAGCCGAAGAAGTCTAAATAGAACTGCCGTTTACTTGAAATTTGAAGATAGAAAAAATCTTTGGTTGCCCTACAACCAAATGAAAGTCTCGGGCGGTCCAATTGAGGTCGTCAGCACCGATGGCGTTTGCTTGGAATTGGCAGACGGATCGACGTTGATTGACGGGATTGCTTCATGGTGGACCGCCTGCCACGGCTACAAGCATCCGCATATCGTCGATGCAATTGTGCGACAGGTGCAATCGATGCCGCACGTGATGTTGGGCGGTATCGTACATGAGCAGGTTCTGCATCTCTCGCGACGACTCGCTCGGTTGACTCTCGGCGATGACGCGATGTGCTTCTTTTCCGAGAGCGGTTCAGTCGCGGTGGAAGTTGCGCTCAAGATCGCGGTGCAGTACTGGATCAATCAAGGCGCTACTGAACGCAAACGGTTCGCTTGTTTTCAAGGCGCCTATCACGGCGATACCACCGGTGCGATGAGTGTCTGTGATGCAGAAGACAGTATGCACTCCCATTTCAAAGGGTATCTGATCGAGCAATTTCAAGCGGCAGTTCCAGAAACCGATGCGCAAAGGGCGGTGTTTTCTGCTTGGCTTGAGCAACACCAGAGTGGATTAGCGGGCGTCATTATTGAACCACTGGTGCAGATGGCTGCCGGAATGCGTATGCATTCTGCGGAAGCAGTTTCTTTCATTGCGGCGGAATGCAATAAATGGGGGCTGTTACTGATCGCAGACGAAATCGCAACGGGCTTTGGGCGTACGGGGACGATGTTTGCGCATCAGCAAGCGCGGGTGCGGCCGGATATCCTTTGCGTCGGAAAGGCACTCACGGGAGGTACGCTTCCGCTAGCCGCCACGATTGCCAGTGCGAAAGTATACGAGCCGTTTCACTCAAACCGGACGGAGCACGCTTTGATGCACGGTCCGACATTCATGGGTAATCCAGCGGCATGCGCTGCGGCCAATGCGTCGCTGGATCTGTTTGAGGAAGATGCCGAGGCGAATCGTCTGTTGCAGGTTGGACAAATTGAAAGCATTCTTCAAAATGAACTTCAGACACTTCTTGAATGTTCGCGCGTGCTTGATGTGCGGATCAAAGGAGCCATCGCCGCGGTCCAGCTTGACGAGATGATTGACGTTGATGACGCGATGGCATTTTTTCGCGACGAGGGGACGTTCGTGCGCCCGCTGCGCGATGTCGTCTATCTGGCTCCAAGTTTCACGATCAATGAAGATGAATTGCGCATGCTGTGTGCGGCGATAGCCCATTTCGTTGCCCGTTAGCTTGGCCGATTGATACGAATTGGAGCTGATGGCCAAAAAAAGATGTGGGCAGGAAAAGAGTTTGGGCGGTTCAATTCTCGTTGCCGCTCACGGAACAACGTGCGCTTAGCTGCCAATGAGAATTTCAATAAACGCGCTGATATCGGAGAAGTCAACGACGTTGTTCTGGTCACAGTCCGCTTCTGGTTGGAAATCTCCTCTGACGAGTATCGAAATAAACGCGGGGATGTCTCCAAAGTCGACAACGTAGTCTAGGTTAACATCACCGAGATCCAGTATCGCGTTTAGTCGTGCCAAGTATGGAAACTCATCTCTAATCGGGGCACCACTGCCACCGTTTTCGTTGGGAATCACACCCTCGAAAAATAGTTTCAATGTTGAGTCCATGACTTCATCATCTAATGCACGTCCGTTGAAATAGCCTCCTGTGTTGGAAGCATCGTAGGGGAGCAAATTCGGTAGCAACATTGGAGTGACTGTATCAGCAATCTCTTGATTACTTTGCAGAGCGATCGCGGCATTGATCTCGGCTCCGAAGTTAGCTAAATCATCTGCCGGATTTCCTGCGTTAAAAGCGTCTCTGCGATCCGGCGGAAGCAGTCTGGATTCAACCTCAGGTATTCCTGTCCGATCTTGCTGGACACCGAAAAGCGTGGTGACTGCCTGCGCACCGACACTGTTCGAACTCCCAAAAAAATCTGAATTGGGTAGCTCAAGTATAATTGCTGAGATGTCTGCGGGGGTGTCATGTAAAAATGCATCATCAAAATTTCCAGCCTGCACGAGTCCGCCATTGTTTGTTACTGCGGCGGTGCCGGTAACTCCAGTGGCAATCGTCGTTGTCCCGGCCGAATCAGTACGGGCTACGCTGAAAGATTGGCGTCCGCCGGCAACTGGCGCAAACGTGGTGCTGTACGTAATGTCCGGGATGGCATCGCCCGTGTTGTCGAATTGAAACTCGTAGGTCGCATCTGAATTGAATGTTGAACCACTTATTGAAGCAACAAAAGGATTCACCGCCAGAATCATCACTGAACTATTTTCTGCAGCGGCCGGGAAGAGAAACAAATCGGTGATGTCAACGCTTCCGTTACCTTGTAAAGCTGGAGCTTCCAAGTGATCTGCTGCTTCTGCCGCAGCCACTGGCAAAAGCAAAATAAAATGAGCGACGACTGCGATCCATTTTGCAGAGTTAACATTTAGTAGCATGAACAAAACCTAATAATGTTTGAAGAGGAACTTGGCATATACCGAAACTCTAAGAAACTATAGGCGGTTGATTCTGCCAATGAAAGGTAATTGTTTTTGCCCAGAGTGTTTTATTTAATTCCATGCGTTTTTGTGAAAAAACGTGCCAAAACTCTTTTGTTCAGTCGGGCTCGATTGCAGTAATCACTCGTTCTGGCAACGGCAATCGATGATGCCTTATCCAATCCAAAAAGCAGACCGTATCTCATCGGGAATTTGCTTGAGCGATCCCGACCGGAAATCGACGAAGGCCCAGTTGGTTTCCGCGTCTGCCAATCTTCGTTTATCCGATGCTCGAATGATCTGGTACTTGCGAATCGACGAGACTTTGGTGAATTCCTTGATCCACGTTTTGACCGTAACTTGATCTCCTAGTAACGCCGGTAAGCGGTATTTGATATTGTGAGAGCGAACGATGAAGCCGGCTCCGTGATCGCGAAAGCGGTCTGAACTCCATCCAACCGATCGGCTGTGCGCGCCGGCCGCTCGCAGCGTCCAGCGCAGATACTCTAGATTATTCACGTGGTTCATCGCATCGATGTCCGATGCGATCACTTCGTAACGGTACTCAAAGACGCGGCTGCACGGTTGTTGGTTGTTCATCGAAGGACTATTTGATGTCCTGATGGGGGTCGTCAGCGTCTAAGCCAGCGGCTTCGTCGTCGTACAGTTCATCATCATCGCTGTCTGCGGCTTCCGCAGCGTCCAAGCGATCTTGTTTGTCCACCGATACCACTTTGCCTTGGTAGCTGAGCATTTCCTCAATTCGGGCCAGTTTACTTTTGAAAAACGGGAACCAGATCGTTGGATATAGACCAATCACGCGGTCCATCTTGAAGATTGGCTTGTTCATTCTTGTTTTCAACGATAGCGAACCGACGCCGCATAGAAATAGCTCTAAATAATCCAGTGGCTCATTCTCAGTCTTCAATCCGATCAACTCAAATCGTTCGCCCTTGCCGCCAACTCGGTTGACCGTGAGGCCCGATTCGTCGATTTTGACTTTCAGGTGAGTTCGGCTCCAGACAAAGTTGCCCAGCCAGATAACACCAAATACTAGGGCCATCACAATCCACGCACCTGTGTTGACTTCAGGAGCCAACTGCCCGAGTCGCCCTCCGGCCCATGAAAATGGGCTGATGATGTTTGCCAGTTCGAGGACAACAGGGATACCTACAAACGTCCCAAGCAAGCCCACCAGCATGATAAATTTGTCTTTGGGGAGATTGAATCGGAACGCGACATACCACAGTATCATGATCGAAAGACCAATCCAGAACATCATGTGCGGATCGAACCATTGAAAGTACGAAAAAAGTGCCATCAACAAAAACAGTAGTGCCGGATAGCCAGCCAAAATGCCGGGCAGATGATCGTAAAGTACGATGGGCTTGAGTTTCTGGGGCGATTCAGCCATGGATCAGTATTCTTTCGTTTATTCCAAGGTTCCAGTGATACGGACAACCTTCCGCCGTATGTCCTAAAGAGCATTCGATGGTCGAGCAGAAATATTGTTGGAATTGTTGGTTTACTTCGGCTGCTCGCGTTTGGTCAATTTCCAAGCCGGCAGCCAGTACTGACCACCGCGTTTGGCGCTGAAGTCAACGAGCATACGCTTTTCCATATCGGCGAGATGCCCTGCGCCGTAAAATATTCCAATATTGGTTTTTCCCGCTTCAATTTCTCGCCGAAGAATTTCCATGCACTTGGCGTTGCGGTGATCAATGATCGTGGAGCCGTTTTTCCCTTCGAAGATAATCATGCCCGACTCCATGTCGTGAATCTGTTCGGCCATCGCGCGACGAATTCGCATGGTTTTATTTCTAGAGAACAAGGCCATCATCATGCTGAGCGATTTGTCGCCTTTGCCAGAGGCCTGCATCGCGAGCCCCTGACCAATCGCGCGCAGTGCATAGCCTCCGATGCTCTCTTCATTCTCCTGCATGCTTTGAGCGAATTCTTCAGGGCTCATATCTGCGTGAACAAAATTTGCTTTTGTGTAATCGATGTGGTCCAGTTGGAATTGCAAACCCGTGGCGACCTGCATTCCTTTCTGAATTGCCGCAACCGGGTTGATAATCCCCTCGGCGTCTTCATCTCTTCCACCTTTTGGAATGATAGTTCCCTCTGGTGCCACCAGTTCGTACAACAGTGAATCGTATTGTTCAAACCTCTTGTTGAGTTTCTGGTAGTATTCTTTTTCGCCAATATGCACCGCTCCGATCAAGTCGACGTTTACTTTTTGGCCAGCGCTGTTGCGGGTCTCGTAACGCGTCACCGAGGTGTCGAGCGAAACAGGACGCCCTTTACGGTCTTCGCGGATTCGCATGAAGTGAGGGGCTCCCTCACGTTTCGACGGTTTTTCTTCCGGTTCAGAAGTTTGTTTTTCTGTCGCCGCAGTTTCCACCGGCGCTTTGGAATTTTCTTTTGGCTCGTTTTGTGCGATTGAGTCTATGGCGGCGGTGTCCGCCGGTGGAGTCTCAATAGCCGTAGCCTGCTGAGCCATCAGCGCTGTGTTTGACCAAAGCAAAAGCAGACAGGCTAGAGTTGGCCAACCCGACGTTTGGGAACGTTTGTTTTTTAGCATGAAATCAAATTTGGAAAGAAGCTGGAAACATCAGTCATCAGCAAAGGCTACGTGCCGTAGAGTTATTTCACCGCCACCGATTGGTGAAAGTAACAGTATAGCTTTTTCTTGGAGCAAAGACGAGCATTTCTCGGCCAGCAGCGGATCTAGCGAGAATGCCTAGCCCCGATGATCGATACCGCTGGCGCTGTTGAAAGCACTAGAGCCATCACATAGGAGGGTGACCGACGACTGCCGACGAGCAATTGCGTCGGCGAATTCGGCGCTGAATCGTTTCAGGGCGTTGCATTTGAAGCTTGCCCGAGCCAAATCATAAACGGGCACTTACTGGTCTATGTTTGATTTCGAATCGTCGAACTTGGCCAGCCATTGGTCAATCGACTGGCGTGCCGCGTCACGATTTCTGAAACAAAAAACAGACGTTGTATTGTCCAACCGCATTCTGCCATTTGCTTCGGACATTCCAAAATCTTTTGGGTCTTTCCCTTGTGCATTCAAAATCAGTTGAAAGGCAAAATCGCCCAGCGTCACATCGACAGGCCCAGTCGTTTTTGCTTGCGGCAAACGAGTGAGCACTTCGTTGGACAAAGTAAAAGGTTTTAGTTGGCTAATGGCGTTGTGCATGCTAGAGCCATCGGCCGATAAAGATTGATCATCTTCCTCGGCCGGAGAAAATGCCTTGCCGAGGGCTTCGATCGCAGCCTGTTTGTGCGGATATTGCGGTTGGTTAATTGCCTCGCAAAGATCGTCGGCGAACGAACTAAGTCGATAGGCGCTAATGATCTTCAGTTTGGCAAATGTCATTGGCGTAGATTGAAGCTCAAATCTTAACCATGCGGAAAGTAACTTTAGGAAAGCCTGTTTGTGTGCGCTTTGTTGGACGGTTATCGGCGAGAGTGAAAGAAAGTTTGATTCAAACTCGCTGGCGGCGAACTCTTCCAAGATGCCGCTGCCAGAGAGGCGGGAGTTTTGATCGCCTGCGGCAGTTGGGGGCTGCATCGATCTGCGGTACATTTTCGCCGCATAGGCAGCGACCGAAGGAGTGACCGATCGGTCGTTGAAGAGCTTGGGTTTCGCTTCTGCGAAATCGTTATCTGAAGGGTTAGGGGCGAGAGTAATGCCCGCCAACAGTTTTTCAGACTGAGGATTCCCGTAGATCTCCGCCAGCAATGATCGAGCCTCGCTGGAGGTGCCTGCGAGGCGAGAAAAAGTAGGCCAGTGATGAAATCCGCAATCGTCTTTGGATGTCGAAGGCAAAGCGAGAAAGCGGTTGGAGCGTTCTTCAAGATCTGTTTTCAAAAGCTGTTTCAAGATATCGTTGGTGCGATACTTCACTTCTTGGTCAACGGAAGCTTGAGCTTTCTTGAGCTGCGGTATGGCTTCGGAGCCGACTTCCAGTAGGGCTTCGCTAGATCGCTGCCTGACGAGAAAATCATCATCGCCGAGGTCCTCAATCATTTTCTCTATCGCGCTTTGCGATCTTAAAGGCGATGGCTGGTCTGAAGGCTGTGATGACTGCCCGAGTAGGAGGCTCGATTGAGCCATTATAAGCAAAACGATAGTCGACAAAGCCGTCATTGAGAGGTGGGCGTTAGGCGAGGGCATTACGGCTTTTGTGCTCGGGCTAAAAAGTGTTAGTTTGTCTACAACAGATTCACACAATCGATATCCATTGGACTTCATGGCGTCTGTCAAAAGGTTGACTCCATTGTTGCGAACATTCGGGCCGGTTTTCATTATTCCGAACCTACTCATAATAGTGTATCAGTTTCGAGATTCCGATTCACTGGTGACCACATGAAAACTTGGACGATATTGTTTGACATAGATGGAACGTTAACGACCTCTTCTGGTGCCGGCGCAGGGGCCATGGAGACAACTGTCGATCAGTTGTTTGGTGCCAGCGAATTTCCCGAAATATCGATGCATGGACGTACCGACAAAAGTATCCTTCAAGAGTTGTTCGCGGCGATAGGCGTACCGCATGACGACACGTTCGAGCAATTCAATCGGCAGTACTGTTTAAACTTGCCTCAATCACTGGTGGATCGCAACGCGCGACTTCTCCCGGGCGTGGAACCTCTTTTGGAAGAATTGGCTGAACTTGAGCAAGTTGAATTGGGGCTACTCACGGGGAATCTGAAACAAGCGGCTGAAATCAAGCTTCGGCACGTCGGAATCGACCACTTTTTCTCCTTTGGCGGATATGGCGATCTTCATGCTGACCGAAACGATGTCGCTGTGGAAGCCGTGGAGAGCGCCCGGGACGCAATTGGCGACCGGTTTAGTGCTGATCATGTGTGGGTGATTGGCGATACGACAAACGACATCCGCTGTGCGCGTCACGTCGGGGCCAAAGTGATTGCCGTTGAAACTGGTGGTGGCAGTACGAAATCGCTTGAAGAGGCCCGCCCTGATTTGCAAATACCCGATCTGACCAACGTAAAACATTGGTTGAATCAATTGAAGCTCTAGTCTTTCGTTGCAACTTATTCTTCGGGTGGACGTGGTCTCGTGGGGCAAGTTCTCAATCTGGCAAGGACCTAGAGGTGGCAGGTGGATATGGCAAGTAGATATGGCGCTTTAGTAACCTGACCCACCTTCAGCCCACCACATCCACTACGCAAACCGCTTATCCGAAAATTAAATTTCGGCCCGAAAATTGAGCTGAGGTGCGATAATGGGGCTGTTTCAGGTCTAAGCCTCAAGTGTCGAGTGTGTTCAGTTTTACACTCCAAGTTAATGCATGAAAAAGAATCATGCGGCTGTCGGAAACAGACTGCTTTTGCGAGTCGCCATTATCGGTTGACGTTGATACCGCGTCTTCCTTTAGCCAAATTGGCCGATTAGCCTTCTGCTACTTGCGAAACTGCTCCTCTTCGGCAGGACGTTGGGTTGCGGGAAACACCATGCCGCTAAGCGGTGATAGCGTTGGTGCTGCACTATCTTAAGCTGTTTTTAGCGAGAATTCTGGATACAAACACTTGTTTGGGGTCTGATTGGCCGCCGGGAACTTCCACTCCATTAAACAGCCGATGCTCGCCGTTAAAGTCGGCAAAACTGACATGAGAGTCTTGAAAAACGATTTTTCTGTGAATAGACTGAGCCCGAAGTTTGACTTTGCGTAACTTTTGATTTCTCTAGAGAGAGTTGTTAGCGTCAGTCTTCAGGCCCCAACCGGGACTTTTCAAATTTGAAGCGTTAGCGAGCAGATATGTTCTGCAAGATTGTCAGCCCAATGGGTTGGCGAGCTTGCTGTTTTTTAATGCACAACAGGAGTTGGCGACGATGAGTGCAAACGCACAGCTTACGCTCACACAAATTTTCAGCGCGATTTTCCGCCACAAGTTCAAGTCCGTGCTTGTCTTTTTGTTGGTGATGCTGATGGTAATGGCCCTGTTTGTGGTCTGGCCACGCAAGTATGGATCTGAAGGGCGGCTTTATGTTCAACGTGGGGGTAACTCCCGCGGAGTGTCTCCAATCGTCACCGATAGCGGCGTGATGGTTCAGGACTCCCATGAGACGGAAATTCGTTCGGTGATGGAAATTATTAGGAGCCGAGCAGTTGCCGAAAAGGTGGTCGATGAGATCGGCGCGGACGAGATCCTCAAGTCACCGTTAGACGACTTGGTGCCTGAGATTTCTCTTCCTAGCTTTCTCGCACGATCCGGTAGCAAGGTCAAAGGGATTTCGAGCGAGGACTACGACAACCTGAAGCGTCGTGAACTTGCGATTCAAAAGCTGAATAAGAACCTGGTCGTCTACTCCGAAAAACAGACTTCAGTAATTTCTGTGTACGCAAAAGGCGGCTCACCTGAATTGGCAAAACGTCTAGTGCAGAGCGTTTTTGACGAGACGCGGCGAATTTATATGAGCGTCCACTCGGTAAAGGGATCGACCGCGTTTTTTGAAGAACAGGTCAAAGAAGCCGAGGCCCGTTTCACCGCAGCTTTGAAAGCCCAAGAAACTTTCCGTAACGATCAGGGGATTATGTCAGTCTACGCAGCTCGTGAGACCTTGGACAAAATTGTATCTGAGCTGGAACAACAGATCATCTCCGCGGAAGTTGAGGCCGACTCGGCTCGAAGGAGGGCTGAGTCACTCAGCGAAGACTTCAAAACTGTCAAACAAAGCGTAGCAGTGCCAACCGAAGGCGTGGAAGACGAATCCTTCGAACGCGCTCAGGAATTGCTGTTCAATGCAGAAGATCAGCTGGCCGCTTTGAGGCTGCAATTGTCCAAGGATCATCCACGTGTTAAGCAACAAGAGGAGCGGTTGCGTGTGCTTCGTGTTTCTACTGCGAAGCTTAAGGGGACCAGCCGCGTTGAGTCTGAAATGCAGTTGAACCCTACATACGAGGGCATCAAAATGGCAGTGACCGCAGCAGAAGCTGATCTGGAGGCAGCGAAAGCTCGTCTCAAGAGTCTTAATGACAAGTACTCTCGCCAGAGCAAGAGACAGAAGGAAATGAACGCGTTGGAGGTCCGTTCGCAGCAATTGTCCAACAACGTCAATACGGCTCGCCAAGAATGGGAGTTGTTCAAGAACAAAGGTATCGAGGCAATGGCCTCTGGAAAACTTAATGAAAGCCAGCTTTCTTCAGTTGTTGTGATCCAAGCTCCCAATTGGGTGGTCAAACCAATCAGCCCCAAGGCGAGCTTGTTTTTGCCACTGGGAGCGATGATGGGTGTCATGGCGGGGCTGGGAATTGCACTATTCTTCGAACGTAATCACCTCAGTGCGTCATTGAACGAGGGCGAGGTAGAACAGATTCTTGAGATGCCGGTGTTGGTTACTCTTCCTCGTGTCTACTCTAGCCGAAACATGGTGAATTAATGATTGAAAACACAATGAATCGAGATCAACAGGATCGTCTACGGGCCAAACGCATGGGCATCGCGCCTAGTGCGAGCTTGAGACGCCACTTTGTTGCGTTGGCTCGTCAAGTTAAACGGTGGGGCAACAGTAGAGCCGTTGCCGGTAGACCTCTGACAGTTGGTGTGACATCCCTCAACGTTGGTGCTGGAAAAAGTACAGTAAGTTACAACCTAAGTGCCGCGCTGTGTTCGATTGCTCGTGCACGCACGTTGCTGGTGGAATCTGATTTTGGGCAACACTACATTACTCGCCGACTCGGCCAAGCACGTTCAGCCGGGCTCAGCGAGCTGTTGATTAATGTTGCTGAAATGGAAGAGGTTGTCCACGAGACTCCCATTACTGATCTTCAGGTAATGGGTTGTGGGCGGAAAAGTGATGAAGAAGCACTCGAGCTTCCATTTGACTTCCTACCCGATCTTTTGGCTGAAAAGATGGGCGAGTACGGATATGCAGTTTTTGACTTGCCCGTCTCAAATCATCTGACTGCTTGCCATGCGATTTCACCCTATCTCGACGGTCTCATTTTGACCATCGAGGCCAACCAAATTGACCATCGTCAAATCGACCGATTTCGGTCCAATGCGGCAAACTTTGGTGTCGAGGTCATCGGTATGGTGATCAACAAATCATAAAAACAATCTCTCTTGCACTCTTAATTTACAACTTGAACTGCCAACCCCGGCAGTAGACAGATCAACAAATGATTATAAGAACTCGACGACGGAACGAGTCGCTCTTTGGGCGGCTAGTTCATGCTTTTCGGCCTGTGAAGGTTGCTGGATTCCCTCTCGTGCTTCCGCAAGAACAATTTGAAGCGGAAATCGCCAGAGAAACCGAGCGATCTAATCGCAGGAGCGAATCTAGGGAGTTTGCCTTAGTCACGTTCGACTTTTCTGATCGTCAAGCTGATGACCGAAAGATCATTCAACTTGCCCAAGATTTGACTCGACGTTTAAGAATCTCCGACACGATTGGATGGTTTAACCTTCGCCTAGCGGTGTTGTTGCCGGAGACTGCGCAAGACGGAGCGGTTGCTGTGGCCAACGGTTTGGTCGAAATTGCCTCGCGGCATGGAGTCAATGTTGAGACAACTGTTTCGATTTATCCTTGGGATGATTCGTTGACGAACGTTGCCGAGGAACTGCGAAGAGAGGTGCAATTTCTCGAGGGGCGTGATTCCAACGATGACGACAACCACCAAGGCGGCGGTTTCGGACACGGTGGAAATCTGCGGCAGGATCACCCTCACTCCGATAACGGTCCTCACAGCAGTTCGCAGGGAGCCGAGAATTCATATGGTGGCAACGACGAACCGTTGATGTCGTCGATGGGGCTTTCGAGCGGGGGAACTGCAGTTGCGGTGGCACCTCTAGTTGCTAAAGCCAAACCGCTGTGTCTTGGTACGGGACATTCGATCATGTTTCGTTCTGAAAAGACGCCCGTTTGGAAAAGAACGATAGACATTGTTGGTTCCGGGATTGGGATTCTAATATTGTCTCCTCTTTTTATTGGGGCGGCGCTGGCGATAAAGATTAGTGCTCCCGGGCCCGTGTTCTTCCGTCAAATGAGGGAAGGAAAAGACGGAAGGCCATTTGGTATCTTGAAGTTTCGCACGATGATCGTCGACGCCGAAGCCAAGCAGGATGCGTTGCGTGAACAAAGCGAGCAGGACGGTCCGGCATTTAAGCTCAAAGACGATCCGCGTGTCACAAGAGTTGGCAGGTATTTGCGAAAATCTTGCATTGATGAACTGCCGCAGTTGTTCAATGTTCTTGTTGGTCAAATGTCACTTGTTGGTCCAAGGCCTTTGCCGGTTGGTGAGTCTGAGCAGTGCAATGCATGGCAGCGCCGGAGGTTGTCAGTGTTGCCCGGATGTACCTGTATCTGGCAAGCACGCGGTGGTCGCGATATCAAGTTTTCTCAATGGATGCGAATGGATCTTGAATACATTCACAACCGAAGCTTTATCTATGACATGAGATTGATTCTCGAAACGATTTATATTGCCGTTCTTCACAAAGGCTCGGTCTAACAAAAATAGATACGGTGCCGAGGAATTCCTCTCGGGACCTGACGCCCCATTCCTCAACCCAAGATTTCATCCAAGCATTGCCTCCCCGACTTTTCTTGATTCCAACCTGCCGGACAGTGTGCAAATGCTCTTCAACAAAAATTTAGTCTTGAAAGTCTCATCGCCTGAATTAAGCAAGTTGAGGAGATAGTATGGCTTCAGCCAATTACCGTCCCGTCGGTTTGCGAATTCAGTCGCCTTCGAACGGGCTTGTTCATAAGATTCTTACCACGCCGATCTCAACGCTCGTCGGCATGCTTCTGATCGTAGTTGTTACGCTCCTCAACGCTGCCGATCTGTCGGTTGGCAAGGACAAGGTTGGCTTGGATGCGCAGGTGGTTTTAAAGTTGATTGGCATTGCCTTTGCCGGGATTTATGGAGGCATTGGATTTATCACAGATCGGCGAGTGCGCGATGTGCTGCAGTCATTTCCCGTTTTCTGGGTAGTGATCATCATTGCGATGTACTTTGTGTCCTCTGCATTTTCGCTAGACCCCAAGGTCTCTTTGGCTTCCACGATTTCTTTGGTGGCTGTCCTGTTGCTGACAGTCCGCGCCTTGGTTCAGATCGGTATCATGCCCGTGCTCAATGCGATTTTCGTCGGGATGGCATTGTTCAATGTTTTTTCGTGGATCGTGTTTTTTGTATGGCCCGAGGTTGGGGTTTTGAAAGAGCCTCTTCCAGAAGGAAAGTTCGCTTATCGCATGAGCGGCCTTGCTCACTCAAACGTTCTAGGACAGTATTCGGGGCTGACAGTATTGTTGGGCACGATCATGTTCTTTACTTACAAAAAGCATTCCGTATGGCGGGTAGGAGTCATGGTTGTCGCTCTTGGGGCTTTGATTGGCTCGCTTTCGAGAACGTCACTAGTTGCGACCGTCATTGGCTTGGTGGTCGCTTATCGGCGCGTGTTTTTCAAGCCGCAATACTTACAACGATACGTCGTGGCGTCGATGGCGGGAATCTTCGCGCTTATGCTGGTCAGCACGCAAGTGGACATCGGTGCGAAGATCAAAGAGAAGATGTCGATCGTGTCCAAATCGGGTGACGCTGACGAACTAACCAGTGCGACAGGGCGTTCAGAAATTTGGGCTTACGCAATTCGGTTGATCTCGCAACGACCACTAACCGGCTACGGCGCGGCAACCTCAAAACACTATTTGGCGCGGTACTCTTCATACACGCACAATATGATTTTGAACGTTGCATTCTCGACAGGAGTTGTTGGTGGTTTTGCCTGCCTGATAATGGTTTTGGGGAGGATTCGCGCGATGCTCTCCATCTCGCATCCCTTGGCAGACGGGATTTTGGCATTTATTATCGTCAATGGCTTTTTCGAAAACGTGATTTTTGCCATTATTACGGGGATGCCGACTATGCTGTGGATCTTGGCGCTTTCATGGTTGCTACTCAAAGATGATCCACTGGTGAACACTGAGACAGGAGAATTGAGAGCTACTGATTTGTCAAAAGGTAGTCTGAGGTTCTCCCAATGAGCTCACTTCAGCAAACACGAATGTTGGAACAGATGACCGATGAAGCAGTCATTGCTGATGCATCGTTTAAGCCAATCGATGCCCACGTTGTAATTCTTAATAACTATCTGCGTTCGCACCATGTCGCTGCTTACAAGGAGATCGCGCGCCGCGTGCGAAAGCTAACTGTTTTGTTGTCCGTTGATATGGAGCCCGATCGACATTGGGAGGCTCAGTGGGACGGTCTGGATGTGATTGTTCAAAAAAGCAAGATGTTTACTGCCAAATGGCGGCACTCGTCAGGATTCAGTGAAGACAACTTTATTCATTTCCCCATCGACACTCGGAAGCAACTCAAGGCGATCAATCCAGATGTGATTCTTTCCTATGAGATGGGTGTGCGCACTTTGTTGTGCAGTTTCTACCGCATGTTTCATCGCGACTGCCGCTTGGTTATGGTGGGGAACATGTCCGAGCATATCGAAAGAGAACGCGGGATCTTTCGTAAGTTGCTTCGAAAGGCAATCTTGCGAGGTGTAGACTATTTTTCGTACAACGGTCCGAGTTGCAAACGGTATTTGAATACCCTTGGTATAGAGGAAGAGAAACTTTTTCACTTTCCTTATTGTATTGATCCAGAATCGGTCTCCGATTCACCAAAAGTTTTCAACGCTGACACCGATCGGACATTGCTCTATTGCGGCTCAATGAGTTCCAGAAAAGGAATCTTGCAGTTTGCTAAAGTCGCTGGGCGTTGGTGCGAGAAAAACGCCGATGTTAACGTCCGGCTGAACATTGCTGGTGCTGGGGAACTGCGAGACGACATCGCGGAACTGTCATCGGAAAAATTCAAGATTAATTTCTTAGGGAACTGCGACCAAGCAGAGCTGCGTGAGGCCTACCGAACCGCTGATATCTGTGTCTTCCCGACTTTGGCCGACGAATGGGGCCTCGTGCCGGTTGAAGCCATGGCTTCCGGCCTCCCTGTGCTTGGCAGCATTCACGCTCAGTCCGTAGAAGCTTGCGTCGTTGAGGGTAAAAATGGTTGGGTTTTTAGTCCCAACTCTAATCAGGAAATGGAATCGGCTTTTGAAAGATGCGTCAGAACCAGCCGGGAAAAACTGGCGGTAATGAGTATCGAAGCAAAAACGGCTGTAGAACACATTTCACCGGCTTTTTCGGCAAATGAAGCCTGCCGCATGATTTCAACGATTGTCTCGAACGCTTCGCGAAAATAGGCTGTAATGACGTCAACCGAACGTTTCTAACGACCAACTATCCACCTAGTCTCGTCACCATTGATCGGTCAGTGTTTTGAAAAATAAAAGTAAACCTCTCGCCAGCCTTTCGTTGGATTTAGACAACAAATGGGCTTACCTTAAAACCGCTGGTAATCCGCAGTGGGAATCTTTCCCTAGTTACTTCGATATTTGCGTGCCGCGGTTCGTAGATTTTCTTGAGCGAAGGAATCTGAAAATCACCGTTTTCGTCGTCGGTCAAGATGCCGTTCTTGAAAAAAACCACGACAGCATCCGCATGATCTCAGAAGCTGGCCACGAGATCGCCAATCACTCTTTCCACCATGAACCTTGGTTGCATCTATACACGCCGAAGCAACTAGAGCAAGAATTCGACACGACGGAGAACGCGATTCAAAAAATCACTGGGCGGAAGCCTGTCGGGTTTCGGGGCCCGGGCTTCAGCCTGTCGGACGAGGTGCTGAGAACGCTCATGCGCCGGGGGTACAAGTATGATTGCTCAACCTTCCCCACCTACCTTGGGCCGTTGGCTCGACTTTACTTTTTTCTTCGGTCGGGATTGTCCAATGAGGAGAAAGAAGATCGTAAAGAATTGTTTGGCAAAGTAAGGGATGGGCTGCAGTCCAATATGCCTTTCGAATGGCATTGGCGTGGACGAAGCCTGATCGAAGTACCCGTTACAACTATGCCGCTGTTCAAGGCGCCAATCCACGGCAGCTACATTTTGTACCTAGGGAAGTTTTCGGTAACGCTTGCCAAACTTTACTTTTGGATGGCGCTGAAGATGTGTAAACTGGCCGGCGTTGAGCCCTCCATTCTGCTTCACCCTCTGGACTTTATGGGACAGGAAGATGATGAAGATTTAGCTTTCTTCCCGGCCATGGACCAACCGGCTCAAAAGAAAATCGATCTGATGTCGGATTGCATGGAGATGCTGGAAAATAATTTTGAGGTTGTCAACATGCTTCAATATGCCGAGGAAGTTGACAAGTTCTTAATGCCTGTTCGATCGATCAACAAGGCAACGGCAGGCGCAGACGAAGAGTTTGCCCAAAGCCATAGCTAATCGGGCCATTCAAGGGGCGGCTTTGCACTTCGTTAGCGATTGCTGAAGTCAATCGTGCAACTTACGATTCTCGCAAGTGCTTCCAGTACTGGTCAGGATTGTCGAGAATACCGTTGGTTACAAGAAAATGCTCGCTCTTTCTATAGTCAATCGACTCAAGTGTCGGTGAATCAAAGCTAACCACGGTTGCTCCGGGAAAGGTCATGAGAATTGGCGAATGAGTTGCGATGATGAACTGGCTTTTCCCCTGCTTGATTCGCCGCACCATCATCGCCATTAGGGCCAACTGTCGTTTCGGAGACAATGCTGATTCAGGTTCGTCTAAGAGAAACAATCCGTTGGTCAACCGGTTTTCCAGCAGTGCGAGAAATGACTCGCCGTGTGATCGTGTGTGCAGAGACTGTCCCCCGTACCGTCCGTATGGATCCCCTTTGAAATCTTTATCTCGCTTGCGCGCGTCCAATAAACTGGCGAACTGTGCATAGTATTCGGCGCGGAAGAAGTATCCGTCGCGCGGCCGTTTCCTGAAATGCGGATATATAGCCTGAGCCAATTCGCTTTCTCGCTCGGGGCCGAATTGATCCGATAAATCGTTTCGCCCACCTCCCCAGACTGGAAACCCACTAAGGCCAGCGATCGCTTCGAGTAAGGTCGATTTTCCGCTACCGTTCTCACCGACAAAGAATGTAACCGACGAAGGGAACTCCAGTTCCAGTTCCTTCATCCAAGAGAAGTTAAATGGAAACCGTTCTCGACGGACCAGTTTCTGTTGCTCAGGGCTAAGCGACCAAGCGCCCACGTCTTCATTGCCGCCAGAGCCATTGTCCAGAGAAGACGCAGCCCGCTCTGGTTCGGCGGGCGTCAGTTCGAGCGGTCTTGTTTCTTGTGGTGTCAGCAACGAGTTAAGAAAATCGTCGTCGGACATCATCGCCGACAGCTGAGGCCTGTCAGAATCAATCGGCGGCGGATCGTCAGAATCTGAAAGGTCGGCGAACTCCGGCAAAGCGGAGCCACATTTTTCAAAATCAAAGTCTTCCCGAACGTAGACTCCTTGAAGAAACGGAGGGGAACCACTGAGTTCGGTTGTCTTCATTGCTTTCCACGATCACTAACAGCATTTGCGTGAAGGTCATGGTAGCAATAAAGTTTCGTTAACGCGACGCAGTAAACGTTTCCTCAGATAGCTGGTTCTCAGCAGACAGATTCTTTGGAATTCGGAAAACGAAGAATTCCGTAGGAGACTCGCGGACGAAGTCGTTATCCGATGCCACCACTAATAGCCTGTCGCCGTTGGGAAAGTCTGGTCCAAAGGCAAGGCCCTCAATTTTTTCTGGCATCCCCTGCCCCGCCAGATTCCATTTTGGATCTAGCAGGTCGATAAACACCTGTTTACTAACTCCCTTGGTGGACGTTGGGAGCTCGTTTGGAGGAAGCTTTTCTACGCCACGAATGTCAGTAGCACCAGAGATAGAAATTAGCATAAGTTTTTTGCATTGAGCTTCGAGGCCCGCCTTGCCATCGCGTTCGATGGTGATGAAACGATTTTCATCGTAAGCGAGGATTTCATTTAACTTGTTTGATCGGTTCTCCAACGGGTAGAGATACTCGGTGCAGAAAGCCCCCGAGATTTCGAAAACGGGCAATCGACAGCTCATTCCAGACGGGTAGTCTGTCGGATTCTTACGAAACGAGTCTTGCAGCAAAGGGCTCTGCATCAACCCAAACAGATGCTTGCGATCAG
>CALHPU010000027.1 GCA_938036435.1 uncultured Pirellulaceae bacterium | reverse complement strand
CAATTGAACGATGGCGACGCATTGACGCTCAATGTCCAAGCCGGCGGATGGCGCTATGCGTACGTCGATGCGGGTGGCGCGCACGAGGAATTTGAGCTTGATGGGCAAACGCTTGATGGAAATCCAAACATTTTCGTTCGAAGGAGATTTTGGCCAAGTTTCCGCTATCACGATTTCCGCTCACAAAACCTTACAGGTGACGAGCATCTTGAGATTACTCAGTCGACAGATCCAAAATTAGAATCTACTCGTTACATTATCGGCGTGCACGCTGCCGGAGGAGTTGATGCCAGTATCCGATTAACTGGACAGCGGAAATCCACTGTTTCAGCTCACCCTGGTATGGGAGCCAATAAATACGACGAAGGAACTTCGTTCCGAGTGTGGGCTCCTTTCGCGACCAGCGTCCGTTTGGCAGGCGAATTCAACGATTGGGATCCAGAGAGCACCGAACTTCTACCTGAGGGAGACGGAAACTGGTCGGTCGATTTCCGCAACGCAACCGCAGGCCAACAGTACGCCTACGTAATCGAGAATGGCGACACGATCGATTGGAAAAGTGACCCCCGAGAGGAACAGATTACCAACTCGGTCGGTAACAGTGTCATTTACTACCACGATTACGATTGGACCGATAACAGTTTCCAAATGCCGCCATGGAATGAACTTGTGCTGTATGAAATGCACATAGGAACATTCAATGACACGCCCGGAGGTGGGCCGGGAACTTTTAGTCAAGCTGAAGAAAGGCTTGATCAACTTCAGGATCTTGGCATCAATGCAATTACGCTGATGCCCGTCGCAGAGTTTCCGGGAGATTTCTCATGGGGCTACAACCCAAGCCAACCGTTCGCCGTCGAAAGCTCTTACGGAGGCCCAGATGCATTAAAAAGCTTCGTCAACGAAGCTCATCAGCGTGGTATTGCGGTTCTATTGGACGTTGTGCACAACCACTGGGGCCCCAACGATATGGACCTTTGGCGGTTCGACGGTTGGAGTGCAAACGATCGTGGTGGAATTTACTTCTACCAAGATGATCGGGCCAACACTCAGTGGGGTGATACTCGACCGGATTACGGGCGCGGCCAAGTTCGCCAGTACATTCGCGACAACGTCATGATGTGGTTAAACGATTTTCACATTGATGGATTGCGATGGGACTCGGTCCACTCCACTAGGACGACTGAAAGAGGCGACAATCCCGACGGTTGGTCGTTGATGCAGTGGATCAATAACGAAATCAATGCCAGCAAGCCTTCGGCTTTCTCGGTCGGCGAAGACTTGCGAAACAACGCGTTTGTAACAAGAGATACCGGTGCCGGCGGGGCGGGTTTTGATAGCCAGTGGGATTCTCAATTTGTGCATCCCATCCGCGGCGTCGTCACTGCCGTCAATGACGGAGATCGGAACATGTTTGAAGTTCGAGATGCGATTAATCACAACTACAACGGTGACCGATTTCAGCGCGTGATTTATTCGGAGTCGCATGATGAGGTTGCCAATGGCAGATCACGAATACCAGAGGAAATCACTCCCGGAGACGCTGATAGCTGGTTCGCCCAAAAACGTTCGACGCTGGCGGCTGCCTTGGTGATGACATCGCCCGGCGTCCCTATGCTTTTTCAGGGCCAGGAAGTACTTGAGGACGGCTTCTTTCAGGATGAAGATCCGATCGACTGGACTCGGGCAGACACCTTCTCGGGAATTCAGTTAATGTATCGCGACATGATTCGCCTGCGTCGAAACTGGTATAACACTACCCGCGGATTGCGAGGCCAGTCGGTGAACGCATTTCATGTCAACAACAATGATAAACTGATCGCCTTTCATCGTTGGGATCAGGGAGGCGCCGGAGATGATGTGATTGTCGTCTGCAACTTCCGCAACCAGCAGTTCAACAACTATCGAATTGGGCTACCTCGCCCGGGGCTGTGGAACGTACGTTTCAACAGTGATTGGGAAGGCTACTCCGATGATTTCGACAACGTCTTTTCGCCTGACGTGTCGAGCGATCCCGTTGGATGGGATGGTCTAAATCAGAGCGGATTGTTGACGATCGCCCCTTACTCCGTTCTGATTCTGTCGCAGTAATCCACTTCTGGTTTTCAGCACCAATTTTGAGTGGCCCAAGTCGCGAAACTTGGGATAGTCGGAGAGACAATTCTACAATCTCTTTGGAAAACCGTTACGTTCGGTAATCGTAGAGCACGGCTCCCGCCGTAACGCTTCTGGGCGCGAGAATGACCAATCTGGACCGGGCCTATCAGGCTAAGCCCAGTGTCTCTTTTTCGTATTGGGTGATCTTCTCCTCATGCTTCATCGTGAGGGCAATGTGATCGAGTCCTTCGAGAAAACACTGTCGGCGGAAATCATCAATCGAAAACGAAGCCTCAAACCCGTTGCCGTCAGTGACTTTGTTGTTTTCGAGATCGACGGTGATCTCGTAACCTTCATTAGCCGCAATGCTTTCGTGAATCCGTTGAACCTCATCTGTGCTCAACACAACGGGAAGCACACCGTTTTTTGAACAGTTATTATAAAAGATGTCGGCAAACGATTCCGCGATCACGCAGCGAAAACCGTAATCATCCAGCGCCCAAACCGCGTGCTCGCGACTTGAACCATTGCCAAAATTCTTTCGCCCGACCAGAACGGTAGCGTCACGGAAACGTGGTTGATTGAGTTCGAATTCCTCGTTCTCACTTCCATCGGGATGGAATCGCCAGTCGAAAAACAGGAACTGACCAAACCCTGTACGCTCGATGCGTTTCAGGAACTGTTTAGGAATGATTTGATCTGTGTCAACGTTTGAGCGATCCATTGCGGCCGCAACGCCAGTGTGTTTGATAAAAGCTTGCATGAAAATCTTGGAAAATAAGTGACTGTCTTGAGCCCGATCGAATGATCTACGCTTTGAAATCCCAGTTGCGAATGTCGACAAAATGTCCGGCGACGGCCGCCGCCGCTGCCATTGCGGGAGATACCAAATGCGTTCGACCACCTCGGCCTTGACGACCCTCGAAATTGCGGTTGCTGGTCGACGCGCAACGCTCGCCGGGTTCAAGCTTGTCAGGGTTCATCGCCAAACACATGCTGCAACCGGCCTCCCGCCATTCGAACCCTGACTCCTTAAAAACGCGATCGAGCCCTTCTTCTTCGGCCTGTCGTTTGACCACGCCGCTGCCCGGCACGACCATGCCGTGTACTTTGTCCGAAACCTTATGGCCTTTGATGACATCCGCGGCAGCTCGCAGATCCTCGATACGTGAATTGGTGCAAGAGCCAATAAAGACGCGGTTGATCTCAACCTCCTCTATCGGTTGGCCGGCCTTCAAGTCCATGTACTCCAGAGCAAGCTCGGCCGATTTCCGATCGGTAGCGTCTTCGATGTCGGCAGGAATTGGCACGTTAGCGCTGACCGAGGTGACTTGGCCAGGATTGGTTCCCCAAGTCACTTGTGGGGCGATGTTGGCCGCATCATAAACCTCAACGCGATCGTAAGCGGCTCCGGGATCGCTGGGCAGCTTTCTCCATCGTTCGATAGCCGCATCAAAATCGCCGGGTACGTGCTCTTTGCCGCGTAAGTATTCGAACGTTGTTTCGTCAGGAGCGATCATGCCGGCGCGTGCTCCGCCTTCGATCGACATATTACAGATCGTCATACGCTCTTCCATCGACAACGCGCGAATTGCCTCGCCGGTGTACTCCATGACGTAACCTGTTCCTCCAGAGGTCGAGATCTGGCCAATTAGATACAGTATTAGGTCCTTGGACGTAACGCCTCTAGCAAGCGTATTGTCGAAGCGCGCCTCCATGGTCTTTGGCGTGGTCTGCAGCAAAGTCTGAGTCGCCATGACATGTTCGACCTCACTGGTGCCGATGCCAAAAGCGAGTGCTCCGAACGCTCCATGAGTCGACGTGTGCGAGTCGCCACACACGATCGTCATGCCCGGCTGTGTGAATCCCAGTTCAGGGCCGATGACGTGAACGATGCCTTGGTTGGCGTCATCAAGATCGTATAACTTGACGCCAAATTCGGCACAGTTGGCACGCAGGGTTTCGATCTGTTGCCGGGAAACTGGATCAACGATGGGAAGCGAGCGATCTGTTGTCGGCACATTGTGGTCTTGCGTGGCGATCGTAAACTCAGGACGGCGCAGTTTTCGATTGGCCAACCTCAGGCCCTCAAAAGCCTGAGGGCTGGTGACCTCGTGGACCAAGTGCAGGTCGATGTACAGAAGTGTTTGTTTCCCCGGATCGTCATGGACAACATGTTGATCCCAAATTTTCTCAAACAGCGTTCTGGGCTTGGAGGCAATCATCTTAAAACTCGGTAACTTGAACTGGTATTCATCTACGTCTGTGTTTTGCTTTAGGATAATGCAAAACAGCAAGCCGACTATTTTAGAGGGAAAGAGCCGAAAGAAATAGCGTTATTTACGATGTCTATGGCTGACCACTGTTTTTTTTCGCTGTCAGAACCGATGCTATGGGGAGTGGGGTTTCAACCCTTGTGGTCTAAATTAACCTCTGAAGAAATTCTATTGGGGCGCGGACTTCTGTTTCCCGACATCGGTACGTGAATCTCGTTTCTATCTTGTTCCTTCCAGTTCTCTCTCAGACACATCATGAATGATATTGTTCGCTCGGTCGTATTTGGCATTGTTCAGGGCCTGACGGAATTTCTCCCGGTCAGCAGCAGCGGGCACTTAGAGATTGCCAAATACCTGATGCGAGATGACTCACTTGCTCAGCAGAGCATGATGATGACGGTGGTGCTGCATTTCGCGACAGCCCTGAGCACGATCGTTGTGTTCCGCAAGGACATCTTTGAAATTCTCAATGGACTGTTTAAGCCGTCTGAGGATCGAGCTGAGTTTTGGTTCTGCGTGAAGATCGTTCTCTCCATGATCCCGGCGGCCGTTGTTGGCGTGATGTTTAATGACCAAATCGAGGCTCTCTTCAGCCAGCAGTTGCCGCTGGTAGGAACGATGCTTTTGCTTACCGGAGGACTGCTATTATTGGCAGACCGCGCCAAGACTACCGAAAAACCTGTCAGCATTTTTAACGCGCTCATCATCGGCATCTCCCAAGCGATCGCGATTCTGCCTGGCATCTCGCGTTCGGGAGCAACGATCTCTACATCAGTGCTACTGGGAATTGACCGTGAGAAGGCGGCGCGGTTTTCGTTTCTGATGGTCGTGCCGTTAATTTTTGGCAAAATGGCCAAGGACGTGTTGTCTGCGTTCAAGGACGGCGCGCCGCTGTTCGAAACCGGGCAAGCACTGCCTTTATCGGTAGGTTTTATCGCGGCATTTATTACAGGTCTGGTTGCATGCCTGTGGATGATCCGATTGGTGAAAGCGTGTCAACTGACATGGTTCTCGATCTACTGCTTCATCGTCGGCATACTGGTAATCATCGAGTCGCAGGCAGAATTTCTTTCGAGCCTAGCGCCCGCCTAATTTCTCACCACTAGCAAAACTGCGGGGCTATTGAGAATACGTCTCCTACTTGAGGAGTTCCTCAAGCTTGCGGTCAATTGCAGTTGAGCGTACGGACGCGGCAACGATTTTTCCCTCGGCGTCAACGATGAATGCTGAGGGTATAAAATCTGGGGTTAAGTCCTCACTGTTGGTTTTCTCTGGCTGCTGCAACAAGGTCCAATCGGCTTCGTAGTCTGCAAACACTTCGTTAGCGTTTTCAGGGCTGCCGCCGACGGTAACGCTAACCATCTCGAAATCACTGCGGTCTTTGTAGCGGTGGTGAATCTCTTTCAGATGAGCAAACTCGCCAATGCAGGGGGCACAGTTGGGTGACCAAAATTCTATCAAGACGACCTTTCCTTGCTGTTGCGATAGTGACCACTTTTCGCCGCTGGGCTTCATAAACACGGTCGCGGGCGCGGGACGACCAAGATAAATCATATTTTGGGCATGGCCAGACAACCAAGTGTTAGTGAGTTCTATGCCAATGAATATTACGATTCCTAATATGATATGAACTACAAAATTCGCTGCATCTTTGTTGGCGTTTTTGCCTTGCGTTTCCTTTTTGCGATTGGCTTGTCTGAACATGCTGCCCAGAAATGCGAACAGGAGAAAGACTGAGACAACGACTCCGACTGCGAGTCCCTGGCTATCGCCTAAGCCCCGAAAGGCTCTTGCTAATAAGCCCAGCTGTAGGACCGTGTGTAAAACAATACGCCACAAGCGATGTTTCTCACTCGAACGCCCAGTGCCAAATCCGTAGCAGGCCAACGCAATCACGGAACTGAGAACGATGCCCCATGAGCGCATTTCAGATGAGCCGCCTGAGGCAATGACCGCTAAGGAGCCGAAAAGGGGTTTGAGTAGGGCACCACAAAGGAAATAGATCATCACGGCGGCCAGAGCTTCTTTGGCGATTAGGCCAAACGCTCTCTTGACCACGACTGTCCGAGGCAGCGGAGGTGGGTCCACGCTGGCTGAAACTGCTGGGAAAATGGTGCCGTCAGATTGCTGTATAGTGCTCATGAGAAAGCCTAGCTTTCCCTAATGCCTGGGCTGGATTTAAACACTCCGCTGAGCAGTGTTTATCTCGGCGCCCATGAAAAAACGGCGGAATATGCGGAGTTTAGTGTTTGCCAACAGACACCGCCCTAAAATTTGCCGTGGTTCGATCAACAAACGTCCCAACCGCTCCTGCAACGGGGAGGACTTCCGCACTTCCTCAGCGGAAAACAGACGGTGCTGGTTCAGACACTAGGTGGTGGGCAGCATTGAAAATGTGCCAAAGTTATTCCAAATACGAATGACCAGATTATTCGATACAGGTGAGCGCCGCCGAAACTACTTTTTGTCATTTCAAGACACGCCGCAACCTCGCCGTACCGCAAAAACCTACGCTTCGGCAGCAAGAACCTATTTCAAAATGGCGGCAGGAAATGACTTACAACACAATTCGGACGGTTTTAGTTGCGACGCTTATGATCATTTGTGGCTGCTCAGCGCAGCTAAACACAGTGACGCTCAAGTCCCCAACACCCAAGGGGACGGACTCTGATTTGGCCAAATTCGAGGCGTTCGCTCCGGCCGATGCAGAGGTGCTGTTGGTTCTTCGTCCAAAACAACTGAAGGAGTACAAACCACTACAGGCCAGCGGATTCGACCTATCAACACTTCTACCGATAGATGTAGCCGGGATCGAACTGATCGCTGTGGCCTCGTCTCAAGAGTCGATTCAGAAGGTATGGAGAGCCCCCATGGCGACGCTTTTCGAGAGGATGGAAGCACAACTTGAGAAAAGAGCGCCGAAGAATCTACCGACGGTAGCCCACTACATGAACAAAGACTTTTCCGCTCTGATCAAATTTT
Organism: uncultured Pirellulaceae bacterium; assembly: GCA_938036435.1. Taxonomy (GTDB): domain Bacteria; phylum Planctomycetota; class Planctomycetia; order Pirellulales; family Pirellulaceae; genus Mariniblastus. Next base: position 3,564 of record CALHPU010000027.1, on the reverse strand, counting down.
CGAAACCAACGAAGATTGAGGTTCTCGAGAAGTTGCTTGAGCATTATGGGGAAAAAGGGCGAGCAGAAGCCTACGCGCGTGCCAGTCATGGCGAAATGGATATCCTCGATGGTGGCCCTGATCGTTGCTCAGTGGTGATGCTTGACCCTCAGACATTTGTCATTGACAGTCGTCAGTCCCTGAAGGACGCGTTGAATTCCCAGCTCAACCCGAAACGACCGGCGAACGTTTGGTTACGTGATTTGGTGGGTAGTGATTTCAGAGGTGAATTGTTCCTTGCTGCGGATGTAAGCAAAATTGAAAAAACAGACGGCATCGGAATGACAGGTTTCGCAACCTCTTCGTTGGGCAACGTCCAGGAACTTCAAGTCAAGTTAAGTCTCAATCAGTCAATGCTGGCGAGCGTAGAGCTGGGGTTTGAAGAAGACCAATTGGCCGCCGCGTTTCTGTCTTACGCGGAAACTAGCATTCAACAATTCTTAGACGGACAGAAACAGATACTGGCCTCCGCACCAACTTACGAAGGAGCAGACTTCGACCTGTGGCGAGCTCGGCAGGCGGCTCAGTTGTCTGAATCACTTTCTATCGTACGGCTGGGCGATCGTGTCACGATGAAATTGCCTCGGCCTAAGCATCTAGACCAACAGATCACGGAAATGTACAAGAAGCAGAAGAAATTGATTGAAGAGATGGACCGAAATCAGCAACGGTACCAAGCTACCATGAAAGAAGTTGTTATCTGGCGTAAACGGAAGCAACCAGGAGAGGTTGTTCAAACCGGCGACTGCGCGACCGAGAAATGGCCCGCCGAACTTATCCCTGAGGGAGCCGCCTCCAACGCAGAGGCCGTGATTGGTCAGCGGCTGCGCAAGAGAGTTTCTACTGGGCTTCCCGTCATGATTTCCGATTTTCAAAGTCACGCCAAATCAAAGTCACGAAACAATAGACCAAAGAGCCTGACAGTGATGAAAGCGCACGTTGAGCCTGGGGCAGAATGAGGTGGCTGTCTTCTGCAGATAGGTTCAGGGTAATCCAAATAGATCCTTCCGTTCATCTCGCAGGTTATTAATCCCTTTCCGTATTTGCTCACCATGCGGCGGGCTAGCCCGCAATGGCACTCACTTTGGGCCGGAGGCCGGCACATGAACTGCCGGTGGCGTCAGCAATCGGACTGAATCTAAACAAGAAATCAGCGTGGAGGGCGGCACAAAAAATTGTGTCGCCCTTCGGGCTAAAGCGATCCGAAGAACAACTTAAACTTGGCGATGTAATTGTAAAGTGAGCCCCATTGGGCTAGCCCCGATACTCGCGCAGCTAGTCAACTCACTGGAGCTATCTAAAGATTGGGGCTGGGATTCGCAGCCAAGCTTGAATGCGGCATCTTTTGGCTTTCACTGCAAAACCAACCCACTACACTGGCGATCAGTAACTGGAGAATTGGCAGGTCGGTGGCGGAGAGAATTCGGAACACTGCCATGTTCAGCAGGCCAGAAAACGTTTGTTGTTCTGCGTTAAGGTAAATGACTCCCAAAGAGATGTAGCCGATCGCCAACGCGCCAAAGACTAATGTGCAGGTGGACCAAACCCGGCGGTTTCTAAGGACTGGCCAAACCCATTGCCCCAACAGTACAGCGGGCACAGTTAAAGTTAGCCAAAACGTGTGCACTGAAACTAGTGCATTCGATGGAGGCAGTCACCCCCAGCTACCGCAGAACGTATGCAAAGGTGGCATCTGAAAGTGCAATATCTGCAGAGCGCCGAACATCAGCGCGACCCAGCCGAATACATAAGCCAATAATCGCAGTGCAAATTTGCGACTAGCACAGAGATCTGAGCAGTTCATTTTCTTCATGAGCTTTGGCGGAAACTTAGACAGTAGAAAGAAGCAACGTCAATTATTGCGTCGGCTCTGTTGGATACCATTACTTCCTCCGGGCAATTTCGCAATACGATCGAATTATCGGCTGGCGACGACAATATTATCCGTCAAGTCGGTGACGCCGGTGACTTTTAAGATTGAACTCACTGCGACTTGGCGTTCATGAAACGTACGAACCGCTCCACTTACGATCACCTTACCAAAATTCGCGTTGACCGAAAGTTTTTTGAATACAGGAAACTTCTGATTAGCAAGATGATGGCACACTCTGTCTTCCAGCTCCAAAGCTTCACGGATTTCAGTTCGAAATTTTTTAAACCTTCCCATTGCTACCTTCCTGTTTCGCTAGATTTAGAGAATGACGATCAGTCGCTCCGCGTGATCGCAGATAGTGGGACGGAGTTTTGAACGAGGCCTTACTTTAGATTTGCAAATTAGAGAGTCAGCAGAATGAGCAAAAGAAATTCAATTCCAAAATGGTAGTAAAAGTTAGCGGAGGATCAGATGCGATTTCAAATGGGCATTTCTCTTTAGTTGCCTATTTCACTAAAAGTAGCGTTTTGCGATATTTTGCATGGGGTTTGTCTGAGTTTATTCCGTCAATGCGAGGTGGTTAACATCTGGGAAAAGGATCCGAGAAAAGAAGTAAGGGTTCCTCGATAGCGTCGTCCCACAACCAAGAGCTTTTGGTTTAAACGAACGTGCTATGGGAAGCGCGACCCAATTCTTCCTTTTGTCTTTGGAAAAGTGGAACCTACGATGAATATCAACCACGTCTACGCAAGCAAATTAGTTAGCGGTCAGTCTGTTATCAGTATTTCAGGTTACGTTGATCGAGAAGCGTGTGATTACGCCATCGAAAGGCTGAAAGAATTTCTATACGAGGACGCCAGGCAAATCGTGTTCGATTGCAGCGATGTTCGTAATTTGCCCCATTGGTGGTTTGTGGATAAGGTGAAGGATATGTTCCCGTCGAGTGTGGAGAGAGGACAGATTACAGTCCGCTGCCACACGACCCAAGAGTCCCTCAAAGCGCTACCGGCTTAATTTGAGATTTGGGTACAGCCCATTAATTCTTGTAACTTCGGGCCTCTGATCGTTCCCGTTACGGTCAGAGGTTTTTTTGCGCTTCGAGGTGACTAGCTGACAGCATGAGATTGGACGCAGGGGAGGCTGGGACTACTTCTGTCCCAGTTGGCCATTGATAGCTCAACGATTTAGTGCGGCCAGCAAGTTCAATCACTTTTTTAAAACCACGGAGAACAGGGAGAATCACAGAGTTTCACACCGTCAAGTGATTGCTGACTCTGTGCTTCTCAGTGTCCTCTGTCTTGAAGACTCTGTCTGATGGGAAATGGAACCATTGCTCAAAAAGAACGTTGTTTTCTGAGGCTCCACCGTTCTCGGCGGACAAGTGGATGTTCACTTTACCTGGCAGAGAATTGCAGCGAAGTTAGTCAGTACTAAGTACCGAGTACCCAGCAACGAAAAATCTCATCCTGAAAACCTCTCAATAACCCCACCGATTTCCTGTAAACCTGAATTCTGTAAACCTTCACCTCGCCGCAGGCGCAAAAAAAGAGCCGCTTGATCGTGGTTAGATCAAGCGGCTCATAATAAATCCGGCAATACCTACTTTCGCACTTGCAGTACTATCATCGGCTTGAAGTGCTTAACTACTGTGT
>CALHPU010000026.1 GCA_938036435.1 uncultured Pirellulaceae bacterium | reverse complement strand
GCACGATCACGCTGCCGCCGCTATTGCCAATGGAGCGACGGCAGTTGTAACCGAGCGACTGCTGGCCATTGACGCGCCGCAGATTTTGGTGCCCGACACCCGCCAAGCCTACGGCGAGATCTGTCACCGTTTGGCGGGGACACCCAGTACCCGTCTGACCACCGTTGGTATCAGCGGTAGCGACGGGAAAACGGTCACGGCTCATCTGGTTCAGAGTATTTTAAAAGCTGACTCGCGCGAGTCGGGCCTTGTCTCCTCCATCGAAGTGAACCTTGGCAAAAACACGCAGTCTGTACCCAACCGTGATATCAACCCACCGCTGATCGCAGAACAGTTTTCGCGCATGGTAATGCATCAGTGCGATCATGCTGTTGTCGAAATTCCCAGCACGGCGCTCGCTAAGCGCGCTCTTTCAGGCATTGAACTTGACGTGGCCGTCCTGACCAATATTCGCCACGACCCAGATAATTTTCACGGAAATGGAAAGAACTATCGCCGCGCTTTTCTGCGGATGATAGATCACCTCAAGGACACTGGCTTAGCCATCCTCAATGCCGACGATGCCAAGTCCCATTTTCTGATCGAAAAACTTGATTCGCCAGTGTTGACGATTGGCATGCGACAGGATGCTAATGTGAAGGCGTTTGTCGTTGAGCGTACCGTTGGCGATCAGGTGTTTATGATCACTGCCGGCGGGGCCTCTGTTCCAGTGCGGACGGATATCATCGGCGACCACCACATCTATAACTGTTTGGCCGCAACGGCGGTCGGGCTATCGCTGGGGATCAGTTTGCACACGATCGCGAAAGGACTAGAAGCGGTCGGTTCAATTCCTGGGCGCATGGAGCGCGTTGAATGTGGCCAACCTTTTGGAGTGTGGGTCGATTCGACAAGCAGTCCTTCTCAGTTGGCCAATGCTTTGCGAACCATGAAGCAGGTTACCAAGGGGAAGATCTGGTGTGTCTGTTCGACCGATCCACTGCAATCAGAACACCATCGCCGATTGTTGGGCGAGGTTGCCGAGAAAGCCTCGCATAATAGTGTGATTACTCGCACGTCGGCGGATCCGATGGTGGATTACGAACCGATCCATCAAGTATTGGACGGGTTCCAAAAACCAGAGTCTGCTCAAATTATTCCCAATCGGTTCAAAGCGATCGAGTGGGTTTTGAGTCAAGCGAAGAAGGGGGATGCGGTGCTGGTATCTGGCTGTGGTGAACGTCCGTTTGCGTTAGTCGGAGAGCACCATTGGACGATCACCGACAGGGACGTTTGTCAGGCTTGGCTGTACGACCACGCTTCGATGCTTACCGAGAAGTTTGAAAAGCCGGCAAGCATTTACAAAATCGACGATTATCGAAGCTAGTGATTCGGCTATAAGAGCGCACCGGCAACCGGCAACCGGCGACCGGCAATCCGAAAATTGAATCTGAATGAAGCACCAGAACGGCTCTCGGTCACTATTTCTGTTTGGCGATTACCTGAGGAGGCACACGGCCAAAATCGGGATCGTAAACAGGGATGCCCATGCCCGCGGGAGTTTGCCAGTTGGGTTTCGGGTGGTGCGTCACGTAAGCGTAATAAGGAGTGGCGGTTAGCTCAGGGCCAATAAAGGTTGGGGCAAGTTTAGTAACGCCCTTTTTAAGCGTCGCCTTGAAGGTAACCTCTTTAGCACCTTCTGGGATGTCTTGTGTCTGATCAACGTCTCCGATTTGCAAACGAGCCTGCTTGTAGTTGAACGCCTTGCCGTAGGTGCCATCGTTAATACCCTTGTCCGCTTCAACCGGCCACCGCCGTAGGGAAATTTCGTATTCTCCGTCACGCTCAACTTCGATAGCCCAGAACGAAACTTCCGCAACAGCCCCCTTTCTTACGTGATTCTGGCTCCACGGCGGGAGCTCATCAATTAGCCAATCATGCGAAGAGAGTGAAACAAGCGGCGAACGATCAGAACCAATCACCATATAGCTGGTCAGATCGTGTTCCTGAGAAACGTCAGCCCAAAATCGATCGTATATTCCTCGCATTTGTTCAACAACCTTCGGGTGCTCTGCGGCTAGATCATTGGCCTGTTTGGGGTCGGCGTTGAGATCGTAAAGCTCTTTTCCGTTGACCAAACGCCAGCGGTCGTTCATCACGGCGCTTTTCCGCCATTTGATGGGATCAACGACGCGCTGTGACTCAACCACAAGATTGCGCTCCGGCCAGTCTTGGCCATCGGTGTGCAGCAGTTGGCCAATCGAACTGCCGTCAAACGCGATCTTTGGCGCGCTCAGCTCGCATAGTTCAATGATCGTTGGCAAAACGTCGATGTGCGCCGTCAATCGCTCAACCGATTTGCCCGCTTCAATTTTTCCGTTTGGCCAACGAATGATAAAAGGGACTCGATGTCCGCCTTCGTATTCGGAGCCCTTCCTGCCACGCATGCCACCGTCGAAGCCACGATTCCCTTTAACGCCGGCGGCTGTTCCATTGTCGGTCATGAAAACGAGAATCGTGTTGTCGGCCAATCCCTCGTCATCAAGCAATTTCGTCAGCTTTGCCATGTTGTCGTCGACGTTCGTGATCATTCCGTAGAATGCAGCATTGGGAACGTTTGGATGGTCTTCATACGGTTTGGTGTAGTTATCGGGGCAGTAATATGGACCGTGCGGCGCATTGGTAGAGATGTAAGCGAAGAATGGCTTGTCTTTGTTGTGCTTGATAAACTTCATGCCCTCGTCGAACCAGACGTCCGTGCAGAAACCTTCGAAGCGCTGGTGCTTGCCGTTAACGATATAGGTGTCGTCGAAATAGTCGTTGCCCCAATAGTCCGGTGCCTGACCGACGCCGCCGGCCCCGTGATAGACGCAGTGCTGAAAGCCACGATCTTCCGGGCGGTAAGGATAGCAGTCGCCA